>JAMFSN010000200.1 GCA_026225295.1 Frankia alni
ATCGGCGAAGCGCTGTGGGGCCGGCCGACGACGCCGGAACCGTAGCGAGTCGTTAGCACGATGGCTGCCGGCGTGGCTGCCAACATGCCGGCTTGATCGCTAAGAAGCTCCTCGACCATGGGCTTTACCTGCATAAACAAGGTAGGGCGGGTGGGACTCGAACCCACGACCCAAGGATTATGAGTCCTCTGCTCTAACCGGCTGAGCTACCGCCCCGTGGTGCGGTGACACGGTACCGGACGGCCATGGTCACCGAGGGTGGGACCACCGGGCAGTGCACCTCAGCTCCGCTCCGGCGGTGATAGCGCGGAGCCCGGTGCCCCGCGGGACACTGTTTGCGCAGCCAAACGGTGTTCCGCGGAGCGCGGCGGCCCCGTACCGGCCCGGGATCGTTCAGTGGAGCCGTCCGCGGCGGGCCGATCCGGACGTCGGCTCAGCGCATCGGTTCGATGACCGGTTTGCGGGCGTGGTCGAAGATCACCGAGGTCACCAGGTCGGCGATCTCGCGGCGGCGCGTCAACCGGTCCAGGACGAAGTTCTGCAGCTCCCGGGTGTCGCGGGTGGCCACGTGGATGAGGATGTCCTCCCGTCCCGTCACCACGAAGACGTCGATCGTTTCCGGCAGGCTCAGCACGAACTCGCGGAAGCCGTACATCACCGCGCGCGACTGCGGTCGCAGCCGAACGGAGATCATCGCCTCCACCGGTCGGCCCAGCGCGGCGAGGTCGACCTCGGCCCGGTAGCCGGTGATGATTCCGCGTTGCCGCAGCGACCGGACCCGTTCGAGGCTCGTCGACGGCGAGACCCCGACCCGCGCGGCCAGATCCCGGTTGGTCGCCCGCGCATCCGCCTGGAGCACGGCGACGATCGCCTCATCGAGTTCGTCCACGGCCCTCATTTCCGTGCGTCAGCCGAACATAGTTCGGCTCGGGATCAGTCTGACCACTGGGAAATCTAGTCTGAGATGCGTGGACCGCATGACAGGGAAGTACAACGAGGAGCCAGCGCAGATCATGAGCGGGAGTGACGGTGACCACGGGAGTGACGGTGACCAAAGGAACCAGCCGGTCCGTTTCGATACCAAGATCGCGGTGGTCCTGCGCGACGACCTGGCCGTCTGGCAGCGTCTGAACGTCACGTCGTTCCTGGTCAGCGGCATCGCCGCGACGGTCGAGGACGTCACCGGCGAGCCCTACCGGGACGCCGACGGCACCACCTATCTGCCGATGTTTCGTCAGCCGGTGATGGTCTTCGCCGCCACCGGCGCGCAGCTCGCGACGGTGACGCGCCGGGCGATCGACCGGGGCGTCACCCCGTCGATCTACACGGAGGAACTGTTCACCACGGGTGACGACCGGAACAATCGGGCCGCGGTGGCTGCTGTTCCTCGGGAGAAGCTCGCCCTCGTCGGGCTCGCGCTGCGGGCTGACCGCAAGGCGGCGGACAAGATCCTCAAGGGTCTGCGCCTCCACGGCTGACCGGCGCGTGACCGACGCGGACGGGTGCCGCCGCCCGGACGGCCGCCCTGGTCGGCCGGGCCACGACGGCCGACACGCCCCGGGAGGTCGCCCGCATGGATGGTCCGCGACGGATGGATGGTCCGCGATGAAGGTCCGCGCCGGGATCGCGTTCACCGGCGTCGGCGCCGATGACGGCTTCGATGACCTGCTGGTCCGTCTCGATGAGGCCGGCGTCGACTCGCTGTGGTTGTCCGAACTGATCTCGGCCCGGGCCCCGGACCCGATCGTCGGCCTTGCCTACGCGGCGGCCCGGACCCGGAAACTGAAACTCGGCACCGGCGTTTCCGTCCTGCCCGGGCGCAACCCGGTGCTGTTCGCCAAGCAGCTCGCCACCCTCGGGCGGCTGGCGCCCAAGCGCATCCTGCCGGCCGTCGGCCTCGGCCCGGCCCAACCGGCCGACCGCGACGCGTTCCCGATCCCGGCCGGGGCCCGCCGGGGCGACGTCTTCGACGAAGCGCTGCTCATCGTGCGCCGACTGCTGGCCGAGCCGGCCGTCACGTTCCACGGCCGCTTCTTCCACCTCGACGACACCTCCATCGGGGAGCCGCCCGTCAAACCCCTGGACCTCTGGCTCGGCGGGTCCGCTCCCGCCGCGTTGACCCGGATCGGTCGGCTCGGCGACGGCTGGCTGGCCAGCCTGATCACCCCGGATGAAGCGGCGGCCGGCATCGCCGTGATCAACGACGCGGCCCGGGACGCCGGCCGCTCGGTCGAGCAGGACCACTTCGGCATCAGCCTGCCGGTCGTCCTGGACGGCCCGATTCCACCCCGGATGGCCGCCGCCGTCGCCCAACGGCGGGCCGCGACCACCGCGACCACCGGGGCCGGCGCCAACGGCCGGCCGGCCGGCGAGCCCGTCGACCCGGCGGTGCTCATCCCGGTCGGCTGGGACGGACTACGGGCCGCCATCGGACGGTACGTCGACGCCGGAGTCACCAAATTCGTCGTCCGGGCCGCGACTCCACCGGCCGACCAGTCCGCGTTCGTCGATCACTTCGTCCACGAGCTGCAGGGAGTCCAGACATGACCGCCGGCACCCCGACCGCCCCGGAAATCGCGACCACCCCGCACACCCCGACCACCCCGCAAACCCCGCACACCGCAGAGCACGCGCGCGGCCGGGTCCGGGTCGAGCCGGGCCTCAAGCGGGTCCGCGCCTACCTGGGCGGCGAACTGGTCGCCGACACCACCCACCCGGTCCTGGTCTGGGAGAACCCGCACTACCCGGCGTACTACATCCCGGCCGCCGACGTCCGGGCCACGCTGACCGCGAACGGGAAGACCACCCGCTCGCCGAGCCGCGGCGACGCCACCCGGTTCGACGTGGCCGTGGCCGGCCACCACGCCGCGGACGCCGCCTGGACCCACGCCCAGTCGCCGCTGCCCGAGCTGCGGGAGCTGGTCCGCTTCGAATGGGACGCGCTAGACGAGTGGCTGGAGGAGGACGAGCCGGTCTTCGTCCACCCGCGCAGCCCCTACACCCGGGTCGACATCCTGGCCGCGTCGCGGGAGGTCCGGGTGGTCGTCGACGGGGTGACGGTCGCCGAGACCGACCGCCCGACGATCCTGTACGAGACCGGGCTGCCGCCCCGGTACTACCTGCGGCTCACCGAGGTGCGGACCGAGCTGCTGCGCCCGTCCGACACCGTCACCCACTGCCCCTACAAGGGCACGGCGACCTACCGGTCCCTGGACATCGGGGGCACGGTGCACGAGGACGTCGTGTGGACCTACCGCTCCCCGCTGTTCGAGAGCCTGAAGATCACCGGACTGGTCAGCTTCTATCCCGATCGGGCCGAAATCTATGTCGACGGTGAGCGGATCTGAGCTCGCCCGCGGTCGGTTCCAAGAAAGCTCTGGCCTGGTCTTAAGCCAGCGTTAGGGCTGGTGGGCTGTGATGAGGGCGGAGTTCGGCGCGACGGCGGACTCCGGTCGGGACGGACCGTGGCGATCACGGCGCGAGCGCCGTCCTGCACGATCTCCATCCGACCGACCGCCGCCCACACAGATCGGGGAGCCTCCATGACCTGGAGGGACCGTTGGCTGCTGCACCGGCACGCCACTCACCGGACGTTGCTCGACCGCGAGGCGACCGCCGCTGACCTGGCCGGCCTGCGCGACTTCGCCCGGGAGCACCGGGGGGTGGAACTGTTCGCCGAGCCGGAGACGGCCGCCACCGACGCGACCGTCGTCGCCGTCGACGGCCAGGGCGCGTGGATCCGGCGGCGGGTCGGCAGCCCGGCCGTCGCCCGGCGGCTGGCCCGGGACCTGGCCCTGCCGATCTACGACGCATCGGTGGTCGGCTATCCGCGCCGCATGCGGGAGTGGAGCCGGGCGAACCGCCCGGCGGTCCACTAACCAGAGCTGCTCCCGTCGGACGGGGGTCCCCCGGGAGCACCGGCGGAGGGCTGAAGCTGGAGGCGTGCCGGCCTCAGCCCTCCGCAGCCGCCAACCCTTTGAAAGCCGCTAACCCTCCGCAGCTAACCCTCGAGCCGGGCCAGCGCGGTCCGCAGGCGGGCCAGCGTGCGGCTGCGGCCCAGCAGCTCCAGCGGCTTGAACAGCGGCGGCCCGACCGACCGGCCGGTCACCGCGACCCGGACCGGGGCCTGGGCCTTCCCGAGCTTCAGACCGTGCTCCAACCCGGCCTGCTCGAGCGCGCCGTGCAGGGCGCCGTCGTCCCAGGGCAGGTCCTCCTCCGAGAACGCGGCGATCACCGAGCGCAGCACGTCCACCTGCGCCCCCTTGGTGGCCTTGGCCCACGCCGCTTCGTCGAGCTCGACCGCGTCGAGGAACATGAAATCGACCATCGGCACGACCTCGGACAGGATCGACACCCGGGACTGGACGTCCTCGGCCAGCGCGGCGAAGACGCCGGCGTCGAAGTCGGCCGGCCGCCACGGCACCCGCGGGCCGGCCAGCCACGGCTGGCAGGCCTCGATGAACTCCGGAACGGTCAGCGCCCGGATGTAGTCCCCGTTGAAGGCCCGCAGCTTCTTCTCGTCGAAGAACGCCGGCGCGAGCTTCACATCCTCGAGCCGGAACTCGGCCTCGATCTCCTTCCAGGGCAGGATCTCGCGGTCTCCGGCCGGAGCCCAGCCCAGGAGCATCAGGTAGTTCTTCATCGCCTCGGCCAGGTAACCCTCGGCCCGGTAGTCCTCCAGGGCGACCTTGTCCCGCCGCTTGGACAGCTTCTGCCGCTTCTCGTTCACGATGATCGGGACGTGCGCCCACACCGGCCGCCCGGCGCCGAGCGCCTCCCACAGCATCTGCTGTTTCGGCGCGTTCGACAGGTGCTCCTCGGCCCGGATGACGTGGCTGATGCGCTCGTCCAGGTCGTCGACGACGTTGGCCAGCAGGAAGACGGCGGTCCCGTTGCCGCGGGCGATGACGAAGTCCTCGATGGTGGCGTTGGCGAACTCCGGCGTGCCCCGGACGACGTCCTCGACCACCGTGACGCCCTCGTCCGGGGTGCGGAAGCGCAGCGCGCGACCCTCGCCGGGGGGCAGGCCCCGCTCGCGGCAGTGGCCGTCGTAGCCGGCCGCCGGGTTGCCGGTGCGGGCCGTGATGTCGTCGCGGGTGCAGTCGCAGTAGTAGGCCCGGCCGGCGGCGTACAGCTTCTCGGCGGCGGCCGTGTGCAGCTCCGCGTTGGCCGAGGAGAACACCGGTCCCTCGTAGGTGCCCGGGCTGATCCCCAGCCAGTCGAGCGCGGAAATGATCCCGTCGGTCCACTCGGGCCGGTTGCGCGACGCGTCGGTGTCCTCGATCCGCAGGACGAGCGACCCGCCGGCCTGGCGCGCGACGATCGCGTTGAACAGCGCCGACCGCGCCCCGCCGACGTGGAACAGCCCGGTGGGGGAGGGTGCGAACCGGACCCGGATCTCGCGAGACGCCATGACCGCGAGCGTACCGATTGATCGCCCGCGGACCGGTGGCCGTGGCGGCCGGTGAAGGTCCGGCGGATTGCCCGTTAAGCGGTCGTAGCGGGTGGTGACGGACGGGACCCGTAAACTCCAGCCTCGTGACAATGGTCGCGGCCGCCGATCCGCCCGGTATGGGACCGGAGGATGTCCCTGACGTGCGAGAAGTCGATCTGCCGCGGCTCCAGGCCGGCGCCCAGCCCCAGCGGTTGCTCTCCACCCTGCTCGGTGACTACTGGTACAACCGCTCCGAACATCTGCCCTCGGCGGCCCTGGTGACCCTGCTCGGCGACTTCGGGGTCACCACCGTCGGCGCCCGCGCGGCGCTGTCCCGGCTGGCCCGGCGCGGGGTGCTCGAATCGTCGAAGGTCGGTCGCTACACGTACTACGGCCTCACCCCCCAGGCGGCCAAGGTCCTGAGCGAAGGCGCGTCGCGCATCCTGACCTTCGGGCAGCGCTACGAGCCCTGGGACGGGCACTGGCGCATCGCGGCGTTCTCGGTTCCCGAGGAGCAGCGCGACGCCCGCCGGGCGGTTCGTAACCGGCTGCGCTGGCTGGGCTTCGCGCCGCTCTACGACGGGTTGTGGGTGACGCCCCGACCGGTCGCCGCCGCGGCCCGGCGCGGTTTCGACGACCTGGGGGTGGCCGGCGCGACCGTGCTGACCACCACCGTCGACCCGCCGATCGACGGGCCCCGCCACCCGATCGACGCCTGGGACCTGACCGATCTGAGCCACCGGTACCGGGACTTCATCGCCAGTTACAGCGGGCTGTTGACCCGGGCCCGGACCGGCGCGATCGATGCCTCGGAGGCGTTGACCGCCCGGACCGCCGTCATGGAGGCCTGGCGGTATTTCCCCAGCCTGGACCCGGACCTGCCGGTGGAACTGCTACCCCCGCACTGGCCGCGGCTCGAGGCGCACCGGGTGTTCGCGGAGATCTACGACGCGCTCGCGCCCAACGCCGTCGACCGGGTCCGCCAGGTGGTCGCCGAGCACTCCGACCAGTTGGCCGGGCTGGTCCGCCATCACCATTCCGACCAGCCCGACCGCCGGGGTCGATCGGCGCCCGCGCGACCGGCCTGACGCGACCGGCCTGACGGGCCCGGCCCGACCGGCCTGGCCGGCTCAGCCGGAGAGGTCGTCGCCGTCGGCGGCCGAATCGTCGGCCAGTTGCTGGATGCACCGCCGGACGTGGTGCTGGGCGACGGCGGCGTCCCCGGCGATGATCGCCTCCACGATCTGCGCGTGGGTGGCCGGGTCCCGGCAGCCGGCGACCGCGTCCGCCGCGTTCCCGTGACTGCGGGCCAGGTCGATCAGGACCCGCACGAACAGGTCGATCGCCGGGTTGCCGGCCATCCGCACGATCTCGGCGTGCAGCCCGGCCGGGCGTGGACCGCCGACCGCCGACCGCCGGCCCCCGACCGGGGTGGTGACCGGTGGACCGGCCTGCTCGGCCCGCAGGGTGGCCCGCAGCCGGTCGATGCCCTCCGCGTCGATGGAGACCGCCAACTCCCGGACCGCGACCACTTCCAGCGCCATCCAGGCCTGGTAGAGGTGCTCGGGCCGGACCCGGGCGAAGTCGAGGAAGACGCGGGTCACGTCGCGGACGCCGTCCGGGTCGGGGGCGGTGACGACCAGACCGCCGCCCGGCCCGGGGCGGGGCTTGGCGACCCACCGGCTCTCCAGGATCCGGACGGCTTCCCGCAGTACGGACCGGCCGACCTGGTACTGCTCCATCAGCGCGGACTCGGAGCCGAGCCCCTCGCCGACCGGCCAGCCGCGCCGGATGATCTCCTGCTCGATCTCGCGGGCCAGCCGGGAGGCCAAGGTCCGGTCGCCGACCGCCTCCCCTGGCCGCCCACCGCGCCGGCCCGGGGCCCGCGCCGTGTCCCGCGGGGTCGAAACTGGTGGGCCGCCCCGGTCCGGGTCCGGCTCGGGGGGGATGAGCTCCTTGGTCATCGGGCCTCTCGCCGCTGGTGGTGCCGCCAAGTGCTGTGACTGATTGGACAACGCCGGGCCCCTGTCATCTCACTGTTCGGATACGTCCGGACCGCGCGACCTCCGGAATCGCCATCGCCTGCGATGGCGGCCCCGGTACGCCGGGCGGCCCCGTCCGAAGCCATCCGGAACGGGAAAGGACCTGTGGGGGTGCGCCCGCATTCCTCACGACGGCTCGATGGGTAGAGACCGTCAAACACGGACATCCTATTCAAATCAGGACTGCGTGGGGGCGTTTTGGCGCTCCAGTGTGATCTGTCGCCCACCCAACGTGTCCATCGCTACCGTGGGCGCCCCGGCCCGGCCAAATACGGTGCACCCTGATCGGGCCGCGCCGAGGCGGTCGGCGGTGGGTTGGACCCGGCCGATGATGTTCGGATGATCACGCCAGCGGCATCGTGACTGGTAGTCGCCCTACGACACGACCACGATAAGCAACATCTCGACAACCGTGCGCGATGCGTGCACACTCGGTGATACGTCCGGTCGGCGAACCCCCCCGTCGCCGACCGGATGTCTTTCCCGCACCGGCGGCGGCGGCCCCCGCCTCGATCGCGGCCCGGTACCGTGAGGTCATGAGCCTGTTCGACGCAGGCCTCGAGCAGACCGTCGCCGTCTCCGGCCCGCTGGCGGTCCGGCTTCGGCCCCGCACCCTCGACGACGTGGCCGGGCAGCGCCATCTGCTGGCCGCCGGTGGTCCGCTGCGGCGCCTGGTCGAAGGGGGCGGCACCACCTCCCTGCTGTTGTGGGGACCGCCCGGGACCGGCAAGACGACGCTCGCCCACATCGTCGCGGGCGGGCCCGGTCGCCGGTTCCGGGAGCTGTCGGCCGTGACGGCCGGGGTGAAGGACGTCCGGGCGGTCATCGACGAAGCCAAGAACACGCTGGCCATGTCGGAGGAACGCACGGTCCTGTTCGTCGACGAGGTGCACCGCTTCAACAAGGCGCAACAGGACGCGCTGCTGCCGGCGGTCGAGAACGGCTGGGTGATCCTGGTCGCCGCGACCACCGAGAACCCGTTCTTCTCCGTCATCTCCCCGCTGCTGTCCCGGTCGTTGCTGCTCACCCTCGAGCCGCTCGCCGACGACGACGTGAGCGCGCTGGTCGCGCGGGCGCTGGTCGACGGGCGGGGCTACGGCGGCCGGGTGGCCATCGAGCCCGCCGCCGAGGCCCACCTCGTGCGGCTGGCGGCCGGGGACGCCCGCCGCGCTCTCACCGCGCTCGAGGCCGGCGCCGACGCCGCGTTGGCGGCCCCGCCGGCCGTCCGGCCGGCGGCCGGTTCCGCGGCCGGGCCGGGCGGCGCGGCCGGCCCGGTGACGCTCGACCTGGCCACCTTGGAACAGGCGGTGAACCGGGCGGCCGTCCGGTACGACCGCGACGGCGATCAGCACTACGACGTCGCGAGTGCGTTCATCAAATCGTTGCGCGGCTCCGATGTCGACGCGGCGCTGCACTACCTCGCGCGGATGATCGAGGGCGGCGAGGATCCCCGGTTCATCGCCCGGCGCATGATCATCCTGGCCAGCGAAGACATCGGCCTGGCCGAGCCGGGGGCGCTGGCCGTCGCGGTCGCGGCGGCCTCGGCCCTGGAGAGCGTCGGGCTGCCCGAGGCCCGGCTCGCCCTCGCCCAGGCGGCGATCCACCTGGCCCTGGCGCCGAAGTCGAACGCGGTGATCGTCGCGATGGACGCCGCGACCGCCGACATCCGGGCCGGTCGCACCGGTGCCGTACCGGTCCACCTGCGCGATTCCCACTACAAGGGGGCCGGCCGGATCGGCCACGGGGCCGGCTACTCCTATCCGCACGACGCCGGCGCCGGGGTGGTCGCCCAGCAGTACGCCCCGGACGTCGTCGCCGACCGGGAGTACTACCAGCCCGGACCGCACGGGTTCGAGGCCCGGGCCGGCGAGCGCCTGGCCCAGATCCGCGCGGCGCTGCGGGGCGACGGGTCGGCGAGCTCCGATTGACGGACCCCTGGTTGCTATCGGTAATGGTTGCTATCGGTAAGGTCGAATCCGTAGTTGCGGGCGCCCGCAAGGCGTGCGCGAGTCGACTGATGGAGGCGGGGCCCGCATGTCCGGTGGTGCGATCGCAGGGCTGATCGCGGCGGGGGCGTTCTCCGTACTCGTTCTGTTCGGCTGCTACGTCCTGTACAAGCTGGGCAAGATCTTCGACGAGACGGCCGCCCGGGTCCGCCAGACCGGCCTCACGATCGACGAGGGCACGGCCCGCGTCCGCCAGGCCGGTGCGACCGTGGACGAGGTGAATGTCGCCCTCGCCCACGTCAACAAGGAACTCGAGCGGGTCGACGCGATCACCGCCAACGTGCAGACCATCTCGACCAACGTGTCGTCGCTGACCTCGCTGTTCGCGGCGACGCTGGGCGGTCCGCTGGTGCGCGTGGCGGCGTTCTCCTACGGGGTCCGGCGCGCGGTGAGCAAGCGCGGCACCGCCGACGTCACCGCCCGGGTCTCGGCCGAGATGAAGGCCGAGCGGTCCGAGAACAAGGCGATCCGCAAGGCGGCCCGCAAGGCCAGGGCCGGGAGCGCCTGACGTGCCCCGGATGTTCTACCTCTCGCTGGGGGCGGCCGCCGGGGTGGTCGCCGTCCGCCGGGTCGCCCGGCTCGCCTCCGCGCTGACCCCGGAGAGTGTGGCCGGTTCGGTCATCGCCTCGGTCAAGGAGTTCACGGCCGATGTCCGCGACGGTATGGCCGAGCGGGAAGCCGAACTGCGCTCCGCGCTCGGTATCATCGGGGACGACGACGCCGATGGGACCACCCATGGGCACCCGCGGTATGAGGGAGCGGACGACGTGACGGTCAACGACCTCGCGGCCAGCAACGGGCGGCGAGCTAGCTAGGGTGCTTCCGCGGGAAGCACCCTAGGGTTTCCCAGCCGGCTGGCGCTCCAGCCGCCCGACGGGTCTCCCCGGCAGCGTTCCATCGGCCGGCCCGGTCCCATCGTCTGTCCCGCCCCGCGGTGACGTCGAGGGCGGCGGGGCCGGTCGGCCCGGCTGACCCGTCAGCGCCCCCCTCCCGACAACTGCCAGGACCTGCGTGAACTTATGGACACGGTAGAGATCCGCCGCCGCTTCCTCGCCCACTTCGCCGACCGGGGCCACACCGTCGTGCCCAGCGCGAGCCTGGTCGCCGAGGACCCGACCCTGCTGCTCGTCAACGCCGGCATGGTGCCGTTCAAGCCGTACTTCCTCGGCGACCTGCCCGCCCCCTGGCGGCGCGCGACCAGCGTGCAGAAGTGCATCCGGACGGTCGACATCGAGAACGTCGGGCGGACCGCCCGGCACGCGTCGTTCTTCCAGATGTGCGGGAACTTCTCCTTCGGTGACTACTTCAAGGCCGAGGTCATCCCGTACGCGTTCGAGCTGCTCACCGCCGGGTTCGGCTTCAAAGAGGCTGACCTGTGGGCGACCGTCTACCACGACGACGACGAGGCCGAGCAGATCTGGCGCACCCTGCTGCCGCCCGAGCGCATCCAGCGCCGCGGCAAGGAGGACAACTACTGGTCGATGGGCGTGCCCGGGCCGTGCGGGCCGTGCAGCGAGATCTACTTCGACCGCGGGCCGGCCTTCGGCCGGGACGGCGGGCCGATCGCCGACGAGGAGCGCTACCTCGAGGTCTGGAACCTGGTCTTCATGCAGTTCGAGCGGGGTCCGGGCGCCGGCTACGACTACCCGATCCTGCGCGACCTGCCCAGCCGGAACATCGACACCGGCCTGGGCCTGGAGCGGATGGCAACGATCCTGCAAGGGGTCGACAACCTGTACGAGATCGACATCTCCCGCCCGGTGCTCGACCGCGCGTCCGAACTGACCGGCAAGCGGTACGGCGCCGACCCGGCCGACGACGTGCGGCTGCGGGTCGTCGCCGATCACACCCGCACCGCGGCCCTGCTGATCGCCGACGGGGTGGTGCCGTCCAACGAAGGTCGGGGCTACGTCCTGCGCCGCATCCTGCGCCGGGCGGTCCGCAACGTGCGGCTGCTGGGGGGCCGGGACCCGGTCATGGCGGACCTGTTCGACGCCAGCGTGCGGGCCCTGGGCCCGATCTACCCGGAGCTGACCGACCGCGAAGTCGCGATCACGCAGATCGCGGTGGGGGAGGAAGGGTCGTTCCTGGAGACCCTGCGGACCGGTACGACGATCTTCGACACGGCGGCGGCCGCCGCGAAGACCTCGGCCGGCGCCGTGCTGCCCGGCGCCGACGCGTTCAAGCTGCACGACACCTACGGCTTTCCCATCGACCTGACCCTCGAGATGGCGGCCGAGGCCGGCCTGGCCGTCGACGAGGACGGGTTCCGTCGCCTGATGGCCCGCCAGCGGGAAGCGGCCAAGGCCGACCGTCGAGGGCGCCGGATCGGCAACGTCGACCTCTCGGTCTACCGGCCGTTGCTGGAGCGGTCCGGGCCGACCGTGTTCACCGGCTACACCGAGCTGGAACGCTCGTCGCGGGTCACCGGCCTGCTGGGCGGGGCCGACGGCGCGCTGCAGCCGGCCGCGGTGGAGGGCGATGAGGTCGGCCTGGTGCTCGACGTCACCCCCTTCTACGCCGAGTCCGGCGGTCAGGAGCCCGACACCGGCAAGATCCTGTTCGACGGCGGCGAGCTGGAGATCCTCGACGTCCAGCGCCCGGTGGCCGATCTGGTCGTGCACCGGGCCCGGGTGCTGCGCGGCGAGCTGCGGTCCGGCACCGAGGTCCGGGCCCAGGTCGACGCCGACCGGCGGGCCGCGATCTCCCGGTCCCACACCGCGACCCACCTGATCCACCAGGCGTTCCGCCGCGCGCTGGGAGAGACGGCGACCCAGGCCGGTTCGCTCAACTCCCCGGGCCGGCTGCGGTTCGACTTCCGGTCGCCGGGCGCGGTTCCCCCGTCGGTCCTGGCCGACGTCGAGGACGAGGTCAACGAGGTCCTGGTTAAGGACCTCGAGGTCCGGGCGTTCGTCACCACCCAGGACGAGGCGCGACGGCTGGGCGCGATGGCGTTGTTCGGCGAGAAGTACGGCGACGAGGTGCGGGTCGTCGACGTCGGCGACTACGCGCGCGAACTGTGCGGCGGCACCCACGTGGCCCGGTCGGGCCAGCTCGGCTCGGTGAAGTTGCTGTCCGAATCATCGGTGGCGGCCGGTACCCGGCGGGTCGACGGGCTGGTCGGGATCGACGCGTTCCGGTTCCTGGCCCGCGAGCATCTGCTGGTCGCGCGGCTGGCCGGTGCGCTGAAGGCCCGGCCGGAGGAGCTGCCCGACCGGGTGGCCGACATCGTCGGGAAGCTGCGGGACGCCGAGCGCGAGCTGGAGCGGGTCCGGGCCGACGCGGTCCTGGCCGGCGCGGCGACGCTCGCGGCCGGCGCCGAGGACGTGGGTGGGGTCGCGGTCATCGCGGCCGAGGCGCCCCCCGGGACCAGCGGGGACGACGCGCGCAAGCTCGTCGTGGACGTGCGCGGCCGGTTGGGTGAGCGGCCCGCGGTGGTGGCCCTCGCGACCCGGGGTGACGGGCGGGCCACGATCGTGGTCGCCACCACCGACGGGGCCCGGACCCTCGGGCTCCGGGCCGGCGACGTGGTGCGCGAAGCGGCCGGGGCGCTCGGTGGCCGGGGCGGCGGCAAGCCGGACCTGGCCCAGGGCGGCGGCACCGACCCCGACGGCGTGCCGCGGGCGCTGGGCGTGGTGCGGGCGATCGTCGCCCGCACAACCGGGGGGTGACCCCCTGACGCCGGCCCGCGTGCGCGGCGTCCGCATCGGGGTGGACGTCGGCTCGGTGCGGGTCGGGATCGCGGCCAGTGACCCGGACGGCATCCTCGCCGTCCCGGTCACCACCGTGCGCCGGGTCCGGCGGACCGGGGCCGATCTCGACGAAATCGCCGCAATCGTGCGGGAACGGGACGCCATCGAGGTGATCGTCGGGCTGCCGACTAGTCTCTCCGGTCGGGAGGGGCCGGCGGCCGCTGCCGCCCGCGAGTACGTGACGCAGTTGGAACCACGCGTCGCTCCGGTACCCGTGCGGATGGCGGACGAACGGATGACAACCGTTGTCGCCCATCGCAGGATGGCGGAGACGGGCCTGCGGTCGCGCTCCCGGCGCGCCCTCGTCGACCAGGAGGCCGCGGTGGCGATCCTTCAGAGCTACCTCGACCGACCATCGGACCAACCGTGATCGAGAACAATATCGACGACCTGTTCGGTTCCGAGCCGGGCCGACCGGGTCAGCGGGGCGGATCCGGTCGGCGGTCGGACCGCGACGCCCGTGACCACCGGGGCGGCGGCCCTGGCGGTCGGCGGCCCCGCAAACGGGTCCTGCCGAAGCTGATCATCACTCTGGTCGTCCTGATCGCCGTGCTCGGGGGCGGGATCTACGCGTTCGGGCGGGTCGTCGGCAAGGTCGGTGGCACCGAATCGACCGCTGACTTCGTGGGTTCCGGCACCATGCCGGTCGTCGTGCGGATCCCGGACGGTTCCAGCGCCCGCGACATCGGTCGGATCCTGGCCAACGCGGGCGTCGTCGAGACCCCGGGCGCCTTCGTGAACGCCGCCGCCGCTGACGACTCGGCCACCTCCCTGCAGCCCGGCTACTACCGGCTCAAGGAACACATGTCCTCGGTCACGGCGCTGCAGACCCTGCTCGATCCGAAGGTCCAGGCCCAATACAAGATCATCGTGGTGCCGGGCGAGACCGTGCACGCGGTGATCGATGCGTTGGCCGCCAAGACCGGGATCACGGTGGCCGCGTTCGAGGCGGTGACCAAACATCCCGTCGGCCTCGGCCTGCCCTCGTACGCGACCACCATCGAGGGCTATTTCTATCCGGGTACCTACGACCTGATGCCGACCACCTCGCCGCAGGCGGTCCTGAAGATGTTCGTCGACCGGTTCACGACCGAGACGGCGTCGCTCAACATCGAGAGCGGGGCCCGGGCGCTCGGCCGCTCGCCGCAGGACATCGTGACCGTCGCGTCGATCATCGAACGCGAGGTGGCCAACCCGGGCGAGGCCCCGAAGGTCTCGCGGGTCATCTACAACCGGCTGGCCGACAAGACGGGCAAGTTCCCGACCCTCGGGATGGACTCGACGACCCGGTACGGGCTCGACGAGTACGAGGGCCCGTTGAGCAACGCCCAGTTGACCGCCAACAACCCGTACAACACCCGCAAGGTGCGGGGCCTGCCGCCCGGCGCGATCTCCAACCCGGGCCAGGCGGCGCTCGAGGCGGCCCTGCACCCGGCCGCCGGCGGCTGGCTGTGGTTCGTGTCGCTACCCAGGTCGAAGGTCACCGTTTTCGCCAGCAGCCAGTCCGAATGGGACGCTGACCTGGCTAAGTATCACTCCGAAGGCGGCGGCTGACAGTGCCCGGCGGCGTTGCCGGGCGCGCCGCGGTCCTCGGTTCGCCGATCGGGCATTCGCTGTCGCCGACGCTGCACCGGGCCGCCTACTCCGCGCTCGGGCGCGACTGGTCCTACACCGCGATCGAGTGTGACGAAGCGGACCTGCCGGCGCTGTTCGCGCGGGTCCGGACCGAGCCCGGCTGGGTCGGCCTGTCGCTGACCATGCCGCTTAAAATCGCCGCCCTCGGGCTGCTGGACGAAGTGGACGAGCTGGCCGGCCTCATCGGCGCGGTGAACACGGTTGTTGTGCGGGGTGGGACCGCCGGGACGCGGCTGGTGGGCTACAACACCGACGTCGACGGGATCGCCTACGCGGTCGACCAGGTGTTCGGTGCTGGTGCTGGTGCTGGTGCTGGTGGTGGTGGCGCTGGGCCGGCGGTCGACGGGGCCCGGCCGACCCGGCCGGTGGTGCTGGGTGCCGGGGGTACCGCCCGGGCCGCCATCGCGGCCCTGGCCCGGCGGAAGGTTCCGACCGTCGACCTGTTCGCCCGGCGACCGGCCGCCGCGGAGCCGCTCGTCGAGTTGGGCGCCGCGCTCGGGACCACCGTGACCGCTCACCCCTGGGCCGACCTGGACGGGCCCGGTGGGCTCGACGGGCCCGGTGGGCGGTGCGACCTGGTGCTGGCCACGACGCCGGCCGGGGCCACCGATGCGCTCGCGGGTCTCCCGTGGCCGCCCGGCCGCGCGCTGGTTGA
The DNA here is from genome assembly GCA_026225295.1 of Frankia alni. Classification (GTDB taxonomy): domain Bacteria; phylum Actinomycetota; class Actinomycetes; order Frankiales; family Frankiaceae; genus JAMFSN01. Next base: position 15,525 of record JAMFSN010000200.1, read on the forward strand.
TCTGCTGTACCACCCCTGGCCGACCCGGCTCGCGGCGGCCGCCCGCGCCGCCGGGGCGCCGGTTGTGGGAGGGCTGACGGTGCTCGCGGCCCAGGCGGTCGGCCAGGTCCGGTTGTTCACCGCCGGCGGCGAGGTCGGGGTCGACGTCCTGCGCGCCGCTGGCGAGGCGACCCTCGCGGACCGGCTGTGAACGGGGAACGGTCGTGAACGCCGGGTTCGCGGTGCTGGCCGCGGTCCCGGCCCTGGCGCTCGTCCCGCCGCTGCACCGGGTGGTCGCCGCGACCGGTCCCAGCGGCCTCCCGCCGGCCGAAGCCGCAACGGCTTCCGGGCCGGGCCGGGCGGTTGCTTCCCCGCGCCGACCGTCGCTCGTCGTGCAGGCCGGGGTCACGGCGGCCGCGGCGGTCGGGGTGGCGGTCGCGTTGCGCGCCCATCCGGGCTGGTTGCCCGCCTACCTGTACCTCGTCGCCGTCGGGGTCGCGCTCGGGATCACCGACCTGCGCGTCCATCGCCTTCCCGATGTCCTGACGCTGCCGTCCTATCCGGTGCTCGCGGCTCTGTTCGGGGTGGCCGCGGCCATCGACGGCGGGTCGGAGCGGTTGGTGCGGGCCGCGGTCGCCGGCGGGGTCGTCTGGCTGGCGTTCGCCGCGTTGTGGACCTTGTCCGGCGACGGACTGGGGCTCGGCGACGTGAAGATCTCCGGGCTCATCGGTGCGGCGCTCGGGTGGCTCGGCTGGGGGAACGTGGTGGTCGGGCTCGGGATCGGCATGATCACCGCCGGCCTCGTCGCGGCCGTGCTGCTGCTGATCGGCCGGGCCAACCGACGCAGCCGCATTGCCTACGGCCCGTACCTCCTGCTCGGCACGCTGGCCGCCGTCCTTCTGGCCCACCCCGCCTGACCGGTCCGGCCCCGTCGCGCCCCAGCCCGTCAGCGTGATCGCAGGTTCCGGGGTGCGCCGAGGACGACGCAAGCCCGAACGGCCCGAGCGGCAGCCGGTGGCCGGCCCCGGCCGGGACGGGGTGGCGAGAGTGGCAGCGTGAGCGGTGCATCGTTGGCATGGTCAGCGTTCAGTGGGCGTGCGCTGACCATGCCAGTCGCCGAAAAGGCCCGGAGTGTCAGCGTCGCTAAACGTTCCCGCGCGCGGCGACGACGACAGTTCCGGGGGCGCGAGGAAGCGTCAGCGTCCGGGGGCGTGGTGGCGGACGGCGAGCCTGCCAAACCGGAACCGTTCGCGCCCGAGGTGATCGTCACCCGACCCGCCCCGCCGCATCTCCGGGCCGGCCGCGCCAAGGTGCGCCCCGGAGCGCGCTGATGCTGCCGTACCGCGGGGCGGCCGCGGTGACGGCCGCCCGGTCCGGGATGATCTTGGCTGGATGCCGGGGGGCGGGGCGATCTGAAAGACTGGCGGCATGCTGCGTTGGATAACCGCGGGTGAGTCGCACGGCCCCGCTCTGGTCGCCACCCTGGAGGGGTTGCCGGCGGGAATCCGGGTGACGTCGACCGACCTCGGCGACGAACTCGCCCGCCGGAGGCTCGGGGCCGGGCGGGGCGCGCGGATGAAGTTCGAGCGCGACGAGCTGGAGATCCTCGGCGGCCTGCGCCACGGCGCGACGCTCGGCGGCCCGTTCGCGGTCGTCATCCGCAACACCGAGTGGCCGAAGTGGGAAAAGGTCATGGCGCCCGATCCGGTGCCCGTCGACGAGCTGGCCGGCCTGGCCCGCAACGCGCCGCTGACCCGGCCCCGGCCCGGTCACGCCGACCTGGCCGGGATGCAGAAGTACGCCTTCGACGATGCCCGCCCGGTGCTCGAACGGGCCAGCGCCCGCGAGACGGCCGCCCGGGTCGCGCTCGGCGCCGTCGCCAAGGCCCTGCTCAAGCAGGCTTACGGCGTCGAGATCGTGTCCCATGTCGTCGAGCTCGGGCCGATCGCCGTTCCGGACGACACCCCCGTGCCGACCTCCTCGGCCGCCATCGATGCCGATCCGGTGCGTTGCGCCGACCCGGCCACCAGCCAGCGGATGCAGGCCGAGATCGAGGCCGCCCGCCGCGAAGCGGACACGCTCGGCGGGGTCGTCGAGGTGCTTGCCTACGGGCTGCCCCCGGGCCTGGGCAGCTTCGTCCACGGCGACCGCAAGCTCGACGCCCGGTTGGCCGGCGCGCTGATGGGCATCCAGGCGATCAAGGGGGTCGCCTTCGGGGACGGCTTCGAGACCGCCCGGCGGCGTGGTTCCGCCGCCCACGACGAGATCGAGGCGACCGGCGACGGCGCGGTCCGCCGGCTCACCGCCCGGGCCGGCGGCGTCGAAGGCGGCATGACCAACGGCGAACCGCTGCGGGTCCGCATCGCGATGAAGCCGATCTCGACGCTCTCCCGGCCGCTGTCGACCATCGACACGGCCACCGGTGAACCCGCCGTCGCCATCGCCCAGCGGTCGGACGTCTGCGCGGTGCCGGCGGCCGGCGTCGTGGCCGAGGCGATGGTGGCCCTCGTGCTGGCCGACGCGGCGCTGGAGAAGTTCGGCGGCGACTCGGTCGAGGAGACCCGCCGCAACTGCGAGAGCTACCTGAAGTCGCTGGCGGTGCGGTCCTGATGGCGAGCGCACCGACGTGGGCGGGCCCGATCGTCGTGCTCGTCGGCGCACCGGGAGCGGGCAAGACGACCGTCGGGTCCCTGCTCGCCGCCCGGCTGGGCGTGCCGTTCCACGACGCCGACGCGGACGTCGAGGCGACCGCGGGGATGTCGGTCTCCGACATTTTCATCGAGCAGGGCGAGGACACCTTCCGGGAACTGGAGCGGGCCGCCGTCGCCGCGGCCCTCGTGGATCACTCGGGCGTGCTCGCGGTCGGCGGGGGAGCGGTGCTCGACCCCGCCACCCGGGCGGCCCTGCGTGGCCACCGGGTGGTCCATCTCGAGGTCGGGGTCAGCGACGCGGCCCGGCGGGTGGGGCTCAGCCGGGACCGTCCGTTGCTGGTGGAGGGCCCGCGCACCAAGATCGCGGCAATGTTGCGGGTCCGCGCGCCGCTGTACGCCGAGGTGGCGACGGCCGCCGTCGCTACGAACGGGCGCACGCCCGAGGAGGTCGTCGACATGGTCGAAAAGCTGGTGAGGCCGGCGTCGACCGGTCCCGGCCCGCAACCCGCGGACGGCGGCCCGAGCCAGCCGGTCGCTGAGGTCGGACCGTGACGTCGGCCGCGGCCACCTCGAACGGCCCCCCGGGCCCGGGGGCGACCGAGCTGACCCGGATCGCGGTCCGCCCGGCCGGCGGGCGTCCCTACGACGTGATCGTCGGCACCGGGCTGCTTGGCGAGCTGGCCCGGATCGTCGCCGGCCGCACCCGGGCCGCGGTGATCCATCCGCGGGCCCTGCGGACGACCGCCGAGGCGATCGTGGCTGATCTGCGCGACTCGGCCCGGGTCGAGGCCCACGCGGTCGAGGTGCCCGACGGCGAGGACGCCAAGCGGCTGGCCGTGGCCGGCTTCTGCTGGGACGTGCTCGGCCAGGTCGGCTTCACCCGGGACGACGTGGTGATCGGCCTCGGGGGCGGCGCCACCACCGACCTGGCCGGCTTCGTGGCCGCGTCCTGGCTGCGGGGCGTCGACCTGGTCCAGGTGCCGACCACCCTGCTGGGCATGGTCGACGCGGCCGTCGGGGGCAAGACCGGCCTCGACACCGACGCCGGCAAGAACCTGGTCGGGGCGTTCCACCAGCCGCTGGCGGTTGTCGCCGACCTGGCCACGCTCGACACGCTGCCCCGCCACGAACTCGTCTCCGGGCTGGCCGAGGTGGTCAAGTGCGGGTTCATCGCCGACCCGGAGATCCTGCGGCTCCTGGAGGCCGACCCGACCGGGGTCGCCGACCAGCGGGAACTGATCGAACGCACGATCGCGGTCAAGGCCGACGTCGTCTCGGCCGACCCGCGGGAGGCGGGCCGCCGCGAGATCCTCAACTACGGCCACACCCTGGGCCACGCCATCGAGAAGGTCGAGAACTTCGGCTGGCGGCACGGGGCGGCGGTGTCGGTCGGGCTGGTCTACGCAGCCGCGCTCGGCCGGCTGACCGCCGGGCTGGACGACGCCACCGCCGACCGGCACAAGGCGCTCCTCGAGCGGATCGGCCTGCCGGTCAGCTACCGGTCGGACCGGTGGACCGCGCTGCTGGCGGCCATGAAGGTCGACAAGAAGGCCCGGGGCCATCGCCTGCGGCTTGTCGTCCTGACCGGCCTGGCCCACCCGACCACGCTCGACGACCCCGACCCGGGCCTGCTGGTGGCGGCCTTCTCGGAGGTGGCGGCGTGACGCCCCCGGCCGGTCCGCCGGTTCTGGTGCTGTCGGGGGTGAACCTGGGTCGGCTCGGCCGGCGCGACCCGCTCATCTACGGCGACGGGACCTACGAGGAGCTCGTCGCGGCCTGCGAGGCCGAGGCGAAGGAGATCGGGATCGTCATCGACGCCCGGCAGACCGACGACGAGGCGACGATGATCGGCTGGTTGCACGAAGCAGCCGACAGCGGCGCGGCGGTGGTCCTCAACGCCGGGGCCTGGTCGCATTACTCCTACGCCCTGCGGGACGCGGCGGCCCAGGTCACCGGCCCGTTGATCGAGGTGCACCTGTCCCAGACGGCGGCCCGCGAGCCGTTCCGCCACCACAGCGTGCTGTCCGCGGTGGCGACCGGCACCATCACCGGGCTCGGGACCGACTCCTACCGCCTGGGGCTGCGGGCCGCTGCCCGCTACCGGCCCCGCCCGATTCCCGTCTGACGCGTCGCCCGGGCAGTGTCGTGATCAGTCCCCGTCCGGCCGGCTCGATAGAATGAGTTCGCACACCCCACCCCCTGACGACCCGGGCGACGACGCCTGGTGGAAAGAGTTGCGCGCTGTGGCCACGACCAACGACCTGAAGAACGGCATGACGCTCGATCTCGACGGCAACCTGTGGGCGGTTGTCGAGTTCCAGCACGTCAAGCCCGGAAAGGGCGGCGCGTTCGTCCGCACGACGTTGAAGAACGTGTTGACCGGGAAAGTCGTCGACAAGACCTTCAATGCCGGTGTGAAAGTGGAGATCGCCAACGTCGACAAGCGGGAGATGAGCTACCTCTACCGCGACGGCGACGACTTCGTTTTCATGGATGCCGCCTCTTTCGATCAGATTCCGATTCCGTCCGGCACCGTGGGATCCGTCGCCGACTACATGCTGGAGAACACCAGCGCCACGGTCGCGCTGCACGATGAAGTGCCGCTCTACGTCGAACTGCCGGCCAGCGTGGAACTGCGGGTCGAGCACACCGACCCGGGCCTGCAGGGCGACCGGTCGACCGGCGGCACCAAGCCGGCGACGCTGGAGACCGGCGCCACGATCCAGGTGCCGCTGTTCCTCAGCACCGGCGAGAAGGTCAAGGTCGACACCCGCGACGGTCGGTACCTCGGCCGCGTGACGGGCTGACGCCCGGATGGGTGCGCGTTCCAAGGCCCGCAAGCGGGCGCTCGACGTCCTGTACGAGTCGGACCTGCGGGGTCGGCCGGCGGCCGACACCCTCGCCGAGCGGCGCGCCCGGTCCGATCCGCCGATCCCCGCCTACGCGGTCGAGCTGGTCGAAGGGGTCATCGGCCGACGGACCGATCTCGACGCCCTGATCAGCGAGTACTCGGTCGGTTGGACGCTGGACCGGATGCCTGCCGTGGACCGCAACGTGCTGCGGATCGGTGCCTACGAGCTGCTGTGGCGTGACGACGTGCCCGACCGGGTGGCGATCGACGAGGCGGTGGAACTGGCCAAGGGCCTGTCGACCGACGAGTCGCCGGGCTTCGTCAACGGGATTCTTGGCCGGCTGCTGGAGCTGAAGCCCGACCTGGTGACCGACGTCCAGCCTTAGGCGGAAGCCGCGCTTGACCGGCGACCCGGCGGGGGACTCCGGGCCGGGTCGACCGCCGGGTCGCCGGCCCGGTGATCCGGTGACCGGCCGGCGCCCACCCGGAAGCGGCCGCGGCGAACCGGCCCGGCGTCTGCCGGGTGCCGATTCGCGCGGCCGCATTCGCGGCGAAAACAATCCGCCGGGAAATCTCAATTCCAGAAGTTACGCGGGCCGGACCCGGGGGCCGGAGCACCCGGAGCCGACCGTGACGCTGTGGTCAGGCCGGCAGTTCGGACTCCGCGGCGCCCTGCTCGGGAGACAGGACCCCCCACGACACGAGCTGCTCAGTCAGCTTGCTCGGCGACGTGTCGTAGATGACGGCGAGCGACCGGAGGTCCTCGTACCGGATGGACAGCACCCGGCCGTTGTAGTCGCCGCGCTGGCTCTGGATGGTCGCCGCGTAGCGGGCGAGCGGGCCGCCCTGCTCCTTGGGAACCTGGGCGAGTCGCTCAAGATCGAGAACGATGCGGGGGGACTGCTCCAGCGGGGCGACGGTCGAGCCCTCGGGCAGCAGCTCACCCACCGGAACGCCGTAGAACTCAGCAAGTTCGGAGAGCCGCTGCACCGTGACGGCGCGGTCGCCGCGCTCGTAGGAACCCACGACGACGGCCTTCCAGCGGCCGTGGGACTTCTCCTCGACGCCGTGCAGCGAGAGCCCCTGTTGGGTGCGGATAGCGCGCAGCCGAGCACCGAGCGCCTTCGCATAGTCGGACATCGGAGTGCCCACTCCTGTCGTCGTCGAACTGGTCGGAACCGGCGACGCTTGCCGCCGGTGGTTACCCATAGTAGTCCCCGCCCCGGTACCACCCGACCCCCGGGGGGTCGTGTCGAGCGCTTTCTTTGTACCACTTTCTGTAGCCCAGTCGTTGCTCTCAGCGCTGGGGCCAGGGGGAACAGTGGTTACGGCGCGCAATCACTGCCTACCGTGCACGGGTAGTTACTTCTAGTAACTATCAGTGCTCACCATCTCTTGTTTTTCGGGCTGGTAACGTCGGATCCGCTCCACTCCTTTAATGGACCGTCCGGTGAGGCGGGGAAGGAGGGCACTGCATCGTGGCCACAGCCCCCGCGGGCGGCCCGCGCACCGCCCGAACCGTGTTGTCCGGCGACGACATCAGTCGCGTGACAACCCGTATGGCGCATCAGATTCTTGAGAAGACCTCCGGCGGCGCCGATGTCATTCTTCTCGGCATACCGACCCGGGGCGTCCCGTTGGCCCGGCGGCTGGCCGCCCGGATGCGCGACGTCGAGGGCGTCGACGTTCCGAACGGCTCCCTGGATCCCACGATGTACCGCGACGACCTGCGCCTGCGGGGGGTCCGCCCGCTCGAGGTGACCGACCTGCCGGCCGGTGGGGTCGATGGCCGCATCGTCGTCCTCGTCGACGACGTGCTGTTTTCGGGCCGCACGGTCCGGGCGGCCCTCGACGCCCTCGCCGAGTACGGCCGGCCGCGGGCCGTCCAGCTGGCCGTCCTGGTTGATCGCGGCCATCGGGAGCTGCCCATCCGGGCCGACTACGTCGGGAAGAACATGCCGACCGCCCGGCTGGAGAGCGTTCAGGTCCGCCTCTCGGAGATCGACCACGAGCCCGACGAGGTCCGGATCGTCGCCGAGGATCGCCGGGCCGGCGACGGCGACGGCCGGTCCCCGGAGCCCCGGGCGGCCCGGTGAAACATCTGCTCTCGGCCGAGGACCTCGGCCGCGACGAGGCGATCGCGATCCTCGACACCGCCGAGCAGATGTCGCTGCTCGGGGACCGTTCGGTCAAGAAGCTACCGACCCTGCGCGGCCGGACCGTGGTCAACCTGTTCTACGAGGACTCGACCCGGACCCGGACCTCGTTCGAGCTGGCCGCCAAGCGGCTGTCGGCCGACGTGGTCAACTTCTCCGCTAGGGGCTCCAGCGTGTCCAAGGGGGAGAGCCTCAAGGACACCGCCCTGACGCTGGAGGCGATGGGCTCGGACGCGGTGGTCATCCGCCATCCGGCCAGTGGCGCGCCGCACCGGCTGTCGTCCTGGATCCGCGGCAGTGTCGTCAACGCCGGCGACGGCACCCACGAGCATCCGACCCAGGCGCTGCTGGACGCGTTCACGATGCGCCGACGCCTGGGGCGGGTGAACGATCTGTCGGTCACGATCGTCGGCGATGTCCTGCACTCGCGGGTGGCCCGGTCCAACGTCCGGCTGCTGCACACCCTGGGCGCCGGGGTCACCCTGGTCGCGCCGCCCACGCTGCTCCCGGTCGGGGTCGAGACCTGGCCGGCGGAGATCTCCTACGACCTGGACGCGGTGCTGCCCAAGAGCGATGTCGTGATGATGCTGCGGGTCCAGGCCGAGCGGATGAACGCGGCGTTCTTCCCCACCGAGCGCGAGTACAGCCGCCGGTACGGCCTGGACGCCGACCGGATGGCGATGTTGCCCGACCACGCCCTGGTCATGCACCCCGGTCCGATGGTGCGCGGCATGGAGATCGCCTCGGAGGTGGCCGACTCGGTCCGCTCGACGGTCGTCGAACAGGTCGCCAACGGCGTCAGTGTCCGCATGGCCGTCCTGTACCTGCTGCTGGGAGGGTCGCCCGAATGACGGACTGGCTGATCAAGGGAGCGGCTCCGCTGGGCGGCGCGCCGACCGATCTGCGGTTGCGCGACGGCCGGGTCGCCGAGGCCGGCACCAACCTGAGCGCGGCCGGCGCCCAGGTGGTCGACGCGGCCGGCCTGATCGCGCTGCCCGGTCTGGTCGACCTGCACACCCACCTGCGCGAACCGGGCCGCGAAGATGCCGAGACCGTCGCGTCGGGGACCCGGGCCGCCGCCCTGGGCGGGTTCACCACCGTCTACGCGATGGCCAACACCTCGCCGGTGGCCGACACCGCCGGGGTGGTCGAGCAGGTCTGGCGGCTGGGCCGCGACGCCGGGCACTGCGACGTGCGACCGGTCGGCGCGGTGACCGTCGGGCTGGCCGGCCTGCGCCTGGCCGAGCTGGGCGCGATGGCGTCGAGCGCGGCGGCGGTGCGGGTGTTCTCCGACGACGGCCACTGCGTGGCCGATCCGCTGCTCATGCGGCGCGCCCTGGAGTACGTCAAGGCGTTCGACGGGGTCATCGCCCAGCACGCCGAGGAGCCCCGGCTCACCGAGGACGCCCAGATGAACGAGGGGGTCGTCTCGGCCCGGCTGGGCCTGCCGGGCTGGCCGGCGGCCGCCGAGGAAGCGATCATCGCCCGGGACGCCCTGCTGGCCGGGCACGTCGGTTCGCGGCTGCACGTCTGTCACGTCTCGACGGCCGGCTCGGTGGAGATCATCCGGTGGGCCAAGTCGAAGGGCTGGCGGGTCACCGCCGAGGTGACGCCCCACCACCTGCTGCTGACCGACGATCTCGCGACGTCCTACGACCCGGTGTTCAAGGTCAACCCGCCGCTGCGGACCGCCGCCGACGTCGAGGCGCTGCGGGCCGGCCTGGCCGACGGCACAATCGACTGCGTCGCCACCGACCACGCGCCGCACGCCAGTCAGGACAAGGAAACGGAGTGGGCGGTCGCCCGCCCGGGCATGCTGGGACTGCAGACGGCCCTGTCGGTGGTGACCGAGACGATGGTGGCCACCGGCCGGCTGGACTGGGCCGGGGTGGCTGACCGGATGGCCCTGGCCCCGGCCCGCATCGGAGGCCATCCGGTGCCCGATGCAGCGCGTGGAGGATCCTTGGCTGTCGACGCATCCGCGTCCATGACCCTGTTCGACCCGGCCGCCCGCTGGAAAGTCGACCCGTACGCCCTGGCCAGTCGCAGCCGTAACACCCCGTTTGCCGGCCGCGACCTGCCCGGGCGGGTGGTCGCGACGTTCCTGCGCGGCCGACCGACCGTGCTCGACGGGAAGCTCGCATGATGATTTCACCCAGCATCTCGGCCGGCGTCGCGCTGTCCGTCCACCGCGGTCCGGCCCGGCTCGGGCTGCACCTGATGCTCGCGGTCGGCGTGCTGCTGCTGTTCGTCGCCGCGGTGGCGGGGATGCGGCGCAGCTGGGTCCGCCGGGCCAAGGGGCAGGACGACCTGCCGGTCCTGCTCGACCCGCCGGCCGAGGTCGGGCTGGCCCTGGCGGCCCCGCTCAAGGGTCTCTACCTGGGCACCGTCGACGCCGGGCACTGGCTCGACCGGCTGGTCACCCAGGGCCTGGGCGGACGGGCGAACGGCTACTGCGCCGTGTACGAGGCCGGGGTCCGGGTCGACCGGACCGGTTCCGACCCGTTCTGGATCCCCCGGGAGGCCGTGCGGGGGGCCCGCCTGGAACGGGCCCACGCCGGCAAGGTCGCCGGCCCGGGCCGCATCGTCGTGATCGCGTGGTCGTACGGCGGCCGGGAGCTGGAGACCGGGTTCCGCGGCTCCGACCGGGCCCGGCAGCCGAAGATCGTGCGGGCCGTACACGAGCTGCTCGGCCCGATGCCGGCCCGGGTCCTCGACGGCGAGATCACCAGCCCCCAGCCGATCGTGCGGGCCTTCCCCCGGCTGCGGCGCAGCCAGCCGGCGGTGACCGCCCCGGCGACGGCCCGGCCACCCCGGCCACCCCGGCCACCCCAGTCCCAATCCCAATCCCAGTTCCAGCCGCCCCAGTTCCAGGCCCACCAGACCGGGCCGCACCCGACCCGACCGGCCGAGGCCCACCCCGAGCAGACGCAGCCCCACCCGACGCCGGCCCCGCGGTACCTGCAGCCCCGGCCCGAAGCCCGTCCCCAGCCGGCCGGCCGCTTCGGACCGTCCGGGCCGCCGACCGGCCCGCTCGCGCCGCCGGTACCGGCCGGCGCCCCCGGCGGCGAGAACGATCCGTACGTCGACCCGTTGACCTCGCCGTTGGGCGAGGTCGTGCGCCGGATGCGGGACGAGCCGTGACCGGGCATCCGCTGCGGCCGGCCGACGATCCGGGATCTGCCGACGACCCGACCCCGGTGACCGGACCACCGTCCGCGCTGGGCGGGCCCGGCCCGTCGGGCGCGGTGCCCGGACCGGTCCCGGCGGCCACCCGGCCCGTGGCGGCCACCCGACCGGCTACCGGACCGGGGAGTTCGCCGGCCTGGGCCAGCGCCCGGCCGACCGCCGCGGTGCTGGTCCTGGAGGACGGGCGGACGTTCCCGGGCGAGCCGTTCGGCGCGGTCGGCGAGGTGTTCGGCGAGGCGGTCTTCGCGACCGGCATGACCGGCTACCAGGAGACCCTGACCGACCCGTCCTTCCACGGCCAGGTGGTGGTGATGACCGCCCCGCACATCGGCAACACCGGGATGAACGACGACGACGGCGAGTCCGACCGCATCCAGGTGGCCGGTTTCGTGGTCCGCGACCCGAGCCGGGTCGCCTCGTCCTGGCGGGCCCGGCGCAGTCTGGACAGCGAGCTGGCCGCGGCCGGCATCGTCGGCATCAGCGGCGTCGACACCCGGGCGATCACCCGTCACCTGCGCGAACGCGGGTCGATGCGGTGCGTGGTCAACTCGACCGGCGCGCGCGTCGACGACCTGCTCGACCGGGTCCGCCGCTCGCCGCGGATGGCCGGGGCCGACCTGGCCCCGGCCGTCACCACCGCCGAGCCGTACGTCGTGCCGGCCGCGTCCGGTCCCGGAATCTTCCGGGTCGCGGCGCTCGACCTGGGCATCAAGCGGTCGACGCCGTATGCGCTGTCGATGCTGGGCTGTGACACCCACGTCCTGCCCGCGCACACCACCGGAGCCGGTCTGCTGGCCCTCGAACCGGACGGGGTGTTCCTGTCCAACGGCCCGGGCGACCCGGCGACCTGCGACTACGCGGTCGACGCGCTGCGGGTGGTGCTGGCCGCGGGGGTCCCGGTCTTCGGGATCTGCTTCGGCAACCAGGTGCTGGGCCGGGCGCTCGGCTTCGGCACCTACAAGCTGGCCTACGGCCACCGGGGCGTGAACCAGCCGGTCGCCGACGCCACCGGCCGGATCATGGTCACCAGCCACAACCACGGGTTCGCCGTCGACGCGCCGATCGGCCAGGTGTCCGACACCGTCTTCGGCCGGGTCCAGGTCAGCCACGTCGGTCTGAACGACGGGGTCGTGGAGGGCCTGCGCTGCCTCGATGTCCCCGCCTTCAGCGTGCAGTTCCACCCGGAGGCGGCCCCCGGTCCGCACGACGCGCACGAACTGTTCGGCACCTTTGTGGGGCTCATGTCCGAGCACCGGTCATGACCGCCGCCACCGCTACGCCGGACCGCACCGCTACGCCGGACCGAAGGGTGGGGGAGTTCGATGCCACGGCGGGATGACATAGCGAGCGTCCTGGTCATCGGTTCGGGGCCGATCGTGATCGGTCAGGCCTGCGAGTTCGACTACTCGGGCACCCAGGCCTGCCGGGTCCTGCGGGCCGAGGGCCTGCGGGTCTCACTGGTCAACAGCAACCCGGCCACGATCATGACCGATCCGGAGGTTGCCGACGCGACCTACATCGAGCCGATCACCCACGACATGGTGGCCAAGGTCATCGAGCGGGAACGCCCGGACGCCCTGCTGGCCACCCTCGGCGGCCAGACCGCGCTGAACACGGCGGTCGCCCTGCACGACTCGGGGGTGCTGCGCCGGTACGGCGTGAAGCTCATCGGGGCCAGCATCGAGGCCATCCGGGCCGGTGAGGACCGCTCCCGGTTCAAGGAGATCGTCGCCTCGATCGGGGCCGAATCGGCCCGCAGCGCGATCTGCCACACGGTCGGCGAGGCCCTCGCGGCGGCCGACGGGTTCTCCTACCCGGTCGTCATCCGGCCGAGCTTCACCCTCGGCGGGGCCGGCAGCGGCTTCGCCGAGAACGCGGGCGAACTGCGGCGGATGGCCTCCGACGGGCTGGTCGCCAGCCCGTCGACGGAGGTGCTGGTCGAGGAGTCGATCCGGGGCTGGAAGGAGTTCGAGCTCGAGCTGATGCGCGACTCGCACGACAACGTCGTCGTGGTCTGCTCGATCGAGAACGTCGACCCGATGGGCGTCCACACCGGCGACTCGGTGACGGTCGCGCCGGCCATGACGCTCACCGACCGCGAATACCAGAACCTGCGGGACATCTCGATCGCGGTGATGCGGGCGGTCGGGGTCGAGGCGGGCGGCTGCAACATCCAGTTCGCCGTCGAGCCGGACACCGGCCGGGTGGTCGTCATCGAGATGAACCCGCGGGTGTCGCGGTCCTCGGCGCTGGCCTCCAAGGCCACCGGCTTCCCGATCGCGAAGATCTCCACCAAGCTGGCGCTGGGCTACACCCTCGACGAGATCCCCAACGACATCACCCGGACCACCCCGGCCGCGTTCGAGCCGACCCTCGACTACGTGGTGGTGAAGATCCCGCGGTTCGCGTTCGAGAAGTTCCCGGGCGCGGACCCGACGCTGACCACGACGATGAAGTCGGTCGGCGAGGCGATGGGGATCGGGCGCAGCTTCGCCGAGGCCCTGCAGAAGGCCCAGCGGTCGCTGGAGTCGCCGTCGGCGGTCTTCTCGTTCGCCGGCGAGCTCGGCAACCCGGACGAGCTGCTGGAGCGGGCCCGGATCCCGCACGACGGTCGGCTGGGGACCGTGCAGCGCGCGCTGCTGGCCGGGGCGTCGCCGGAAGCGGTGAGCCGGGTGACGGGCATCGACCCGTGGTTCGTCGACCAGATCGTGTTCCTGAACTCGGTGGCGGCGGCCGTGACCCGGGACCCGGTGGGGGTTCGGCGAGCCAAGCGGGCCGGGTTCTCCGACGCCCAGCTGGCCGAGATCCTCGGCACGAAGGAGGACGTGGTCCGGGCCTACCGGCACACCCACGGCATCCGGCCGGTGTTCAAGACCGTCGACACCTGCGCGGCCGAGTTCGCCTCCTCGACCCCATACCACTACTCGGCGTACGACTCCGAGACCGAGATCACGCCCGGCGACAAGCCGAAGGTGATCGTGCTGGGCAGCGGGCCGAACCGGATCGGGCAGGGCATCGAGTTCGACTACGCCTGCTGCCACGCGGTGATGGCGCTGTCCGAGGTCGGCTACGAGACCGTGATGGTCAACTGCAACCCGGAGACCGTGTCGACCGACTACGACACCGCCGACCGGCTCTACGTCGAACCGCTGACCGTCGAGGACGTCCTGGAGGTGGTCGACGCCGAGCGGGCCGCCGGGCCGCTGGCCGGCGTCATCGTCCAGCTCGGCGGGCAGACCCCGCTGGGGATCGCCGCCCGGCTGGCCGAGGCGGGGGTGCCGATCGTCGGCACCACCCCGCGGGCCATCCACCTGGCCGAGGACCGGGGGATGTTCGGTCGGGTCCTGGCCCGGGCCGGGCTGCCCTCGCCGCCCCACGGGGTCGCGACCTCCTACCAGGAGGCCAAGCTGGTCGCCGACCGGGTCGGTTACCCGGTGCTGGTCCGGCCGTCGTACGTCCTGGGCGGCCGGGGCATGGAGATCGTCTACGACGACGGCATGCTGCGCGACTACATCGAGCGGTCCACCCTGATCTCCTCCGAGCACCCGGTGCTGGTCGACCGGTTCCTCGACGACGCGGTCGAGATCGACGTGGACGCGCTCTACGACGGCGAGCAGCTCTACCTGGCCGGGGTGATGGAGCACATCGAGGAGGCCGGGGTCCATTCCGGCGACTCGGCCTGCGCCCTGCCCCCGATCACGCTGGGTCGCAGCGATCTGGACCGCATCCGCGCCTCGACCGAGGCGATCGCGGCCGGCATCGGGGTCCGCGGGCTGCTCAACGTCCAGTACGCGTTGCAGTCGGACGTCCTGTACGTGCTGGAGGCCAACCCGCGGGCGTCCCGGACCGTGCCGTTCGTCTCCAAGGCGACCGGCGTGCCGCTGGCCAAGGCGGCCGCCCGGGTCATGCTCGGTACGACCGTCGCCGAGCTGCGGGCCGAGGGGCTGCTGCCGGTCCAGGCCGACGGCGCGACCCTCCCGCTGGACTCCCACATCGCGGTGAAGGAGGCGGTGCTGCCGTTCGGCCGCTTCCGCGACGCGGTCGGGCGGGGCGTCGACACCGTGCTGGGGCCGGAGATGAAGTCGACCGGCGAGGTGATGGGCATCGACGACGGCTTCGGCACGGCGTACGCGAAGTCGCAGGCCGCGGCGTACGCCTCGTTGCCGACCTACGGCCGGGTGTTCGTCTCGGTGGCCAACCGCGACAAGCGGGCGATGGTCTTCCCGATCAAGCGGCTGGCCGACCTCGGGTTCGTCGTCTACGCGACCGAGGGCACCGCCGAGGTGCTGCGCCGCAACGGCGTCAAGGCGGTGGTCCTGGGCAAGCACCGCGCGCCGGTCGAGGGCCTCATCGACTGCGTCGATATGATCATGTCGGGGCAGATCGACCTGGTCGTGAACACCCCCTGGGGGGTCGGCCCGCGGCTGGACGGCTACGAGATCCGGACCGCCTGCATCTCCTCGGGCGTCCCCTGCATCACCACCATCCAGGGCGCGGCGGCCTGCGTGCAGGGCATCGAATCGTTGGTCCGGGGCGAGCTGGACGTCCGGCCGCTGCAGGCCTACCACGAGGATCTGCGCGAGACGTGGTTCTCCCAGCGGGCCCCGGAGCCGCCGCTCACCGCGCCGCCGGCCCGTCCGCCCGTCGGCACCGACAGCACCGATGCCGCCGGTGGGGCCTCGGCCGACGGTGCGGTCCCGACCGACCCGGACGCCGCTGATCCGGGCCCGGCCGAGGGGGAGCCCGCGGGGGTGCCCGGCTCGACCGGCGGGATCGAAATCCGGGGCGACCTGCTCGTCGAGGTCGAGGTCGAGGTCCGGGACAGCGACGACCCCGTCGGGGCCGACGACGCCGTCGGGACCGATGACCCCGTCGGGGCGGGCTCCGGGCCGGGGGAGTCGGCCGGGGACGAGTGGGCCACGGACAGCTGGGCGACGGACAGCTGGGCCGCGGATGACCGGTCGGTGGACGAGCCGCCGGTGGACGAACGGACCGACGATGGCCGGGTCGGTGACCGTCGCGCGGGTCCGGTGCCCTCCGACGAGGCCTGGGGCGACTATCCGGAGGTCCCCGACGTCGAGCACGCGCTGTGGGCGGCGGCGTCCGACACCCGTCCGACCCGCGGGCGGGACGGGGGCCGGCCGGCCGCCGACGAGCCCCACTCCGACGGGCGCGGGGCCGGCCACCCCGACGTCCACCCAGGAGCCTCATGACCCGCCTGACGGCCTGGACGGACCGCCCGCCGGTGGCGGTGGCCCTCGACGCACCCGACGCCGCCACCGCCGTGGACTGGGCGCGGGCCGTGGCGCCCCACGTGGCGGTGCTGAAGATCGGGCTGGAGTTGTTCTACCGGTCCGGTCCGGCCGTGGTCGAGGCGATCCGGGCGCTGCCCGAGGCGGCCGGCGTGGAGATCTTCCTCGACCTGAAGCTCCACGACATTCCGAACACGGTCGCCGGCGGGGTGGCCTCGGCGGCCCGGCTGGGGCCGCGGTTCCTGACCGTCCACGCGGCCGGTGGGACGGCCATGATGCGCGCCGCGGCCGACGCCGCGGCGGCGGTCGACCCCGGTCTGGAGATCACCGGCGTGACGGTGTTGACATCACTGGAAAGTGCCGATCTGGACGCGATCGGCCTGGTCGGACCCCCTGCCGAGGCCGTCCGTCGACTGGCCCTCCTGGCCGTTCATGCAGGTGCACGTGCATTGGTCTGTAGCCCGAAAGAGGTGTCGAAGGTCCGCGCGGAGGTCGGTCCCGATGTGACTCTCATCACGCCGGGGATCCGTCCGGCGGGGTCGCAGGCCGACGACCAGGCCCGGGTCGCCCCTCCTGAGCAGGCCATTTCCGATGGCGCGGACCTCCTCGTGGTCGGCCGTCCGATCACCCGGGCCGCGGATCCGGGCGCCGCCGCAGCGGCCATCGCCACCCTCTGCTCAGACCACTAAAACCCGCTTTGACCTGCAAAGACGCCTTTGCGTACCACCGGTGGTCCGAGGGTGGTCCCGGTCGGTGTACCGGTCGGTGACGCCCGCGTCACCCGGATCGTCGGCCGGTCCGCCGACCGGACCGGAGTCCGGAGGTTTCCGGACATGCCACGCGAGGGACAGCTCGCGGTGTCAGGCTCGCCGATTCCGCGACACAGTGGACCGAAGGGTCGTTTACTCGCTAGTTTTCGCCCGCCGAGATCATCCGAAACGAGGAGGCGTAACCGTGCCCCTGCCGCCCCTGACGCCCGAACAGCGGGCGGCCGCACTTGAGAAGGCCGCGCTGGCTCGAAAGCTGCGCGCGGAGCTCAAAGAGCGGCTGAAGAAGTCCGGAACGACGTTGTCAGCCGTCCTTACGTTGGCCGAGACTGACGAGATCGTCGGCAAGATGAAAGTTTCCGCTGTATTGGAAGCACTGCCCGGCGTCGGTCGGGTCCGTGCGGCGCGAATCATGGAACGGCTGGAGATCAGCCCGAGTCGCCGGCTGCGGGGTCTCGGTGCCAAGCAGCGGGCCGCGTTGACCGCCGAGTTCGCCACGGACTGAGTCGGTCGGTCACGAGGGCCGAAGGCGGCGCCATCATGTTCTTCGCGCGCCGCCGGAGGCCGTGGACCGAGCAACTCTGACGGGCCCGGCCGGCCGGCGCTTCCTGGTCGGTCGGCCGGACCCGTCGGGGCCGGGCCGCCCCGGTTTGCTAGACATTCCCCATGGGGAGTCGGCTCACCGTTCTGTCCGGGCCCTCGGGCGTCGGGAAGGGCACCGTGGTGGCGGCGGTCCGCCGCCGGCACCCCGAGGTCTGGGTCTCGGTCAGTGTCACCACCCGTAAGCCCCGGCCCGGCGAGGTCGACGGCGTCGAATACCACTTCGTCGACGGCGACGTTTTCGCCCACCTGGCCAAGGCCGGGGATCTGTTGGAGCACGCGAACTTCGCGGGCAATTCCTACGGGACGCCGCGCGCGCCGCTGATCGAGCGGCTTGCGGCCGGTACCCCGTGCCTGCTGGAGATCGAGCTGCAGGGGGCGCGCCAGGTGCGTGCGTCGCAGCCCGACGCGCGGTTCGTCTTCCTGGTCGCGCCGAGTTGGGATGAACTGGTCCGCCGTCTGGTCGGCCGGGACACCGAGGCCCCGGCGGTGGTGGAGCGGCGCCTGGCCCGGGCCCGGGTCGAACTCGAGGCCGAGGCCGAGTTCGACGAGGTGGTCGTGAACGACACGGTGGATGCCACCGCCGACCGCTTGGTAGCCTTCATGTTCGAGGGTTGACCAGCGGCTGCGGGTGCGATATCGCCGCCCCGGGCAGCCCCCGTCACCGGATCCCGCATCCCGCGGATTCACTCGTAGCCCGACGGACCAGCTGGTTCGTTCGGCGACAGACCGGAAGGACACCGTGTCCGGCACCGTCGCACAGCCTGAGGGCATCACCAACCCGCCGATCGACGAGCTGCTCGAGGCCACCGACTCGAAGTACAGCCTCGTCATCTACGCGGCCAAGCGGGCCCGTCAGATCAACGCCTACTACTCGCAGCTCGGCGAAGGCCTGCTGGAGTACGTCGGCCCGCTGGTCGAGACGACCAACGCCCAGGAGAAGCCGCTGTCGATCGCGCTCCGCGAGATCAACGCCGGCCTGCTCACCCACGAGACGGTCGCGGACCCGCTCCCCGACGCCTCCTGAGGCGGCCCGGCGTGTCGCAGGCCGGTGGCGGCGGGCCGGGAGCCGTCTTCGCCGGCGGCGGGCCGGGAGCCGTCTTCGCCGGCGGCGGGCCGGGAGCCGTCTCCGTCTCCGTCGGCGGCGGGCCGGAGACCGGGCCCGCGGGTCCCGCGCGGCCCCGGGTCGTGCTCGGTGTCTCCGGCGGCATCGCGGCCTACAAGGCCGTGGAGGTGCTCCGGCAGCTGACCGAGTCCGGCCACGACGTCCAGGTGGTACCGACCGCCGCCGCGCTGCGTTTCGTCGGCGAGCCGACCTGGGCGGCCCTGTCCGGACATCCGGTGGCCACCGACGTGTGGACCGACGCCGACGCGGTGCGGCACGTCCGTCTCGGTCGCGAGGCCGACCTGGTGCTGGTCGCCCCGGCCACCGCCGACCTGATGGCCCGGGCCGTCGCCGGCCGCTCCGACGACCTGCTCACCGCCACGCTGCTGACCGCCCGCTGCCCGGTCGTGTTCGCGCCCGCGATGCACACCGAGATGTGGGAGCACCCGGCCACCCGGGCCAACGTGGCCACCCTGCGTGAGCGGGGCGTCCTGGTCATCGAGCCGGCCGTGGGCCGGCTGACCGGCGCTGACTCCGGGGCCGGGCGGTTGCCCGAACCGGTCGAGATCGCCGCGTTCGCCCGGGCCGTGCTGGCCCGGGGCCCGGCCGGGGTCCGGGCCGACCTGGCCGGTCGGCGGGTCGTCGTGAGCGCCGGTGGGACCCGCGAGCACCTCGACCCGGTGCGCTTCCTCGGAAACTCCTCCAGCGGCCGGCAGGGCTACGCGCTGGCCCGGGCGGCCGCCGCCCGCGGCGCCGAGGTGGTGGTGGTGGCGGCCAACGTCGCCCTGCCCGACGTGGCCGGCGTGACCACCGTGCCCGTCGTCTCCGCGGCCCAGCTGCGCGACGCCGTGCTGGCCGCGGCCAAGGACGCCGACCTGGTCGTGATGGCCGCGGCGGTCGCGGACTTCCGCCCGGCCGACCCCCGGGCCCACAAGATCAAGAAGACCGACGGCGCGCCGGCCCCGGTGGTCCTGCTGCCCACCGCCGACGTGCTGGCCGAACTGGTGTCCGATCGGGCCCCGGGTCAGGTGCTGGTCGGCTTCGCCGCTGAGACCGGCTCGCCGGGCGCGGACGTGGTCACGCTCGGCCGGGCGAAACTGGCCCGCAAGGGGGCTGACCTCATGGTCGTCAACGAGGTCGGGGACGGGTTGGCGTTCGGCACGCCCGACAACGCAGCCGTCGTCCTGGCCGCCGATGGTGACGAGACTGTCATTCCCCGCACCACCAAGGAGCTGCTCGCGCACCGGGTCCTGGACCTGGCCCGGGCGAAACTGGCCGGTCAGCCCGATGTGGGCCGAGACACCGGCGCGCGTGTGACCTCTCCTGCGGAGGGGCTGTAACAGTTGGCCGCTACACTTTGTTGAACTCTCGCCGACCCCAGGGGGCTTTTCCGTGGCGACCCGCCTTTTCACGTCCGAGTCCGTCACCGAAGGACACCCGGACAAGATCGCAGACCAGATCAGCGACTCGATTCTGGACGCGATGCTCAAGGACGACCCGCGTAGCCGGGTCGCCGTCGAAACGATGCTGACCACCGGCCAGGTGCACGTGGCCGGGGAGGTCACGACCAAGACGTACGTCGACATCGCGTCGATCGTCCGGGAACGTGTCCTGGAGATCGGCTACGACTCGTCGGCGAAGGGCTTCGACGGCGCGTCCTGCGGCGTCAGCGTCTCGATCGGTTCGCAGTCGCCCGACATCGCCCAGGGCGTCGACACCGCGCACGAGGCGCGGGTCGACGGTTCGTCCGAGGACGAGCTGGACCGCCAGGGCGCCGGCGACCAGGGCCTGATGTTCGGCTACGCCAGCGCCGAGACGCCCGAGCTCATGCCGCTGCCGATCGCGCTGGCCCACCGGCTGGCCCGGCGGCTGTCCCAGGTCCGCAAGGACGGCCAGGTCGGCTACCTGCGGCCCGATGGCAAGACCCAGGTCACCATCGAGTACGTCGACGGCCAGCCGGTCCGGCTCGACACCGTTGTCGTGTCCTCGCAGCACGCGGCGGACATCGATCTCGACACGCTGCTGACCCCGGACATCGCCGAGTACGTGGTCGCGCCGGAGATCGCCACCCTCGACATCGCCACCGACGGTTTCCGCCTGCTGGTCAATCCGACCGGCCGGTTCGAGATCGGTGGCCCGATGGGTGACGCCGGCGTGACCGGCCGCAAGATCATCGTCGACACGTACGGCGGCATGGCCCGCCACGGCGGCGGGGCCTTCTCCGGCAAGGACCCGTCCAAGGTCGACCGGTCGGCCGCGTACGCGATGCGCTGGGTGGCCAAGAACGTCGTGGCCGCCGGTCTCGCGACCAAATGCGAGGTCCAGGTCGCCTACGCGATCGGGAAGGCCCACCCGGTCGGCCTGTTCGTCGAGACCTTCGGGACCGGCACGGTGCCGGACGCCCAGATCCAGGACGCGGTGGTGGCGGTCTTCGACCTGCGGCCGGCGGCGATCATCCGGGACCTCGACCTGCTGCGTCCGATCTACACCCAGACCGCGGCCTACGGCCACTTCGGCCGGCCCGAGCTGGACTTCACCTGGGAGGCCACCTCCCGTGCCGACGCGCTCACCCGCGCCGTCAAGGGCTGATCGGCTCCACCAGCACGGTACGTCGCAGCGGTGTCGGGGGGGGGGGCGTGGGGGCCCCCCCCCCCCCCCCCGGGTGCGCGGCCCGGGGGGGTCCGGGCCCGGGGGGGGGGGGGGGGCCCGGGCGGGGCCGCCCGGGGGGCGCGGGGGGGGGGCGGG
>JAMFSN010000023.1 GCA_026225295.1 Frankia alni
GGCCTCCTCAACGACGGGACCGCGCTGACCCTCTACACGGTGGCCGTGGCCGCCGCGACCGGCGGCGGCTTCGGGCCGGCGGAGGTCGGGGCCCGCTTCCTCTACGCCGCCGGCGGCGGGGTCGCGACCGGCGCGGCGGTCGCCGCGGTCGTCCAGTTCGTCCGCCAGCGGCTCGACGAACCGCTGATCGAGACGACATTGTCGCTGGCCACACCGTTCCTGGCCTACCTGCCGGCCCAGGAGGCCGGCGCGTCGGGCGTGCTGGCCGTGGTGGTGGTCGGTCTCTGGCTCGGCCACCGCGGGCCCCGCCTGCTGTCCGGGCCGTCCCGGCTGCACACCCGCGGCGTCTGGGCCCTGATCGACGTCCTGCTCGAAGGGTTCGTGTTCCTGCTCATCGGCGAACAGCTGCCGGCGGTGGTGCGCGGTCTGCGCGACTACCCGCCGGGGGTCGCGGCCGCGGCGATCGGCGTGACGGTCGGGCTGGTGGTCGCGATCCGGCTGACGTGGATCGTGCTCCCGAGCCTGCTGCCCCGCCGGGGTGGGCACTGCGCGACGACCGATCCCGAGCTGTCCGGGCGCGAGCTGGTCGCCCTGTCGTGGGCCGGCATGCGCGGCGTGATCTCGCTGGCCGCCGCCTTCGCACTGCCCGAGACGGCCCACGGCGCGCCCTTTCCCTACCGCGACCTGCTGCTGGCCTGCGCGTACGGGGTGGTGCTGGCCACGCTGGTCGGCCAGGGCCTGACGTTCGCGCCGCTGCTGCGCCGGCTGGGGGTGGAGGCCGACCACGACGAAGTGGCCCGGCAGCGGGCGCTGGCCCGGGCCGCCGGGGCCGAGGCCGGCCTGGGGGTCCTCGACCAGCTGGTGGCGCGGCAGGCGCTGCCGGAGGCGGTCACCCGGCGGCTGCGGTCGGCCGCCGACGGCCGTCGGCGGCGCAGCCACGACGCCCTGAGCCGGCTCGACCCCGAGGAGGACGACGAGAGCGAGACCTCCAGCCAGGCCTATGCGCGGGGCCGGCACCAGATGATCGAGGCCGAGCGCGACGAAATCGTGCGGTGGCGGGACGCCGGGCGGCTGGCCGACGAGAGCCTGCGGCGCCTGGAACGCGAACTCGACCTGGAGGAGGGGACCCTGCCGCCGCCCTGATCTGGCGGGCCCTGATCCGGCCGGCCCTGATCCGGCCGACTCAGCCCCAGCTCGGCAGGGTGGGCAGGTCCGCCCCGTCCGCGGTTGTCAGGCTGGCCGGGCGCCCGCGCTCGACCAGCCAGCTCAACAGGTCGGCGCCCGGCCCGTTGACCACCGGGATCTGGCGCACCGGCTGCCGGCCGGCCGGCGACACCGTCCAACTGCGCCCCAGGTCGGTGGCGACCAGCGTGAAGGACGCGACCGCCGGCCGGTTCTTCAGCGCCATGACGGTGTAACCGATGACCGGGCCGAGAACCTCGTCGGGGGACTGGTCGAAGCCGTAGCCGGCCCCGAGGTCGACGTGGTGGACCTCGACCTCCTGCAGGCGGGCGCCCAGTTGGGCCCGGGCCGGCATCGGCGGGTCCGCGACCCGCAGGGTGACGGGCACGTCCCAGCCGGCGGCGGGCAGTTCGGCGGCCGCCCGGGCCCACCGGTCGCCGGCGGCGGCGAGATCGTCGCGCAGCTGCGCGGCCGACCGTCCGGCGCCGGCCTCGACCGCCTCGGCCCGGGCGTCCGCGCTGGCGTACATCGGGGTGCGGACGCCGGTCCGGGCCCAGGTGAGCAGATTGCCCAGGCCGTCGGCGTTGCGGGCCAGATGCGTGACGAGGTGTCCCCGGCTCCAGCCGGGCAGGTTCGACGGCGCGCGGACGTCGTCGTCGGTGAACCTCGTCACCGTCGCCAGGAGCCGCCCGGTGGCCCGTCCGATGATGGCCAGCTGGTCCTCGACGTCGGTACTCACCCGGTCACCTTCTCAGGCGCCCGGCCCGCCGCGCCGCGGACCCTGCTCGGGCGCCGGCTGCGGTCTCAGTCGACCGGGCCCCTCAGTTACGCCGGGTGACCTGTTCGTAGAGGCGGGCGGTCCGCTCGGCGATGGCGCCCCAGCCGAACGTCGCGACGGCCCGTTCCCGTCCGGCCCGACCCATCCGCGCGGCCCGCGCCGGGTCGGCCAGCACCGCGTTGACCGCGGCGGCCAGCTGCCCGGGGTCGTCGGGCGTGACCAGCAGGCCGGTGCCGCCGTCCACCACGACCTCGGGAATGCCCCCGACCCGGGAGGCGACCACGGCGGCGCCGCAGCCCATCGCCTCCAGGTTGACGATCCCGAGCGGTTCGTAGACCGACGGGCAGACGAACACCGTCGCGTGCGACAGGATCTGGACGATCTCGGGCCGGGCCAGCATGCCCGGAATCCAGATCACGCCGTCCCGGGTCGCGCGCAGGTCGTCCACCAGGCTGGTCACCCCGGCCGCCAGTTCGGGGGTGTCCGGCGCTCCGGCGCACAGCACGAGCTGGGCGTCCGGGGCGAACGCGGCCGCCGCCCGCAGCAGGACAGGCAGGCCCTTCTGCCGGGTGATCCGCCCGACGAACACCACCGACGGCCGGTCCGGGTCGATGCCGTGCCGTTCGAGCACGTCGGTGGCGGGGTCGGGCGCGTACTGGGCGGTGTCGATGCCGTTGTGGATGACATGGACGCGGGCCGGGTCGACGGCCGGGTAGGAGGCCAGGATGTCGGCCCGCATCCCCGCGCTGACCGCGACCACGGCCGCGGCGGACTGGACCGCGTCGCGCTCGCACCACGACGACAGCGTGTACCCACCGCCGAGCTGCTCGGCCTTCCAGGGCCGCAACGGTTCGAGCGAGTGACAGGTCATCACGTGGGGGATCCCGTACAGCATCGACGCGACGTGCCCGCCGAGATTCGCGTACCAGGTGTGGGAGTGGACGACGTCCGCGCCGCCCTCTGCGCCGCC
>JAMFSN010000201.1 GCA_026225295.1 Frankia alni
CCTTGACACGATCCTGACGCTCGGGCCCGCCGCGTTCGGCACCGACCTCATCGGCCTGGCCGACCAGTACGAGCCGGTACCGGTTGACATAACCGAGTATGACCACGACCAGGTCCTGGCGATCACCTATACCGGTGGAACCACCGGCAATCCCAAGGGCGTGGTGGTCACCGCCGGGGTGATCAGCGAGCTGACGAAGATTCAGCTCGCCGAGTGGGAGTGGCCGCGTAAGAGCCGGTTCCTCGTCTGCACGCCGCTGTCGCACGCGGGCGCGGCGTTCTTCCTGCCCATCGCGCTGACCGGCGGGATGTTCGTGGTCCTGGAGAAGTTCGACGCCGCCGCGGTACTGCGGGCCATCGAGCGAGAGCGGATCAGCTCGCTGATGCTGGTGCCGTCGATGCTCTACGCGCTGCTTGACCACCCCGAGTCCCGCGAACGTGACCTCTCGTCCCTCGAGACGGTCTACTACGGCGCCTCGGCGATCAGCCCCGTGCGCCTCGCGGAGGCGATCGGCCGGCTCGGCCCCGTCTTCGCCCAGTTCTACGGCCAGTCCGAGGCACCCATGGCGGTCACCTACTTCAGGAAGGCAGATCACGTCGTTCCCGAGGGCAGCGGCCGCCTGGCATCATGCGGCCGTCCCTCAGTGCTGGTACGGGCGGAGCTGCTCGACGAGAACAACGCGCCGGTCCCGCCGGGCGAGCCGGGCGAGATCTGCGTCGCCGGGCCGCTGCTGGCCCCCGGGTACTGGAACCTGCCCGAGGCCACCGCCGAGGCATTCGGCGCCGACGGCTGGCTGCGCACCGGCGACATCGCGCGCGAAGACGCCGACGGGTTCTGGTACATCGTCGACCGCTCCAAGGACATGATCGTCACGGGCGGCTTCAACGTCTTCCCGCGCGAGATCGAGGACGTGATCGCGGCCGACCCCGCGGTCGCGCAGGTGGCCGTAATCGGGACCCCGGACGAGAAGTGGGGCGAGGCCGTCACGGCCCTGGTCGTGCCGCGGCCCGGGCACGACCTCGATGAAGCCGCCGTCGACCGGATCACCCGGCGCGTGCGCGAGGCCAAGGGCCCCGTCCATGCACCCAAGAAGGTCCTCGCCATCGACTCCATCCCGGTAACGCCGCTTGGCAAGCCGGATAAGAAGGCGCTGCGGGCGCGGTTCTGGACCGGCGACCGGGCTGTGGGCTAGGGCTAACCGCCCGCGGAAAGGGAAATCGTGCGTATCACCACCCATCTGGAGTTCCCGTATGTGCGTTCGCTCGGCCCGTGCGTCGGCGCCTTCGCCGACGGCATGCGCGCCGGGCAACTGCTCGGCGTCCGCGCCGCTGACGGCCGGGTGCTAGTGCCGCCCGTGGAGTGGGACCCGGCCACCGGAGAGCCGCTGCCCGGCGATTTCGTCACGGTCGGCCCGGAGGCGACCGTCATGTCGTGGACCTGGGTCGCCCGGCCGGCGGGCGTGCATCCGCTGGACCGCCCGTTCGCCTTCGCCCAGCTGCTACCGGACGGCGCGGACACCACGCTGGTCCACGTCGTCGACGCCGACGGCATCGGCGCGATGGCGACCGGTATGCGGGTGGCGCCCCGCTGGCGAGCCGAGCGCGCCGGGCGCATCGACGACATCGAGTACTGGGTTGCCGCGTGAGCGGCGCCGAGCAGTCCGGAGCGGCCCGGCCCGCGATGCCGGCCCTGATCCGGCTGACCTACATCGATAACCTGACTGCGGAGCTTGAGCGCTATGTCGCCGCCCTGCTTGACGGGCGGATCACCGGCCACCGGTGCCCGTCCTGCGGCCGGGTTTACGTGCCGGGCAAGGGATTCTGCCCGCTCTGCCTGGAACTGACCACGGAGAAGGACGAGGTCGAGGTCTCCGACCACGGCGCCGTCACCGGCTTCAGCCTCATCACGCCGGTCGCCTATGCCGGGCAGCGGGAGACCGAGCCGTTCGTCTACGCGTCGATCCTGCTGGACGGCGCGTCCAGCGTGCTCGCCGGGCTGGAAGCCGGCCAGGACATCGTCGGGATCCCGCATGAGCAGGTCCGGGTGGGGATGCGGGTGCGGGCAGTGTGGAAGGAACCCGAGGACCGTTCGATGGACGACATCACCAGCCGCGGCTGGGGCTGCCTGGCCGGCGTCATCACCGGCTTCACCCCAACCGGAGAGCCGGACGCGGACCCGGCAGCCTACCGCGGGAACCTCGTCTGATGGCCGGCTCGGACATCGCGATCGTGGGCTACGCCCAGTCCCCGATCGCCGCCGCCACCGCCAGCGAGCCCCAGCTCCTCGTGCCCGTCGTCCGCGACGCGCTGGCGATGGCGGGGCTGTCGCGCGGCGACATCGGGTTCTGGTGCTCAGGCAGCTGCGACTACCTCACCGGCGGCCCGTTCGCGTTCGTGTTCAACCTCGAGGCCGCCGGCGCGTGGCCCCCGATCGAGGAATCGCACGTCGAGATGGACGGCGCCTGGGCGCTTTACGAGGCCTGGGTGCGGCTGCTGCACGGGGACATCGACACGGCGCTCGTCTACGGCTCAGGCAAGTCGTCGACATCGCGCCCCGAGGAGATCTGGACGCAGCAGGGCGACCCGTACTACCTCGCGCCGCTCGGCGTCGACCCCACGTCACTC
>JAMFSN010000202.1 GCA_026225295.1 Frankia alni
CCCCCGCCGTCCGGACCCCCGCCGTCCGCGCGGCCGGTGCCAGAGCGGCCGGTGCCCGAACCACCCGCCTCCGGGCAGCCGGCGCCCGAGCCGCCCTGGGCCGAGGAACCGCCGTCGTCGCGCTCCGACCTCGTGCGCCGTCCGCCGATGCCGCCGCCGGTGGTCCGACCGTCGTTGCCGCCCCTGCCCCATCGGGGCGGCTGGACCCCGGACGTGGCCGGCTATCTGCGGGGTCGGCCGCCGGCCCTGCCGGTCGGTCGGACCGGGACCGGACCGCCGCGGGATTCGCCCGAGTCCGTCGACCAGGAGCTGACCTGGCCGGACGTCGACGCCGACGGCGAGCCCCAGCGGAACTCGGGCGCGGGGCCCGCGGTCGAACCGCGCCCGGATCCTTCCGCTTACCGACCGCGGGCCGTCCCCGGCCGTCAGTCGCGCCCGGCGCTGCCCACGGTGCAACGGCAACCCCGGCCGCAACCTCCTCAACCTCAACCTCCGCCGCCGCAGGTGCCGGCGGCCCCGTCGCCGTCGCCGTCATTGGACGGGCCCGCGCTTCCGCCCGCCCCGGTCCGGGCGGCGATCGCCCGGCCGGGACCGCCCGGGCCGTCGGCCGGGGTGCCGTTGATGGTCGCCAGCCGCCGGATCGTCGTCGGTGGTTTCGGGGGTGGCTGTGGCCGGACCGCGGTGACCGTCGGCGTGGGCATGGCGCTCACCCACACCCGCGGGGAACGGGTGGTCGCGGTCGACGCATGCCCCGACCAGAACGGTTCGCTGGCCGCCCGGGCGGGTGGGGGCGAGACCACCGCCGGCATCCGCGACCTGGTCGCCGCCCGCGGCGCGCTCACGTCGCTGACCGAGGTGCGCCGCTTCCTGGTCACCGGACCGAGTACCGCGCTCGCGGTCCTGCCCGGCCTCGGCGACCTCGACGGCCCCGGGCTGACCCCGGACGAGGCGGGCGGCGCGGTCGAGGAGCTGGCCCGTTGGTACCCGGTGGTGCTGGTCGACGCCCCGCCGGGGTGGAGTCAGCCGGTGCCGGCCCGGCTCATCGGCGGGGCCGACGCCCTGCTGCTGGTGTGCCGGGCCACCACCGCCGACCTGACCGCCGCCGAATCCGCGTTGACGGCGTTGCGGCAGGCCGGTCGCGCGGACCTCGCCGGCACGTCGGTCGTCGCGGTGGTCGCGGCCCGGCCGGGTCGGTTGTCACACGGCACCCGCCGCCAGATCACCCGGCTCGGCGGGCACGTCGCGTCGGTGGTCGCCGTCCCGTACGACAGCTCGCTGGCCGAAGGTCGACCCTGTTCCTGGAATCGGCTGCGCCGCCGGACCCGGACTGCGTTCGGGAACCTCGCCGCCGCGCTCGATGGGGCCGGGCTCGACGGGACCGGCCGGGTCGACGCGCGATCCGACGAGGTCGGCGCGTCGCACGGCCGGGCCGCCGGCCGGCGGGGCACCGGTCGGTCGGGCGCGGCTACCCTGACCGGGTGACCCGACCGCTCCGCGACCTGCCCGGGCCGGTGGACCCGTCGGACGACGGAACGCCCGATACCCGACTGGCCGCCGCGTTGCGCGGGGGTGATCGCCAGGCCGCGTTGGTGGCCTTCGGCCGGGCCCGGGTCTTCGTCGGGATCGAACCCGAACCGGTCGCCATCGACGCCCGGACCGGCGCCGACCGGGAAACCGACCTGGCCCTGGTGACGCTGCGGGCGCCGTCCGGGGCGAGCGCCGTGCCGGCCTTCACGGGCGTGACGACGCTGACCGGCTGGCGGGCCGCGGCCCGACCGGTGCCGGTCACGGGGGCCGACCTGTGCGCGGAGGCCCGGCGGCTCGGGCACGACGCCGTCGTCCTCGACCTCGGTTCGTCCACCTCGGTGACGATCGACGGGGAGGAGCTGGCCGCGGTGGCCGCCGGAGCAGCCGTTCCGCCGGCTCCGCTCGTCTCCTCGGCTCCACTCGTCCCGTCGGCTCCGCCGGGCGCGGATCCCGGGCCGGACCTGGGGATCCGGCCGCCGCGGGCCGGGTCGGGGCCGTCCGCACCGGTCCGCCGGGCGCTGGTGCGGGCCCTCCGGCCGCGGGCCGCGACCGTCGCGCTGTGGCCGGCCGAGATCGAGGACGAACACTCGCGGGGGAGCGGGCGACCGGCGCTGATCGCCGCCCTGGCTCCGGGCTCGCCCGGTCCCGGGACCCCGGGCCCCGACCCGACCGGAGCCGTGACGGAAACCGTCGCCGAGGTCGTCACCCGGGCCCTGACCGAAGCGGTGACCGGGCCCCGGCGGCTGCGCCGACGGTCGGCTCCGGCGCCGGAGCTGGTCGTCGTGGACTGGTCCCGGGCCGGTGGCCTGCGCGCCCTGCTGGGGCCGGATCTGTTGGCCGGCGACCGTCCCGGCTGATCACGTCCACGCCGACCCCGGGTCGGCCGGCCGGCCGGAAGCACTCCGGGTCCGGTCCCGGGTGATCGACTTTTGTGGCCGGACCGGATTGTGGTCGCGATCTGGTGTTACATTGGGCGGTGACCGCTCCCCTGCGGTGCACCGTTCGGTTCAGCTGGCGTTGTCCGGCTCGGCCGGGTGGGCGCGACGCGGGTGAGGCCAAGCGGAGGCTCGCCCTCCCACCCGTCGCCACCGCAGGGTGGCCGGGTCCCGGGTTGGCCGCCCCGCTTTCCACGGCGGGGCAGGCCGGTTTCCGGTATTTCCGGAACGGGGCTCCGCGACGGCAGGTCGTGCCCGCGCGTCGAGCCATGGAGGAGAGCACATCAGCGCTGAGCCACGCATCAATGACCGGATCCGCGTTCCCGAGGTTCGCCTCGTAGGCGCGGAGGGCGAGCAGATCGGCATCGTGCCCATCGGGGAGGCGATGCGGCTGGCCGCCGAGGCCGACCTTGATCTCGTCGAGGTCGCCGCTACGGCCCGACCGCCGGTCTGCAAGCTGATGGACTTTGGCAAGTTCAAGTACGAGTCCGACCAGAAGCGTCGTGAGGCTCGGAAGAACCAGGTCCAGACGGTCATCAAGGAAATGAAGCTTCGCCCGAAGATCGACCCGCACGACTACGAGACCAAGAAGGGTCACGTCGTACGGTTCCTGAAGGCGGGCGACAAGGTCAAGATCACAATCATGTTCCGTGGTCGGGAGCAGTCCCGGCCCGAGCTGGGCATCCGCCTGCTGCAACGGCTCTCGACCGACGTGACCGAACTCGGCTACGTCGAGACCCAGCCCAAGCAGGACGGCCGGAACATGACGATGGTCATGGCACCGCACAAGACGACGAAGCCGCAACGGGTCGAACAACCCACGGCGAGCGCCTAGCGCGCCCGTACCGCGGCCCGCGTCGCGCCGGCTCCGACCGGGAGCCGACGCGCCACGACCCTGCCCCACCACGACGGGCATAGCCACCACGACGGGAACCAACTCATGCCCAAGATGAAGCCTCACACCGGAGCCTCCAAGCGGTTCCGGGTCACGTCGACCGGCAAGGTTATGCGCAAGCGCGCGAACCGCCGCCACCTGCTCGAGCACAAGACGTCGCGGCGTACCCGCCGCCTCGCGCCCGAGCAGGTGCTGACCAACGCGGACAACGGCCGCATCAAGCGCCTGCTCGGGATCTGACCTTCCGACCACGCATGACGATCGAGGAGTTTGTGCCCTCATGGCACGGGTGAAGCGGGCGGTCAACGCCCAGAAGAAGCGTCGTACGGTTCTTGAGCAGGCCAGCGGCTACCGGGGCCAGCGGTCCCGGCTGTACCGCAAGGCCAAGGAGCAGATGCTCCACTCGATGACGTACTCCTACCGGGACCGTCGGGCACGCAAGGGCGACTTCCGGCAACTGTGGATTACGCGCATCAACGCGGCCTCCCGCGCGAACGGACTGACCTACAACCGGTTCATCCAGGGTCTGCGGCTGGCCGAGATCGAGGTCGACCGCAAGATCCTCGCGGATCTGGCCGTGAATGACGCGGCGGCCTTCGCGGCCCTCGTCGAGGTGGCGCGGGCCGCTCTGCCGGCCGCCCCCGTAGCGGCCGCGTCCGAGACGCCGGCGGCCTAGGCCACCGGGCGCCCACCACGGACGGCCTCGGCACCGCGACGACCACGCCGGCGACCATCGTGACGCCACCCGGGCCTCGTTCGGCCCGGGTGGCGTCCGCGCGTCGACTGACCCGGCCGGCCGGCCGCCGGGCGGCCGGGCTCTTCCTGGTCGAAGGGCGCTCGGCCGTCAGTGCCGGGCTCGCCGCCGGCGCGCTGACCGAGGTGTTCGTCGGGGGGTCCGCCCGGGCCCGGCACGGTGACCTGCTGGACGAGGCCACGGTCCCGGTCCGGCTGGTATCGGACGAGGCGGTCGCGTCGCTGTCGGAAACGGTGACGCCGCAGGGGATCGTCGGGGTCGCCCCGATCATTCCGGCCCGGATCACCGACCTGGCCCGCCCCCGGCTGGTGGCGGTCCTGGTCGAGGTCCGCGACCCCGGCAACGCCGGCACGGTGGTCCGGACCGCCGACGCGGCCGGGGCGGACGCGGTGGTGTTCGCGGGGGACTGCGTCGATCCCTGGGGCGGTAAGAGCGTCCGCGCCTCGGCCGGCAGCGTCTTCCATCTGCCGCTGGTCACGGGGGTCGGGTTCGACGAGGCGGTGGCCGGGCTGCGGGACGTCGGTTGCCGGTTGGTGGCGACGACCGCCGCCGCCGAGACCGATCTGGACGCGGCGCTCGACAGCGGTCGGCTCGCGGTCCCGACGGCCTGGCTGTTCGGCAACGAGGCCCACGGATTGTCCGTCCGTATGCTGGCGGTGGCGGATCAGACCGTTAAGGTGCCGGTGTACGGTCGGGCCGAGTCGCTGAATCTGGCGACCGCGGCCGCGGTGTGCCTGTATGCGGCGGCTCGGGCTCAGAAGATGGACGGCTCCGGCGCCGTAGGAGCCGGAGGAGGTGGGCGACGGTGACGCGTACGGTCACGTCCGCTGCCGAGCCGCCTCCCGCGACCACCGGGCCGCCTCCCGCGACCACCGGGGCAGCGCCGGCGGATCGACCGGAAGCGCCCGCTGGGGGGAGACCCCCCGCCCTCCGGGAGGAACCCCCCGAATCGGGGTTGGACCGGACCGGTATAACTGAGGGCGCCAGCGCAGCCGAACACAGCGAACCCGAGGCCATTGTGTGGTCCGAGTACGACGATTTGCCGGACGGTGTGCTTGTCGCCGACCCGGGCGGCGTCATCGTCGGGTTCAACCTCGCGGCCGCCCGCCTGCTCAGGGTCGAGGTGGCCGAGGCGATCGGCCGGCCGGTCAACGACGTGGTCCAGCTTCTGGACGAGCGCGGTAACGACTGGTGGGAGTGTTCCCGCCCGGGTCGGGAGATGGCGGCCGTGACCCGCCAGCCCGAGCGGCGCCTGACCGTCGTCGGTCCCGACGGCGAACGCGACCTCAACGTCACCGCCCGCTACGTCCGCGAGGGCGGCAAGCTGCTGCGGGTCACCGTCTGCCTGCGCGACACCGTCTCGCGGGAGCGGATCGAACGTAACCGGGCCGACCTCGTCTCCACCGTCGCGCACGAGCTGCGGTCCCCACTGACCAGCGTCAAGGGCTTCACCGCCACGCTGCTGGCCAAGTGGGAGCGGTTCAGCGACGAACAGAAGAAGCTGATGTTGACCACGGTCAACACCGACGCCGACCGGGTGACCCGCCTGCTGGCCGAGGTCCTGGACGTTTCCCGGATCGATTCCGGCCGCATCCAGATGCACCGGCAGATCGTCGATCTCGAGGGCGTGCTGCAGCGGGTGCTGGAAGGCAAGATCGCGGCCGGCGAGGCCACCCCGGACCGCTTCGTCTCGGTCAGCCACGGTGAGCTGCCCGATATGTGGATGGACCCGGACAAGATCGAGCAGGTGCTCCACAACCTGATCGACAACGCCCTGCGCCACGGCGCCGGCACCGTGCGGGTCGCCGTCCACGGTGGTCCGGAAGGTGCGATCGTGACCGTGGCGGACGAGGGTGGAGGGGTGCCCGACGCCGCCGTGACCCGGGTGTTCACCAAGTTCTGGCGGGGCGCCCCCCGCGGCAACGGCACCGGGCTCGGTTTGTACATCGCCAAGGCGCTGGTGGAGGCGCACGGCGGGACGATCTCCGTCGGTCGGGCCGACGGCGGCGGTGCGGAGTTTCGATTTGCCGTGCCCGCCGGGGCACCGACCTTCTCCTGAGCCTCAGGCCGGGGTCGTTGCTCCCGGCGGGCGCCCCGGTCCGCTTCCCCCTGCTCCGGCCCCGTCCCAGCGCCGCATTCCCAGCGTCATTACTTCCAGCGTCCGCCGGCCTTTCGCCGCCCGCTGCCCGTCCCCGGAGGGATGATCCGTGCCCGCCCGCAACGACATCTACGACCCCGTCCAGGTGAGCGCCCTGGACGCCGGTGAACTCGACCGTCGGCGCGACGAGGCGGTCACCGCCATCACCGCCGCCGCCGACCTCGACGCGCTCGCCGTCGCCCGCACCAACCACGTCGAAGGCCGGTCGGCGCCGCTGGCCCTGGCCCGGCGCGAGTTGGGGGCCCTGCCGCCGGCCGCCCGGGCCGACGCCGGCCGCCGGCACAACGCGGCCGTGGCCGCCGTCCGGGAGGCCTACGACGCCCGCCTCGCGGCGCTCACCGCCGAGCGCGACGCCCGGGTGCTGGCCACCGAACGCGTCGACGTGACCCTGCCCACCGACCGGGCCCCGGCCGGCGCCCGCCACCCCATCACCAGCCTGACCGACCGGGTCGTCGACGTGTTCGTGGCCATGGGGTACGAGGTGGCCGAGGGGCCCGAGGTCGAGCAGGACTGGTTCAACTTCACCGCGTTGAACTTCCCGCCCGACCACCCGGCCCGCAGCGACCACGACACGCTGTTCATCGAGCCGGTGTCGGCCGGCGTCCTCCTGCGGACCCACACCTCGCCGGTCCAGATCCGCTCGTTGCTGTCCCGGTCGCTGCCGGTCTACGTCGTGTGCCCGGGGCGGACGTACCGCAACGACACGATCGACGCGACCCACTCGCCGGTGTTCGGGCAGATCGAGTGCCTGGCCGTCGATGAGGGACTGACCATGGCCGACCTGCGGGGCACCCTCCAGGTCTACGCGCAGGCGCTGTTCGGGCCGGGGCTCGCGACCCGGCTGCGCCCGCACTACTTCCCGTTCACCGAGCCGTCCGCCGAACTGGACGTGCAGTGTTTCGCCTGTCGGGGCGACGCGGCCCACCAGCCGTGCCGGGTGTGCTCGGACGAGGGGTGGATCGAGTCCGGCGGATGCGGCATGGTCGACCCGAACGTCCTGGTGGCGTGCGGGGTCGACCCGACCCGCTACAGCGGGTTTGCGTTCGGCATGGGGCTGGAGCGGGCCGCCATGGTGCGGCACGGCATCCGGGAGATCCGCGATTTCGTCGACGGGGACGTGCGGTTCACGCTCCCGTTCGGCGTCGAAGGCTGAGGCGGCGATGCGCGTTGTCATGTCCTGGCTCACGGCCGAGGTGCCGGGGCTGCCAGGGGCGGCCGAGGTCGCCGAGCGGCTGATCCGCAGCGGCTTCGAGGTCGAGGCCGTCGAGTCGGTCGGCCGGGACGTCTCCGGCGTGGTGGTCGGCGAGGTGCTCGACATCGAGGTCGTGAAGGCCAGGAAGAAGGACGTCCGGTTCACCCAGGTCCGGGTGGCCGACGGGGCCGAGCCGCGCGGCATCGTGTGCGGGGCGTTCAACTTCGTGGTCGGCGACCGGGTGGCCGTCGCGCTGCCCGGCGCCGTCCTGCCGGGTGGTTTCGAGATCACCGCCCGCCAGACCTACGGGCACGTCAGCGACGGGATGATCTGCTCGGGCGGCGAGCTGGGCTTCGGGGACGACCATTCTGGCATCCTGGTGCTGCCGACCGGCACCCCGCTGGGCGCGGACGTCGCGGAGCTGCTCGGGCTGGTCGACGACGTGCTCGACGTCGATGTCACCCCGGACCGGGGGTATGCGCTGTCGATGCGGGGGCTCGGCCGGGAGGCCGCGACCGCGTTCGGGCTGCCGTTCCGCGACCCGGCGATTGACGCCCAGCGGGCCGCCGACGACTTCGGCACCGGACCCGGCTACCGGGTGATGCTGTCCGACCCGGCCGGCTGCGACCGGTACGTGGCCCGGACGGTCACCGGGGTCGACCCGACCACGCCGACCCCGTTGCGGCTGGCCCGCCGGCTCGAGCTGGCCGGGATGCGGTCGATCTCGGCGGTCGTCGACGTCACCAACCTGGTCATGCTGGAGCTCGGGCAGCCGCTGCACGCGTTCGACGCCGAGAAGCTGACCGGGCCGATCGACGTGCGCCGGGCCCGGTCCGGCGAGCACCTGGTGACCCTGGACGGCGTCGACCGGACCCTGGACCCGGAAGACCTGGTGATCGCGGACGGCAGCGGGCCGATCGCGCTGGCCGGCGTCATGGGCGGCGCCGCGACGGAGATCTCGGCGTCGACCACCCGCCTCATGATCGAGGCGGCGCACTTCGACCCGGTGTCGGTGGCCCGCACCGCCCGCCGGCACACGCTGCACTCCGAGGCGTCCCGCCGGTTCGAGCGGGGCGTCGACCCGGCCGTCGGGCCGGCTGCCGCCGAGGCGGCCGTCCGGATGCTGGTCGGCCTGACCGGCGGCGTTCCCGAGACCGGGGTGACCGAGGTCCGCCACGACCAGGTCCGCACCGAGGTGTTCCTGCCGGCCGGGGAGGCCGAGCGCCTGGGCGGCCGACCGTACCCGCGGGAGGTCGTCGTCCGCCGGCTGCGCGAGGTCGGCTGCCACGTCACCGACGCCGTCCCGATCGACGCGGCGCGCGTTGACGCCGAGGGCGCCGACCTGCTGCGGGTGGTCCCGCCGACCTGGCGGCCCGACCTGACCCGGCCGGCCGACCTGGTCGAGGAGATCGTCCGGCTCGAGGGGTACGACACGATTCCGGTCCGCCTGCCCCGGCTGCCGGCCGGGCACGGGCTCACCCCGGCCCAGCGACTGCGGCGGGCGGTGTCGCGCGGGCTGGCCGACGCCGGCCATGTGGAGGTGTCGACCGTGCCCTTCGTCGCGGCCGACGCCGGGGACGCGCTGGGTCTGCCCGCCGATGATCCGCGCCGGGGGGCGGTCCGGATCGCCAACCCGATCGCCGAGGACTCCGGGTTCCTGCGCACGACGCTGCTGTCGGGGCTGTTGGCCGCGGCCGGTCGCAACGTCCGTCGGGGTGCGAACGACCTGGCGTTGTTCGAGACCGGCGCGGTTTTCCGCACCGTGTCGCCGGGCGGTGCGGCGCCGGCTGAGCCGCCGGTGGACCGCCGGCCGACGGACGCGGAACTGGTCGCGTTGAACGCCGGCCTGCCGGCCCAGCCCCAGCACGTCGCCGTCCTGCTCACCGGACTGCGCGAGCCGGCCGGCTGGTGGGGGCCGGGTCGACCGGCGGACTGGGGGGACGCCGTCGCCGCCGCCCGGACCGTCGCCGCCACCTGCGGCGTCGCCCTCACGGTGACGGCCGGCGAGGTCGCCCCCTGGCATCCCGGCCGGTGCGCGGTGCTGTCGCTCGGCGCCGACGGTCCGGTCGTCGGCCACGCCGGAGAACTGCATCCGCGGGTCGTCGCGGCGGCCGGACTGCCGGCCCGGGCCAGCGCGATGGAACTCGACCTCGACGCGGTGGTGGCCGCCGCTGTCGCCGCCCCGCCCATCGGCGCCCGGCCGATCTCGGCCTACCCGCCGGCGGACCGGGACGTCGCGCTGGTCGTCGCCGACACCACCCCGGTCGCCGACGTCGCGACCGCGCTGTCGGACGGGGCCGGCTCGCTGTTGGAGTCGTTGCGGTTGTTCGACGTCTACGCGGGGGCGCAGGTCGGAGAGGGCCGGCGGTCCCTGGCCTTCGGGCTGCGGCTACGGGCCGAGGACCGGACACTGACCGCGGAGGAGGCCAACACCGTGCGCGACGCGGCGGTCGCTGAAGCGGCCCGGCGGACCGGTGCGGCCCTGCGGTCCTGACCGGCCTGCAGGTCCGGACCCGGTGCCGCCGTCCGGACCCGATTCGGCCGGCGTGCCTCGGGTTGGCAGTGTCCACGTCCGCTACCGAGCGCCGGGACGATGACAGGTTCCCGGGTCCCCGGAACCGTCGTCGTCGGCGGGCGTGGGGACGTGCGGCGACAGCTCCATCCGGGTCGTTTCCGGCAACTGACAGCCTCAGCGCACCCGGAACGAGCGCTGACCCTTCCAACCTTGGCCCGCTGATGCTGCCGCCGGGGACCGGCCCGGTTGGTGCGCGGCGTCATCATGAGCGCAGGTTCGGACGTGCGCTGCCCCTGCCGAGCGACGCGAGATCGACCAGGCTGAACACCCGGGCGCCCCGGATCGGGCCGCGCACCGCCACATGCCAGCCCCGGCCGGCTCCGGCGACCACCCGGACCGCTCCCGGCCGGCGGGGCAACCGGGCCTGAGCCAGCTCGGCCCGGGCGGCGTCCCCGAGGTCGGCCAGCGCGCTTTCGGCGAAAGCCCGCCCGTCGGCGACCGGTCCGGCCGGCGGCCGCCCGGCCGCGAAGGCCGCGAACCGCTCCGCGAAGCCGTCCATGGTCGACAGGGCCGGCCAGGCGAGGGCCACTTCGCCGGCCCGCTTGCGCAGCAGCGCGGAGCGGGTCGCGGCCAGGCGTCCGGCGTCCATCCCGACCGGCGCCGGGCCGCCCGCGACCAGCGCCAGCACCAGGGACTCCTGGCGTTCGGCGAGCCGGGCC
This sequence comes from Frankia alni, assembly GCA_026225295.1. Lineage (GTDB taxonomy): Bacteria > Actinomycetota > Actinomycetes > Frankiales > Frankiaceae > JAMFSN01. The sequence continues at coordinate 10,696 of JAMFSN010000202.1, forward strand.
ACCCCATCGGCCGGGTCGCCGGACCGGGCGCCGGCCGGGTGGTGAGCTCCGGTCCGGTCCGCGTCCCGGTCGCCGACGACGGCCCGGCGAGGCAGGGCCGGGACCGCTGACCGCGGCCGGCTGGCACGCGCCTCGGGGATCGCGCTCCCGTTGGGCCGCGGCTGGCGGCCGCCGGCGGGATCCGGGCCGACGTAGCGGGCGATCGAGGCCAGTTCCGCGTCCAGGTCCGCGGCGGCCGGGTACTGTCCGTCACGCTCCAGCATGATCGGCGGCAATTTCGCGCACCGGGCCCCGAGCTCGGCCACCAGATCGACCACCGCGGGCCGGATCGGGTGGACGTGGGTGTCGTGGTAGAGCCCGTCGCGCTCGACGCCCCCCGCGATGTGCGCGTAGGCCACCCGTTCCAGCGGAAGCCGGTCCAGGAAGGCCCGTGGGTCGGTCCCGTGGTTGCGGACATGGGCGTGCAGGTTGGCCAGGTCGAGCAGCAGCAGGGCGCCGGTCCGCTCGAGCAGCTCGGTCAGGAAGTCGGCCTCGCCCAGCTCGTCCTCGGGCCAGGCGGTCAGCGCCGCGACGTGTTCGAGCGCGAACGGGGCGTCCAGCTCGGCCATCACCATCCGGGTGTTGCGGGTCAGGGCGGCCAGCGCGTCGCGGGTCCGGGGCACGGGCAGCAGATGCCCGGCCTCCAGGCCGCCGGCCCGCACGAACGCCACATGCTCGCTGACCACCGACGCGCCGAGGCGGTCGGCGGCCTCGGCCAGGTGGCGGACCCGGTCCGGTTCCGGTGGGGTGGCCCCGCCCAACGAGAGCCGGACGCCGTGCACGGCCACCGGGAGCCCGACCCCGGCGAGTTCCCCGCGGGCATCCGGCCCGCGCGGCCCGTGGACGTCCGGCCGGCCCGCCCGGCCGCCGGGCGGGCGGGCCGGACGCCGCCGGGGAACGCTTTCCGCGACCACCTCCACGAAGCCGAGCCGGTCGGCGCGGGTCTGGATGAACCGCGCGAGTTCGGGGCGCCAGCCGATCCCGAGGCCGCCCAGCGGCGGTCGGGCCGGGATCCGTCGCCGCTCGCCCAGCGGGTCCGGTCCGGTTCCCCGGACCGCTCTTCCCGAGAAGCCTGCGTCCAGGGGGTTGACCGCGGTGGTCGGGCCGGTGGTCGGGGCGTCCGGCCGGGGCGTGTCGATGCTCATCCGCCGCAGCCCCCGCCACCACACCCGCCACCGCCACCGCCGCAGCCCCCGCCGCCACCGCAGGAACTGAAGCCCCCGCCCGACGAGCCGTCCCCGGTTCCGCCCCCGCCCGTCACCTTGGCCACCTCCAGCTGCGCGGCCAGCACCGGGTCGGCCTGCCACAGCACGGCCGCGCCGAACAGCGCGGCGGCGATGGCGCGTTCGCCGGGCAGCCCGCCGGACCGCAGTCCGGCGTGGTCGGACCGCAACCGACCCAGCGCCGTGCCGGTCACCCGGGGCAGGGGTATCCGGACCCAGGCCCGGCGGGCGCAGATCACGGTGACCACGAGCAGCACCGCGAGGAAACCGATCGGCCTGCCGTGGGAGGCGCCCGTCGCGGCCCGCGCCGCGCCGACGGCCAGCAGGGCGACGTAACCGAGGGCGGCGGCGCGGACCGTCCGCCGGCCGCGCGCGGTGGCGGTCAGACCGTGGCTTGCCAGGTCGGTGCCCGTCGCGAGGACGGCCGGGCGGTCGGCCAGCTCCCGGATCAGGGCCTGGGCGCGGATCGGGCCGTGCCGCCGGACGATCCGCAGGACTTCCCCGGCCAGCCCGGTCTCGACCGGTGCCGGCCCGCCGGCGTCGACCAGCTTCCGGTTGTGGTGCTGGTAGCGCAGCTGCCCGCCGTCCAACAGGTCCGCGACGGCCACCGTGGCGGCGAGCTTCGGACCGCCGGTCAGCATCGCGATCTGTTCGGTGGTCAGCTGCGCCGGGTCCAGGTCCCGACCGGCCGACCGGCCGGCCACCCGGTGCCGCACGATCAGCAGGACCAGCCACGTCACGATCAGGCCGGCCGTGAACAGCAGCAGGAACGAGGGCCCGGAGATGCCCCACGGGTCCGGTGCGGCGCCCGCGGTGCTTCCGCCCGCGGCCAGCGTCCGGCCGGCGCCGGTCGTGACCGGCCCGGATGTTGACATGGCCCCTCCTTCAGCCGACCAGGTCGGTGACCGGCGTGACCATGCTGGCGGGCGGTTCTTTCCGGTTCGTCAACCGGCATTCAACGCGGACGCTCGGCCGCGTCCCGGTCACGGTCCACGAAAAGACGTTGCATGCCCATGCTGGTTGATGCATAGAATTACGGCCATGGGTATGACGGTGGCAGTGGCGGGCGCGAGCGGGTACGGCGGCGGGGAGCTGCTGCGCCTCCTGCTCGGGCATCCCGATCTGGAAATCGGCGAGCTGATCGCGGGCTCGTCCGCGGGGCTCGACGTCGGGCAGGTGCACCCGCACCTGCCCGATCTGGCCGACCGCATCTTTTCGTCGGCGTCCACCCTGGGCGGCGTGGAAGCCGATCTGGTGTTCCTGGCGTTGCCGCACGGGCAGTCCGGCGCGGCCGCGGCGGCCCTCCCGGCCGGTACCCGGGTCGTCGATCTCGGCGCCGACCACCGGTTGGCCGATCCGGTCGCCTGGGAGCGGGCCTACGGGGGCGAGTACGCCGGGGTCTGGACCTACGGGCTGCCGGAACTGCCGGGCGCCCGGGCCGCGATCACGGCCGCCCGCCGGGTCGCCGCGCCCGGCTGCTACCCGACCGCGTCCACGCTTCCGCTCGCGCCGTTGCTGGCCGCCGGCCTGGTCGAACCAACCGACATTGTGATCGTCGCGGCGAGCGGTACCTCCGGGGCCGGCCGGTCGCTCCGGCCGAACCTGCTCGGCAGCGAGGTGATGAACAACCTGACCGCGTACAAGGTCGGTACCCACCAGCACCGGCCCGAGATCGTCCAGACCCTCACCGGGTCCGCCGGCACCCCGGTGACGGTGTCCTTCACCCCGGTCCTGGCCCCGATGCCGCGGGGCATCCTGGCCACCGCCACCGCCCGGCTCGTTCCCGGCACCACGGCGGAGGCGCTGTACGAGGCGGTGGCCGACGCCTACACCGGCGAGGCGTTCGTCAGGGTGCTCCCGCCCGGTCGGTGGCCGCAGACGGCGTCGACGCTCGGGTCCAACGCCGCGCACCTCCAGGTCACGGCCGATCTCGAGGCCGGGCGGGCCGTCGCGGTGACCGCGATCGACAACCTGGCCAAGGGCGCGGCCGGGCAGGCCATCCAGTGCGCCAATCTCATGCTCGGGCTGCCGGAGACGGCCGGGCTGTCCGCTTCCGGGGTGGCACCGTGAGCGGGCGGGGAGAGCGAGCGGAAGTGTCGACCGAGGTACGAGGTCGGCGCTGGAGCCGAGTGGTTCCCCGAGCCGCGAGTCAGGTGATCTTGTGAGCGTCACCGCCGCCCAGGGGTTCCGGGCCGCGGGGGTCGCGGCCGGCCTGAAGCCGTCCGGCCGCCCCGATGTGGCGGTGGTCGTCAACGACGGTCCCCACGACACCGCGGCCGGCGTCTTCACCCGTAACCGGGTGCAGGCCGCGCCCGTGCAGTGGTCGCGTCAGGTCCTCACCGGTCATCGGCTGCGGGCGGTCGTCCTCAATTCCGGGGGAGCCAACGCCTGTACCGGCCCGGCCGGGTTCGGCGACACCCACGCGACCGCCGAGCACGCCGCGGCCCTGCTCCAGGTGGGCGCCGGGCAGATCGCCATCTGCTCGACCGGTCTGATCGGGGTGCCGCTCCCGATGGATCTCCTGCTGCCCGGCGTCGGTGCGGCGGTGTCCGCCCTGTCGCCGGCCGGGGGGTCGGCCGCCGCCGAGGCGATCCGGACCACCGACACGGTGGCCAAGCAGGCCGTCCGGTCCTCGGGCGGGGTGACGGTGGGCGGGATGGCGAAGGGCGCCGGGATGCTGGCGCCGTCGCTCGCCACGATGCTCGTGGTCCTCACCACCGACGCGGTGCTCAGCCGGTCCGCCGCGGACGCGGTTCTGCGGGGGGCGACCGAGCGCACCTTCGAGCGCATCGACTCCGACGGCTGCCTGTCGACCAACGACACGGTGCTGCTGCTGGCCAGCGGATCGTCGGGGGTCGAGCCGCCGGTCGACGAGCTCGGGAAGCTGGTCGGCGAGGTCAGCCTCGATCTGGCCGGTCAGTTGGTCGCCGACGCGGAGGGAGCCTCCAAGGAAATCGAGATCACGGTCGTCGGCGCCGCGAGCGAGTCGGACGCGGTCGAGGTCGGCCGGGCGATCGCCCGCAACAATTTGTTGAAGTGCGCGCTCTACGGTCAGGATCCGAACTGGGGTCGGGTGCTGGCCGCGGTCGGCACGACGTACGCGGCCTTCGAGCCGGATCACCTGAATGTCTCGATCAACGGTGTCGAGGTCTGCCGGGCCGGTGCTGCGGGTGAGTCGCGCGACCTCGTCGACCTGTCCGGGCGACGGGTGTCGATCACCGTCGACCTGAGCGCGGGGGCGGCGGTCGCCACGATCTGGACCAACGACCTCACCGATGCCTACATCCACGAGAACTCGGCGTACTCGACATGACCGCGACGTCGCCGACCCCGAGTCCGGCCCGGCGCCCCGCCCACGTCCGGGGCCATGTGGCGCTACCCAAGACCGAAGTCCTGGTCGAGGCGTTGCCCTGGTTGTCGCGGTTCCACGGGACGACGGTGGTGGTCAAGTACGGCGGTAACGCGATGACTGAGCCCGCCCTGCGGGAGGCCTTTGCCGCCGACGTCGTCTTCCTGCGTTACGCCGGCATCCGGGTCGTGGTCGTGCACGGGGGAGGCCCGCAGATCACCGCCCATCTCGAGCGGCTCGGTGTCGATTCATCCTTCACCGGCGGCCTGCGGATCACCACCCCGGAGACGATGCAGGTCGTCCGGATGGTGCTGATGGGGCAGGTCAACCGGGACGTGGTCGGGCTCATCAACTCCCATGGGCCGTTCGCGGTGGGCCTGTCCGGGGAGGACGCGCACCTGTTCACCGCCGAACGGCGGCCGGCGATCATCGACGGCCAGCCGGTCGACATCGGCCTGGTCGGGGACGTCGTGGAGGTCGCGCCGGACACTGTCCAGGCCCTGCTCGACGCGGGCAAGGTGCCGGTCATCGCCTCGGTGGCCCGCGGCCGCGACGGCGAGATCTACAACGTGAACGCCGACACGGCGGCCGCGGCCCTCGCCGTCGCGCTCGACGCCGCCAAACTCGTCGTGCTGACCGACGTCGAGGGCCTGTACGCGGACTGGCCGCAGAGCGACGAGGTGATCAGCGAGCTGACCGCCGACGGTCTACGGGAACTCCTACCGACCCTGTCGGCCGGCATGATCCCGAAAATGGAGGCCTGCCTGCGGGCGGTGCACGGCGGTGTGCCCCAGGCCCACGTCCTCGACGGGCGGGTGGCCCACGCGGTACTGCTCGAGGTGTTCACCGACGACGGCATCGGCACCCTCATCACCCCCAATCCCGACCCTGATGCGGAAGCGGTCAGCCCTGGCCTGACCAGCAAGAACGGCCTGACCAGCAAGAACCCGACCAAGGAGGCCACCCCGTGACCGGCGACCTGTTCACCCGGCGGGATGCCGTGATCATGGCCACCTACGGCCGGCCGCCGATCGTGCTGACCGGTGGTTCCGGCACCCGGGTGTGGGACGCGGACGGACGGGAGTACCTCGACCTGCTCGCCGGGATCGCCGTTTCGGCGCTCGGTCACGCCCACCCGAATGTCGTCCGGGCCGTCGGCGCCCAGCTCGGTCAGCTCGGCCACGTCTCCAACCTGTACGTGAACGAGCCCCAGGTGCTGCTGGCCGAACGGCTCGTCGAGCTGCTCGGCCTCGACGCCCGAATTTTCTTCTGCAACTCCGGCGCCGAGGCCAATGAGACGGCGCTGAAGATCGCGCGGCGCACCGGTCGTCCGGAGATCGTCGCGGCCGAAGGATCGTTCCACGGCCGCACGCTCGGCGCGTTGTCCATCACCGGGCAGCCGGCCAAGCGGGCACCGTTCGAGCCGCTGCTCCCCGGGGTCCGGTTCGTGCCCTACGGCGACGCGGCGGCCATGCGCCGGACCGTCGGCGAGCAGACGTCGGCCGTGTTCCTGGAGCCGACCCTCGGGGAGGCCGGGGTGGTGCCGCCTCCGCCGGGTTACCTGGCCGAGGTCCGGCGCATCTGCGACGAGACGGGGGCGTTGCTCGTCCTGGACGAGGTGCAGAGCGGCATCGGCCGCACCGGCGCCTGGTTCGCGCACCAGACGGTCGGGGTCCGGCCGGACGTGGTGACCCTGGCCAAGGGACTGGGGGGCGGTTTGCCGATCGGGGCCTGCCTGGGCATCGGGCCGGCCGGGCAGCTGTTGCGGCCGGGCGATCACGGCACGACGTTCGGCGGCGGACCGGTGGTCTGCGCGGCGGCGCTCGCGGTCCTCGACACCATCGTCGAATTGGGGCTGCTCGACTCGGTCCGCACGGTCGGCGCCCGGCTCGGGGACGGGATCCTCGCCGCCGCGGCGCCGGGGGTGGCCGGGGTACGCGGTGCGGGCCTGTGGCGGGCGATCGAGCTGACCGGGAACCATGCGGCCGCGTTCGAGAAGGCCGCGCGCGGGGCGGGGTTCCTGGTCAACGCCGTCACCCCGGACGCGATCCGGCTTGCTCCGCCCCTCATCCTGTCCGCCGACGACGTCGATACGTTTCTGCGGGCGTTGCCGGCCATCGCGGCCACCGCCGGGGCCGCGACCGAGACCCCTAAGGTCAGCGCATGACGGCCCCGCACTTCCTGCTCGACACCGACCTCACCGCGTCGCAGCAGGCCGCGGTCCTCGACACCGCCGACCAGCTCAAGGCGCGGCGCGCGGCCGACCGGGCCGGTGGTGGGCGCCCCCTGGAGGGTCGCTCCGTCGCGTTGGTCTTCGAGAAGCCCTCGACCCGGACCCGGATGTCCTTCGAGGTCGGGGTGGTGGAACTCGGCGGTCATCCGGTGGTGCTGGACGCGCGGGCGACCCACCTCGACCGCGGCGAGACCCTGGAGGACACCGCCCGCGTCATGAGCCGGTACGTAGACGCGATCGTGATGCGAACCTTCGCCCAGGAGCGACTCGAGCAGCTCGCCGGGGCGTCATCCGTGCCGGTCGTGAACGCGTTGTCCGATCTGGCCCATCCCTGCCAGGCGTTGGCCGATCTGCAGACGATCCGGGAACACCGCGGGACGCTGGCCGGCCAGACGCTCGCCTATTTCGGCGACGGCAACAACGTCGCGCACTCGTTGCTGCTGGCCGGGGCGCTGGCCGGCCTGCAGGTCCAGGTCGCCTCCCCGCCGGGCTACGAGCCGCTCGAGCGGGTGGTGCGGCAGGCCATCGACATCGGCGCCGACACCGGCAGCCGGATCCTGGTCACCAACGATGTCCGGGAGGCGGCGGCCGGGGCGGACGTCGTCTACACCGATGTGTGGGCGTCCATGGGCCAGGAGGGCGAGACGTCGAGCCGGGCCCTGGTGTTCCAGCCCTACCAGCTCGACGAGAAGGTCCTGGCCGCGGCGCGGGGCGACGCGATCGTCATGCACTGCCTACCCGCCCACCGCGATTCCGAGATCTCCGCCGCGGTGTTCGACGGACCGCGGTCGGTCGTTTTCGACCAGGCCGAAAACCGGTTGCACGCCCAGAAGGCGCTGCTCACCTTCCTGCTCGACGGGCCGGCGGAGCCCGCCGCCGCCGGGCCGGGTCCGGACCGGGCCAACCCGTGACGGCCGACGCCCGCACGGCCCGCCGCCGGGCCTCACCCCTGACCAAGCACGCCCGGCAGGCCCGGCTCGCGGCGCTGATCTCCGGCCGCCAGATCCGGTCGCAGGCCGAGTTGGCCCGCCTGCTCGGCGACGAGGGTGTGCACGTCACCCAGGCGACGTTGTCCCGGGATCTCGACGATCTGGGCGCGACGAAGGTCCGGGGCACCGGCGGCGCGCTGATCTACGCCGTCGATGAGAACCTGGCCCCCACCGAGAGCATCCGCATCCCGCTCGCCCGGCTCTGCGAGGAAATGCTGGTCTCCGCGGAGGCCAACGGCGACCTGGTCGTCCTACGGACCCCGCCCGGCGCGGCGCAGTTGTTCGCCTCGGCTCTCGACCGCGCCGCGCTCGACGAGGTCATGGGCACCATCGCCGGCGATGACACCGTGCTCGTGGTGTGCCGGCCGGGTATCTCGATCTCCGGCTCGTCCGCCGGGGTCTACGGCCGAACCGGGCCGGAGCTGGCCGACCGCCTGCTCCGGCTCGCCGAAGGCCGGGTCCGGGAACACCACGTCCGGCCGGACGACGGCGACCAGCCGGCCGCCGGGCGTTCTGACTCCACCGGCCCGCTCGACCGACCGACCGGTCTGTCGAAGTCCGATATCCGTACCACCCGTACAGAAGGGCTGATCCCACAGTGACCGACCGCGTCGTGCTCGCATATTCCGGTGGCCTCGACACCTCCGTGGCCATCGGCTGGATCGGCGCCGAGACCGGTGCCGACGTCGTCGCTCTCGCCATCGACGTCGGCCAGGGCGGCGAAGACCTGAACGCCATCCGCGAACGGGCACTGCAGTGCGGGGCCGTTGAGTCCGTCGTCGTCGACGCCCGCGAGGAGTTCGCCCATTCCTTCGTCGGGCCGGCCATCAAGGCCAACGCCCTCTACATGGACCGCTACCCCCTCGTCTCGTCGCTTTCGCGGCCGATCATCGTCAAACACCTGGTCGACGCCGCGCGCGCCCACGGGGCTTCGGCGATCGCCCACGGGTGCACCGGCAAGGGCAACGACCAGGTCCGGTTCGAGGTCGGGGTCGGCGCGCTCGCGCCCGATCTCACGGTGATGGCGCCGGTCCGGGATTCCGGCATGACCCGCGACAAGGCGATTGCGTTCGCCGAGGAGCGGGAGATCCCGATCGACGTCAGCCGGCGTTCGCCGTATTCGATCGACCAGAACCTGTGGGGGCGGACGGCCGAGTGCGGGATCCTCGAGGACCCGTGGGTCGCGCCGCCCGAGGACGTGTTCGTCTATACGTCCGATCCGACCGTGGCGCGGCCCGGCGACGAGGTCACGATCTCGTTCACCGACGGTCTGCCGGTCGCGCTGGACGGCCGCGGCCTGGCCCTCGTCGACCTGATCGCCGAGCTCAACACGCGGGCCGGTGCCCAGGGCGTCGGCCGCATCGACCTCATCGAGGACCGGCTGGTCGGGATCAAAAGCCGCGAGATCTACGAGTGCCCGGCGGCCATCACGTTGCTGGTCGCCCACCGGGATCTGGAGGATCTCACCGTCGAGCGCGACCTCGCGCGGTTCAAGCGGGGGGTCGACCAGCGGTGGGGCGAGCTCGTGTACGACGGGCTCTGGTTCTCCCCGCTGAAGCTGGCCCTCGACGCGTTCGTCGACAACGCGAGCTCCAACGTCTCGGGCGACGTGCGGGTGCGTCTGTCGGCCGGGCGGGCCGACGTGGTCGGTCGCCGGGGCGACGCGAGCCTCTACTCCCACGCGCTGGCCACCTACGACGCGGGCGACCAGTTCGACCAGGCCGACGCCAAGGGGTTCATCAACCTGTGGGGGCTGCCGACCAAGGTCTGGGCCGCTCGCCAGCAGCGGTTGTCCCGGTGACCCCACCGGGCGCGCCGTCGGCGACCCGCCTGTGGGGCGGCCGCTTCTCCGGCGGTCCGGCCGAGGCGCTGGCCCGCCTGTCGGTGAGTGTCCAGTTCGACTGGCGGTTGGCCCCCTACGACCTGCTCGCGTCGCGGGCCCACGCGGGCGTGCTGCACCGGGCCGGGTTGCTCGACGAGGCCGAGCTGGCCGCGATGACGGGCGCCCTGGACGAGCTGACCGAGGCGGTGCGGGACGGCTCGTTCCGGCCGATGGTCGAGGACGAGGACGTCCACACCGCCCTCGAGCGGGGTCTTCTGGAGCGGCTCGGTTCGCTGGGCGGCAAACTGCGGGCCGGTCGTAGCCGGAACGACCAGGTCGCCACCGACCTGCGGCTCTATCTGCGTGATCATGCCCGTCAGGTCGCCACCCGGCTGGTCGAGCTGTCCGAGGCGCTGGTCGACCAGGCCGAGGAGCACGTCGACACCGCCGCTCCGGGGCTGACCCACCTCCAGCACGCCCAGCCGATCTCCTTCGGTCACCAGTTGCTGGCTCATGTGCAGGCCTTCGCCCGGGACGTCGACCGGCTGCGGGACTGGGACCGCCGGGCGGCCGTCAGTGCGCTCGGGGCGGGGGCCCTGGCCGGGTCGTCCCTTCCGCTCGACCCGGCCGGGGTGGCCGCCGAGCTGGGGTTCGACGCGCCGTTCGCGAACTCGATCGACGCCGTGTCCGATCGCGATTTCGTGGCCGAGATCCTGTTCGTCCTGGCCCTGGCCGGGGTGCACCTGTCCCGCCTCGGCGAGGAGGTCGTGCTCTGGACGACCCGCGAGTTCGGCTGGGTGGAACTCGACGACGCCTTCACGACCGGTAGTTCGATCATGCCGCAGAAAAAGAACCCGGACGTCGCCGAGCTGGCCCGGGGCAAATCGGGCCGGCTCATCGGCCATCTGACCGGGCTGCTGGCGACCCTCAAGGGACTGCCCCTGGCCTACGACCGGGATCTTCAGGAGGACAAGGAGCCCGTGTTCGACGCGATCGACACGGTGCTGCTGGTGCTGCCGGCGATGACGGGGACGATCTCGACGATGCGGGTCCGCCGGGAACGGCTGGCCGCCTCGGCTCCGGACGGCTACGCCCTGGCCACGGACGTGGCCGAATACCTCGTCCGTGAGGGCGTGCCGTTCCGGGACGCGCACGAAGCCGTCGGGCGGCTCGTGGCCTGGTGCGTCGAGCACGAGGTCGACCTCGACGAGGTCCCCGACGACGACCTGGTGCTGATCAGTCCGCACCTGGGGCCGGGAGTGCGTTCGGTGCTGTCGGTCCAGGGCGCTCTCGACACCCGGTCCGCGCCCGGGGGCACGGCGCCGGCGCGGGTCCGTGAGCAGGTGGCGGACCTCCGGGTACGTCTGGATCTCGACCGGGCGTGGGCGGCGTCGTAGCGGACGCTCCGGGCAGCGGCGGCGAGCGCGAGGTCTTGGGGCCACCATCCGGCGAGCGGCCATCCGGCGAGCGGCCATCCGGCGAGCGGAGGCCCGAAGACCGCGCACCACGGGGGAGCGGCAGCCCGTTCGGGCCGCCGCTCCCGCGGACGTTCTACGACCGGCCTCCGCGCGCGGTCGCCCGCGACCTGCTCGGCGCGGTCGTCGTCCATAGCGGGGTCGCCGTCTCCCTCACCGAGGTGGAGGCGTACGAAGGCGCCGTCGATCCGGCCTCGCACGCCTTCCGCGGCCCGACGGGCCGCAACGCCGTGATGTTCGGCCCGCCGGGCCATGCCTACGTCTACTTCACCTACGGCATGCACTGGTGCCTCAACACCGTGTGCGGGCCGGGTCTGACGCCCGGCGGCGTGCTGCTGCGGGCCGGTGCGGTCGTCGACGGGTGGCCGATCGCGCGGGAACGCGGTGCTCGACGCCGGGACCCGGCGCTCGCGCGGGGGCCGGCCTGCCTGACCCAGGTCCTCGCCGTCGACCGGGAACGGAACGGCGCGGATCTCACCGATCCGACCGGTGAGCTGACCATCGTGGCCGGCCAGCGGGTGGCGGACGGGGAGGTCCGCACGGGGCCGCGGATCGGCATCCGGGTCGCGACCGAGCGGCCCTGGCGCTACTGGGTGGCTGGTGCGCCGTCGGTCAGCGGCCCCCGATCGGCAGTCGGGTCGCCACTGTCACCGCCGCCGCCACCATCCCCGCCACCGTCGGCGGGGTGACGGTCCCCAAAGTCGCTTGCCGCCCGAGGCGACCGCCGCCGCAGGTTTCCGGCTCGTAAGTTCGCCGCTCCGACCTGGTCGTCCAGGGGTAAAAAGCCCAGCTCAACCCCTATGCCAGGGCCACGGCCGGACGAACCGGCCGCGCATGCTCCCATAGCAGACGCTCACGTCAAGCTAGATGGAGGGGTCTGTGACCCAGATCACGCCAAGTTAGCCGCTTCATGTTTGACGCTTCGCTGTGCGTACCCGTAATGTTCTCTCTGGCGGCAGGAAGCGCCGGGAGACACTGGAAACGGTGGCCCCGCTCCAGTCGCCCATCTGGACCATGTGTACTCTAGGTCCTGCTGGCAGGATACCGGATCTCCGGTGGTTTTGACAGTGTTTGCACAGCGGGAAATGTTGCCCTGGCCTGGGGCTTGGTTGTTCTGGGTTGGTGTGCGTTTTCTCCTTGAGAACTCAACAGCGTGCAGAACGTTAGTGCCATAAGCGTCGTTGGTGGGGTTGGTGTCTGTGCTGTTGTGGTGTGGATGCTGATTCTTCGGCGAGTTTGTTTGTTTTATTTTGCCCTTTAGTCTCGCCAGACGGGGGCACGTTGTGTCATCTTTCCACTGTTTGTTGGTGGTTGAGATATATAGGCAGCAACGGAGAGTTTGATCCTGGCTCAGGACGAAC
>JAMFSN010000203.1 GCA_026225295.1 Frankia alni
CCGGCCCGCCCCGGTACCCGGACGAACGTTCCGCCGCGGTGCCGCCGGAGCACTATCCGGAGGGTGGCTACCGCCCCGGCGGTGGCTACGGGAACGGCGGGGCCTACGGGAACGGCGGTGGCTACCCCGGCGCTCCGGCGTACGGCAACGGCGGCCCGTACGCCGATGACCGGTACCCCGACAGCTCGAACTACCCCGACGGGTCCAGCTACCCCGACGGGTCCAGCTACCCCGACGGGCCGAGCTACCCGGACCGCTCGAGCTACCCGGACGCCGCGGGTCGGCGGGACGACGAGGGCTACCGCGGCGCGTCCGGTGGTTACGACGGCGGCTACGACAACGGGCGGGGCCGTCCGCCGGCGGACGACAACGGGCGGGGCCGTCCGCCGGCCGCCGGCGGGTACGACCCGGTCGCCTACCCCCATCCGCCGACCGGCCTGCCCGACCCGTCCGACTACGGCGATCCGGCCGCCTACGGATCGACCGGCTCGTTCCCCCGCTACTTCGAGCCCACGCCGGACGAGCCGCGGGGTACGCCCGGACGCTGGCGGGACGGGAGCCCCGACGGGCGGCGCGAAGACCCCGGCTACCCGCGGGGCGAGCCGGCCCGTCCGCCGCGGTCGCCCGAGCCGCCTCCGGGGCGGTCGTCCCGGGCCGGAAGCCCCGTCCCGCCCGTGCCACCGCCGACCGAGGCGCTGTCCGGTCCGCCCGTCACCGGTCCACCCGTCACCGGCCCGCCCGCGGCGGCGGGCCGGGGTCCGACGACGGACCGGTACGGCCGGGCGTACCCGTCGGGTGACCGGACCGGCCTGATCCAGCCGCCCTACACCGCGCCGCCCGGATCGCCACGCCGGTCCGCGCCCGATCCCCGGGGCGGTCGGCGGACAGCCCCGGCCGCCGATCCGCGGACCACCGCGCTGCCCCGATCCGGTCGGGCCGGCGGTCCGGTCCCGGGCGGGCCGCCGACCACCGGCCGTCCCGACGGAGCCGGGCGCGCGCGTCCGACGGGTCGTCGCCCGGCGGCCGGCGGGCGCGCCAACAAGCCGATGACGTTGGGCCGGGCCAGCGGGACGATGGCGATCGGCACGATCGCGTCCCGGGCCTCGGGTTTCCTGCGCACCGTGGCGATCGCCGCCGCGATCGGCACGATGCAGGTCGGCGACGCCTACAACGTGGCCAACACCGCGCCCAACATCCTTTACGACATGCTGCTCGGCGGCGTGCTGTCGAGCGTCATCGTGCCGGTCCTGGTCCGGGTCTCGAAGGAGGAGCCGGACGGCGGCGAGCGGTTCGCGTCCTCGCTGCTCACCCTGGTGACGATCGGACTGGCGGCCGCGGTGGCGATCGGCTGGTTGCTGGCCCCGTTCATCATCGACGTCTACCTCGCCGCCGGCAGCTCCGAGAAAAGCCTCTCGGTGACGTTCCTGCGCTGGTTCCTGCCGCAGGTGCTGTTCTACGGAATCGGCGCGACGGTCGGCGCGATCCTGAACGTCAGACAGTCGTTCGCCGCGCCCATGTTCACCCCGGTCCTGAACAACGTCATTGTCATCGCGACCTGCATCGTGTTCATCTTCCTGCCGGGACCGCGGCCGCCGACGATCATCGGAATGTCGAGCACCCAGATCGCGGTCCTGGCCGGGGGGACCACGCTCGGGGTCATCGTGATGACGATCGGCCTGCTGCCGTCCCTGCGAACGGTTGGCTTCCGGTACCGGCCAACGCTCGACCTGCGTCATCCGGCGCTTCGCCAGGCCGGTCGGCTGGCCAGCTGGACGCTGGTCTACGTGGCGGTCACCCAGCTCGGGTACCTGGTGATCGTCCGCCTGTCGAGCGGCAAGACCGCCTACACGGTCTACACCTACGGCTACCAGATCTTCCAGCTCCCGCACGCGATCATCGCCGTCTCGGTGATCACCGCGCTGCTGCCCCGGATGAGCGCGCACGCCGCGGAAGGGCGGCGCGACCTGGTCCGCGAGGACCTCTCGACCGGCATGCGCCTGACCGCCGTCGCGCTGGTCCCGGCCGCCCTCGCGCTGCTGGCCCTGGGACGCCCGATCGGCGTCGCGATCTTCAATCACGGCGCGGTCGGCTACACCGACGCGCTGCGGATCGGCGATGTGCTGGCCGCGTTCGCCCTGGCCCTACTGCCATTCTCGTTGTTCCAGCTGCAGCTGCGGGCGTTCTACGCGCATCAGGACAGCCGGACCCCGGCCCTGATCAACGTGGGGGTCGTGGCGACCAACGTGGTCGGGGCGCTCGCGCTGTCCGAGGTGATGTCGGGCGCCAACCGGGCGGTCGCGCTCGCGCTCGCTTTTGCTTTTTCCTACGTGGTCGGAGCGGCGGTCTCGACTCTGCTGCTGCGCCGCCGCCTGGGCGGCATCGACGGCACCCGCATCGCCCGGCTGGTCACCCAGGTGACGGTGGCCGGTGGTCTGGGCGCCGTGACCGCCTCGGTCATCGCGGCCGCCGTACGCAGCGTGGGCGGACACGGGTCGCTCAGCTCGGGCGTCGCCGTGGTGCTCGCGTGCGCTGTCGGTGGGATCGTCTACGTCGCCGTTGTGCTGCGTATGAGGCTTCCCGAGTTGAACGCACTCGCGGCCACCTTGCGCAACCGCTTCGCCCGCTGAGACACCCCCGGACCACCCGGTCTATGGAACGGGCGACGATCCGGTGCCGTTGTGGGTGTCTTGCTGGAAGCCCGATCGATCAATCGGCTACAGTCCGTGGAGAGAGAACAAGCACCGGGTCGCACGCCGAGTCCTACCCTCGGCCCGGTGCTCCCCTCAGAACAGCATTCAGGGTAGGAGCGGGGGAACCACTTTTCCCGGACGACACCGAACGTTGGTGAAGTTCTTGGGGTGAAGCTGGCCACCTCTAGGTGGTCGGCCGGGCGTCCCAGCCCGAACCCGACAGCTCACCTCGCAGGCGGCCGGGAGGAATGACGATGCCTGCGCATCGCGTTTGCGCGTCTCTGGGCGCGTTGTGGTCGAGGTCTGTCCCGCAGCAAACGGATGATTCTTCACCGTGGTGGCTGCGCGGCACCTGGCTCATCGCCGTCGGATCTGCTTCCGCCAATACGGGGCAGTCCGGACGCTGCTCTCTTCCTCGCTCGTACAGACCTGCTGGTCGGCTTCGCTGACCAGCTCCTGATCCCCACGGGCACGCCTCTGTCCCCCCCCAGAGGCGTGCCCGTGGCGCTTCCCAGCACACCGGGCACCAAGAGCAGCCGTACACTGGTTTCGCCCCGCCGCGCTGGCGCGTGGCATGCCTGGGGGTGTTGCTGACGACGGAGGCGCTGTGGTCGACGGGCACAAACGACGGCCGGTCGCCAGCGTCGGTCAAGGCATGACGAGCGGCAGCACCGAGGAAACATCCGGCGACATCGGCGAGACCGCCTCCGAACCCCGGCCGGCCGACCTCCTGGCCGGTTCCGACGTCGATCCGGTGCTGGATGACCTCGCGCCCCCCGCCGAACCGGACGCCCCCGCAGACGCGTCAGCCGCCCCGGGCCAATCCGCGGCGGCTGACGCGGACCGCGCGCTGGTTGCCCCCGCTCCCGTCTTTCCGACCGGTGGGTCCGCGCCCGCCGATGAGTTTCCGGCCGATGACTTCTCCGCTGGCGAGGCCGTTCCCCCCGATAAATCTCCGGCTGGCGACGACTCGGCCGGGAATGCCGACCCGGACGCCACGCGCCTTGATTCCCGGGCCCTGGACCTGCGTTCGTCGGCGGACCCCGGGCCCGCCGACCCGGACGCGACCCGGCTGGACCCGGCCGGTCTGCGGCTGCCCACCGGGGCCGGCCCGACCGCTCCGGACGGGCCGGCTGACTCCGAGGCCACCCGGCTGACCTCCGGGGGCGCGTTCGCGAGCGCCTTCGACGCGGAGGCCACCCGGCTCGGCAACCGGAGTCCGGGCACCGAGCCGGCGGTCGAAACGCCGGCCCCGCGCCGGACGCCGTCCCGGGCCGCGGACGCGCCCCGCGTCCTCACTCCGGGAACGATGCTCGACGACCGCTACCACCTGGTGGCCGTGGCCGCGATCCGCGGCCCGGTGACCCTGTGGCGGGGCGACGACCGCATCCTGGCCCGGGCCGTCGCCGTCCGGGTCATCGAGCACGGGCCCGATCGGGCCGACGGCGACCCGGACGCGGGGAATCCGGACGCGGGGAATCCGGACGACGACGACTCCGACGCGGCGGCGCTCGACCGCGCGGCCGACCTGCTCCTCTCGGCGGCGATCAACTCCGGGCGCCTGGTGCATCCGGGTGCGGCATCGACCTACGACGCGACCACCATCAACAGCTCGATCGGGCGGATCTCCTACGTCGTCTCCGAATGGGTGGAGGGCGTCTCCCTGGCCGGGCTGCTCAGCGAGGGTCCGTTGCGGCCGCAACGGGCCGCCGCGATCGTCCTGGCCGCCGCGCGGGTCGTTGCCGCGGCGCACGCCCGCGGGCTGACGCACGGCGATCTGCACCCCGATGACGTGATCGTCTCCGGCCACGGGCCGGTCAAGGTGACGGATCTGGAGATCGGCGCGGCGGTCGCGGAAATCGACGGGGACCCGGGGGACATCTCGCCGGCCGAGGTGCCGGACGGTCGCGACCGCGACCTGCTGGCCCTGGGCGCGCTGCTCTACGCGGCCCTGACCGCCCGCTGGCCGCTGGCCGCCGACCGGGGCCTGCCCGCCCCGCCGACCGTGCCGGACGGGCGCATCTGCACGCCCCGGCAGGTCCGGGCGGGGGTGCCCCGCGACCTCGAGGCGGTGACGCTGGCCGCGCTGGGGGACGACCGGGCGCACCGGCAGGCCCTCTCGTCGGCCGCGGCGCTGGTCGCCGAGCTCGAGCAACTGGCGCCGGGCGACGAACTGCTCGATCCGGACGCGGCCGAGAACTTCGCCAACCAGCCGATCGGGGTGCTGCACACCCGCGGCCCCCAGACCCGGGCGAATCAGACCCGGGCGAATCAGACC
>JAMFSN010000204.1 GCA_026225295.1 Frankia alni
CGAAGAGCAGGGTGTCATCTTCCTCGATACCGATACCGGGCTGCGTGAGCACGAGGACGTGTTCAAGGAGTACTTCGGCTCGATCATCCCGGTCGGCGACAACAAGTTCGCGGCGCTGAACACCGCGGTGTGGTCAGGCGGATCGTTCATCTACGTGCCCAAGGGCGTCAAGGTCGACATCCCGCTGCAGGCGTACTTCCGGATCAACACCGAGAACATGGGTCAGTTCGAGCGCACGCTGATCATCGTCGACGAAGGTGCCTACGTGCACTACGTCGAGGGTTGTACGGCGCCGATCTACTCCTCGGACTCGCTGCACTCGGCGGTCGTCGAGATCGTGGTCAAGAAGAACGCCCGGTGCCGGTACACGACCATCCAGAACTGGTCGAACAACGTCTACAACCTGGTCACCAAGCGGGCCGCCTGCCACGAGGGCGGGACGATGGAGTGGGTCGACGGCAACATCGGCTCCAAGGTGACGATGAAGTACCCGGCCGTCTGGCTGCTCGGGGAGCACGCCAAGGGCGAGGTGCTCTCGATCGCCTTCGCCGGGGCCGGTCAGCACCAGGACGCCGGCGCCAAGATGGTGCACGCGGCGCCGCACACCTCCTCCCAGATCATCTCCAAGTCGGTGGCCCGGGGCGGCGGCCGGACCTCCTACCGGGGCCTGGTCCAGATCAACGAGGGCGCGACCAGTTCCCGTTCGACGGTGAAGTGCGACGCGCTGCTGGTCGACACGATCAGCCGGTCCGACACCTACCCCTACGTCGACGTCCGCGAGGACGACGCGTCGATCGGGCACGAGGCGACCGTCTCCAAGGTCGGCGCCGACCAGCTCTTCTACCTGATGAGCCGGGGCCTGTCCGAGGACGAGGCGATGGCCATGGTGGTGCGCGGTTTCGTCGAGCCGATCGCCCGGGAGCTCCCGATGGAGTACGCGCTCGAGCTCAACCGGCTCATCGAGCTGCAGATGGAAGGCTCGGTCGGCTGATGACGCTCGCAGAACAGCCGGGCGTCACGGCGACCCCGGCGGATCCCGCGCGGACCGGGCCCGCGCTCGCCACCCCGGTCGGCCCCGCCAAGCCGGCGCGGGAGCGCACCGGTGGGCGGCTGACCCGCCTGCGCTCGACCGACCCGGAGGCGTTCGCCAAGCCCCAGGGCCGGGAGGAGGACTGGCGGTTCACCCCGCTGCGGCGGCTGCGCGGCCTGCTCGACGGCCCGCCGGCCGACGCGAAACTGGATGTCACGGTCTCCGGGCCGGCCGGCGCGGCCGTCGGGGCCGGGGTCACGGTCGAGCAGGTCGACGGTTCGGACCCCCGCGTCGGGTCGGTGCTCACGCCCGCCGACCGGGTCTCAGCCTTCACCCGGGCCCGGGCCGACGGGGCGCTGGTGGTCACGGTCGCGTCCGGGGTGGCGCTCGACGAGCCGATCGTCGTGCGGATCGCCGGCGAGGGCGGCACCGCCTACCACCAGCTGGTCGTCGACATCCGACCGTTCGCGTCGGCGACGGTGGTGCTCGACCACGTCGGGACCGCGACGGTGGCCGGCAACGTCGAGCTGCGGGTCGGCGACAGCGGTTCGCTCACGTTCGTGTCCCTGCAGGACTGGGCGCCCGACGCGGTGCACGTGGCCGCGCAGGCGGTCTCGGTCGGGCGGGACGCCCGGTTCCGCTCGTTCACCGTCACCCTGGGCGGGGACCTGGTCCGGCTCAGTCCGACGGTCACCTACGCCGGGCCGGGCGGCGAGGCGGAGCTGTACGGCATGTTCTTCACCGACGCCGGCCAGCACCAGGAGCACCGCCTGCTGGTCGAGCACGGCGAGCGGTCCTGCCGCAGCCGGGTCACCTACAAGGGCGCGCTGCACGGGGACGGCGCCCATTCGGTGTGGATCGGCGACGTCGTGATCGGGCCCGTCGCGATCGGCACCGACACCTACGAATCGAACCGCAACCTGCTGCTCACCGACGGTGCGCGGGCCGACTCGGTGCCCAACCTGGAGATCACGACCGGCGAGGTGGCCGGGGCCGGGCACGCCAGCGCCACCGGCCGGTTTGACGACGAGGCGCTGTTCTACCTGATGGCCCGGGGCATCCCCGCCGACGAGGCCCGCCGGCTGGTCGTCCGGGGATTCTTCGCCGAGATCGTGGACCGGATCAACGTTCCCGACCTCGCCGAACGGATCATGGTCGCCGTCGACGCCGAGCTGGACGCGGCTGAGGGCGCCCGGGTCGGGGCCCGCTCCCCGGTGGCGTCGGCATGACGTTCCAGCGGGTCTGCGCCGCCGGCGACCTGGCCGATGACACGGCGCTCGGGGTCGAGGTGAACGGGGTTCCGGTCTGCCTGGCCCGCTCGAACGGCGAGGTCTACGCCCTGCGGGACGAATGCTCGCACGCGGACGTGATGCTGTCGGCCGGCGAGGTGGAGGACGGCAAGGTCGAGTGCTGGCTGCACGGCTCCCAGTTCGACCTCACCTCGGGGGAGCCGACCGGACTGCCGGCGATCCGACCGGTGCCGGTCTACGACGTGAAGGTCGAGGGCGACGACGTTCTCGTCGACCTCGGGCAGGACTGACATGAGTGCAGCTAGTAGAGGAGACACCCCGCAGTGACCACGCTTGAGATTCGTGACCTCCACGTCTCGGTGGAGACCGACGCCGACGACGGGCGGGAGATCCTGCGCGGGGTCGACCTGACGGTCCGGACCGGCGAGACCCACGCGATCATGGGCCCGAACGGGTCGGGCAAGTCGACGCTCGCGTACTCGGTCGCCGGGCACCCGAAGTACCGGGTGACCTCGGGTTCGGTCACGCTCGACGGCGTGGACGTGCTGGCCATGACCGTGGATGAGCGGGCCCGGGCGGGCGTGTTCCTGGCCATGCAGTACCCGGTCGAGGTACCCGGCGTGTCGGTGTCGAACTTCCTGCGCGCGTCGGCGACGGCCGTGCGGGGCGAGGCGCCCAAGCTGCGCACCTGGGTGAAGGAGGTCCGGGAGGCCATGGGTGGCCTGGAAATGGACCCGGCGTTCGCCGAACGCAGCGTCAACGAGGGTTTCTCGGGCGGCGAGAAGAAGCGCCACGAGATCCTGCAGATGACGTTGCTCAAGCCGAAGATCGCCATCCTCGACGAGACCGACTCCGGGCTGGATGTCGACGCCCTGCGGATCGTGTCGGCCGGGATCGAGGCGGTGCGGGCGGCCGGACAGACCGGCACCCTGCTGATCACGCATTACACGCGCATTTTGAAGTACGTCAAGCCCGACTTCGTCCACGTGATGGCCGGCGGCCGGATCGTCGACTCGGGTGGCTCGGAACTGGCCGCGGTGCTCGAAGACGGTGGCTACGACCGGTACGTCAAGACCAGCGAGCCGGCGGTCGCGCCGGGCCCGGTCGTCGCGGCGGGAGCCGGGTCATGACGGCCCCGACCGGGCGTGCCCTGTACGACGTCGAGCGGGTCCGGAAGGACTTCCCGATCCTGTCCCGGGTGGTGCACGACGACCGGCCGCTGGTCTACCTGGACAGCGCCGCGACGTCGCAGAAGCCGCGGGCCGTCCTGGACGCCGAGCGGGACTACTACGAGCTGCACAACGCCAACGTGCACCGCGGCCTCCACGTGCTGGCCGAAGAGGCGACGGCGCTCTACGAGGACGCCCGCACCAAGGTGGCGACGTTCGTCGGCGCGCCCGACCGCGAGGAGATCGTCTTCACGAAGAACTCGTCCGAGGCGATCAACCTGGTCGCCTACGCGATGAGTAACGCGGCGACGGCCGGCCCGGAGGCCGAGCGGTTCCGCGTCGGCCCCGGCGACGAGATCGTCGTCACCGAAATGGAGCACCACTCGAACCTGGTGCCCTGGCAGATGCTGTGCCAGCGCACCGGGGCGACCCTGCGCTGGCTCGGGCTGACCGACGACGGCCGGCTCGACCTGGGCAACCTCGACGAGATCATCACGCCGCGCGCGAAGATCGTCGCGTTCGTCCACCAGTCCAACATCCTGGGCACGGTGAACCCGGTGGCGGCGGTCGTGGCCCGGGCCCGCGCGGTCGGGGCCCTGACGCTGCTGGACGGCTCCCAGTCGGTGCCCCACCTGCCGATCGACGTCACGGGCCTGGGCGTGGACTTCCTGGCCTTCACCGGCCACAAGATGTGCGGCCCGACCGGGATCGGCGTCCTGTGGGGCCG
Source organism: Frankia alni (assembly GCA_026225295.1). GTDB lineage: Bacteria > Actinomycetota > Actinomycetes > Frankiales > Frankiaceae > JAMFSN01. Next base: position 4,177 of record JAMFSN010000204.1, read on the forward strand.
GGGTGACCTGCTCGCGGTGATGCCGCCGTTCCTCGGCGGGGGCGAGATGATCGAGCTGGTCACAATGGAGGAAACGACCTACGCGGCGCCGCCGCACCGGTTCGAGGCCGGTACCCCGATGATCGCCCAGGCGGTCGGGCTCGGTGCGGCCGTCGACTACCTCACCGAGCTGGGCATGGACGCCGTGGCGGCCCACGAGCACGAGATCACCGCTTACGCGCTGGAGCGACTGGCCACCGTGCCGGGCGTCCGGATCATCGGGCCGCCCACCGACGTCGACCGGGGGGGCGCGGTGTCGTTCGCGCTCGAAGGCCCGGACGGTCGCTCGATCCACCCCCACGACGTCGGCCAGGTGCTCGACGAACTGGGCATCGCGGTACGGGTCGGGCACCACTGCGCCCGGCCGGTCTGCCTGCGCTACAACGTGCCGGCGACCACCCGCGCGTCCTTCCACCTGTACTCGACCCGCGGCGAGGTCGACGCCCTCGTGGAAGGTTTGGGGCAGGTCCGGAGGTTCTTCGGAGCGTGAAGCTGGATTCGATGTATCAGGAGATCATCCTCGATCACTACCGCCACCCGCAGAACCGCGGGTTGCGGGAGCCGTTCGACGCCGAGGTGCACCACGTCAACCCGACCTGCGGGGACGAGGTGACCCTGCGGGTCCGGGTCGAGGGTGACACGATCGCCGACGTCTCCTACCAGAGCGAAGGCTGCTCGATCAGCCAGGCGTCGGCCAGCGTGATGAGCGGGCTGGTGGTCGGGCGTACGGTCGAGGCGGCACTCGGTCTGGAACGCGAGTTCCTGGAGCTGATGCAGTCGCGCGGCACCACCGAGCCCGACGAGGAGGTGCTGGAGGATGCGGTCGCGTTCGCCGGCGTCTCGAAGTACCCGGCCCGCGTGAAATGCGCGCTGTTGTCGTGGATGGCCTGGAAGGACGCGACCGTGCAGGCGGTCGGACCCGCCGCCGCCCCAGCTGAGGAGTCATGACCATGGCCGACCGTACTGCAACCGACACCCCGGCGCCCGCCGCCCCCGCGGCCACTGGCGCCGTGGCCACAGCCACTGACACAGCCACTGACACCGCGGCCACAGCCGCTGACACCACTGCACCGGCGACCGCCGCGGCCGAGACGTCGAGCGGCGACAGCGTCGCGGTGGGCGAGGGAATCGCCAGCCTCGAAGAGGTCGAGGAGGCGATGCGCGACGTCGTCGACCCCGAGCTGGGAATCAACGTGGTCGACCTGGGGCTGCTCTACGGGACCCACATCCACGGCGACCGGACCGTCACCCTGGACATGACCTTGACGTCGGCGGCCTGCCCGTTGACCGACGTGATCGAGGACCAGGCCCGGTCGGCCCTGACCGGCGGTCCGGAGGCGCTGGCCACCGATCTGAAGATCAACTGGGTCTGGATGCCGCCGTGGGGGCCGGACAAGATCACCGATGACGGCCGTGAGCAGCTGCGCGCTCTCGGATTCAACGTCTGACCGGAAGCGTCCAGCCGGCCCCGCGCCACGGCCCGTACCGGCACCGGCACCGTCCTGATCCCGCCCGCTCCCGGGTCCGGCTGGCGGTCCGGGCGGGACATCCGTAGCCTCCAGTGGCGAACCGTCCTCCTGGCCGGTACGACCATGCGGGAAGCTCGGGCTGATGACCATGGCATACCTCGTGCGCACCGACCGTCTGCGCCGCGCCGCCCGGGCGGCCACGGTGCGGCGCAACCTCGCCCTGGGCGTGGTCAGCCTGCTGACCGCGCTGGTCGTCTTCACCGCCGTCACCACGATCGCGGGGTGGCGCGACAGCGGCTCGACGGCCGACGCGGTCGATCGCTGGGTCCGGAACTCGGCCAGCCTCATCGCCGGGCTCGTCTGCCTGTCGCGGGCGGCGGTGATCCGCTACCAGCGGCTGCCCTGGACGTTGCTGGGCATCGGGCTGACCAGCTACGGCGCGGCCACGGTTTTCTACTACACGACGGTCATCGACGAGGTTCCGCAGCCGTTCCCGTCCTGGTCGGACCTGGGCTGGCTGGCGTTCTACCCTCTGGTGGCCACCGCGCTGGTGCTGATGATGACCCCCCGGATCGTCTCGCTGCACCCCAGCATGCTGCTCGATGCCCTGGTCGGCGGGTTGGGCGTCGCCGCACTGACCGGGGGCCTGGCCGCGGTGACGGTCGAGCAGATTCCGGCCGGGAACCTGACCGCGGTCGCGGTCAACATGATCTACCCGCTGGCCGACCTCACCCTGCTGGTCCTGGTGGTCAGCGGATTCGGGTTGATGCGGTGGCGCCCGGGCCGGGACTGGTGGCTGATGGGCGTCTCGGTGGCGCTGTTCGCCCTGGCCGACTCCTACGTGCTGTACCGGATCTCGACGGGCGGCTACGTGCCCGGCGGTCTGGCCGACCTCGGCTGGGAGATCGCCCTCCTGCTGCCCGCGTTCGCCGCGCTGAGCCCGGTCCGCCACCAGGCCAACGAACAGCTGGCCGGGTGGGCGGTGCTGGGGGTGCCGGTCGCCCTCGCCCTCGCCGCGCTCGGTCTGCTGATCACCGGGAGTTTCGTCAGCCTCCCGACCGTGACCGTCGTGTTGGCCACGGCGACCGTCGGGTGTGCGCTCGCGCGGTGCGCGATGACCTTCGGCGAGGTCCGTCACCTGGCCCGGAGCCGGGTGGAGGCCCGGACCGACGACCTGACCGGGCTCGGGAACCGTCGGGCGTTCACCGAACAGCTGACCGGGTGGGGCGAACGCGAGCACGGCCGCGCGTCCTTCGCGATCCTGGTGCTGGACCTCGACCGGTTCAAGGAGATCAACGACGCGCTGGGCCATCACGCCGGCGACCGGTTGCTGAGCGAGGTCGGCCAGCGGGTCATGACCGTGCTGCGCACCGACGACCTGCTGTGCCGGCTCGGCGGGGACGAGTACGCCGTCCTGCTGCCCGGGTCGACGGCCGACCACGCGGTCGTCGTCGCCCGCCGGATCCGGGAGGTGCTGGGCTCGGTCTTCGACATCGACGGGATGTCGCTGCACGTCAACGCCAGCATCGGGGTGGCCGGATACCCGGAGCACGCCGAGGAGGGCGGCTCTCTGCTGCGCCGGGCCGACGTCGCGATGTACAACGCCAAGGCCCGGCAGTCGGGCGTGGAGTCGTACCAGGTCGGAACGGACAGCGCGAGCCTGCTGCGGCTGACGACCGTCGAGGCGCTGCACGACGCGCTCGGCAAGGGCCTGCTGCGCGTGCACTACCAGCCCCAGTTCGACCTGCGGACCGGCCTTTCGGACGCCGTCGAAGCGCTGGTGCGCTGGCAGCACCCGACCCGCGGGCTGCTGCCGCCGGACGCCTTCGTCCCGCTGGCCGAGCACTCCGGGCTCATCCGGCCGATGACCCTCGAAGTGCTCGACCTGTCCCTGGCCCAGTGCCGGACCTGGTGGGACGCCGACCTCAAGATCACCGTGGCCGTCAACCTGTCCGCCTCGAGCCTGCTCGACTCGGCGTTCCCGGGACAGGTCCGGCATCTGCTCGACGTCCACGGGCTTCCGCCCCGGGCCCTGGAACTCGAGGTCACCGAAACCACCCTGATGATCGACCGGGTGCGCTCGGCCCTGGCCCTGTCCGAACTGCGCGGGCACGGGGTCCGGATCGCGGTGGACGACTACGGCACCGGGTACTCATCGTTGGCTTACCTGCGCGACCTGCCGGTCGACGTCCTCAAACTGGACAAGGTGTTCGTCCAGGACCTGGAGAGCGACGGGGTGGCCCGGGCGATCGTGCATCACACCGTGGCTCTCGCCCACTCGCTGGACCTGAAGGTCATCGCCGAAGGGGTGGAGCACGCCGACACGTTGAGCCGGCTGCGCCAGCTCGACTGCGACTACGCGCAGGGGTTCCTGCTCGGGTATCCGGAACCGGCCGAGGCCCTCACCGCGAAGCTGCGCGCCGCCTACGGCCGGGGCGCCCCGACGGACCTCCCGGTCGCCGCCGACCAGTGACGCTTCGATCGGGGGGCCGGCCGGGGCTGGGTCCGGCCGGGCTGGGTCCGGCCGGGGGTGACCGGCCGGACCGCGCGGCGGCAGGGTCAGGGGGCCGAAGTTGACCGTGTCAGCGCGCCCTTTAGAGCGCTTTGACCATGACGGTTGGCGGGAGGATCCCGGTCGTCAGGGTCGCCGCGCGTCTCTATGTGCGTCGACGACGACGGTTGCGGGTCTCTCCGCGAGTGTCATCGTCCCGGCGCCTCGTAGCGGACGCTGATCCGGCCAAACCGACGCTGATCCGGCCAGGCCGACGCTGGC
>JAMFSN010000205.1 GCA_026225295.1 Frankia alni
CGCCGCGCCGATCGGGATGTTGACCCAGAAGATGGCCCGCCAGCCGACCGAATCGACCAGGATCCCGCCCAGCACCGGTCCCGACGCGGCGCTGATCCCGAAGATGCCGCCCCACACGCCGATGGCCATGGCCCGTTCGCGGGGCTCGGTGAAGACGTTGGTGACGATCGAGAGCGCGTTCGGGTTGAGCATCGAGCCGCCGACCGACGCTACTCCGGTTTCGGCCCGTTTCGCCGGGTTGGCCGGGCAGCCGCGGGGCTCAGGTGCGCGAAGATGATCAGGTTCGACTCGTAGTGCCCGGTCGCCCGGTTGAAGTCGCCGGCGCAGGTGATGAGGCGCAACTGGGCGTCCGGGGTCGGCCCGTACACGGCCCGGGTCGGAAAGGTGTTCTTCCGGACCTCGTCGATCCGGTCGACAACAAAACTCAGGGTGCGCCGGTCGGACCTGGTCACGGTTATCCGGGCGTTTTTCCCGACCAGGCCGAGCGGATAAAAGGCACCCGGTCCGGTCTTGCTGTCGTAGTGCCCGACGATGACGGCCGGTCCGACATTCCCGGGTACCGGCCCGGATCGCCACCAGCCGGCCTGGCCGAAATCGGTGGGAACGGCGAGCGCCCCCTCCCGGTCGGTTCCGACGGCAGTCACCGGCACATCCAGATGGACGGCCGGGACCTCGATCCGGACCGGAGTCGCGGCCGCGGCTCCGGGCAGCGGGGGCACCCGGGTCGGCGCGGCCCCGACCGGGACCGCCGAGCTGGTTCCGGAGGGTTCCGCCGCGGGCAGCTGGCGCGCGGAGGTCACCGCGTGGGCGTTGGGGTCGCGGGTGGCGTAGGAGACGAGCCCGAGGATCCCGAACCCGGCCAGGGTGAGCCCGGGCACGACCAACAGCAGGGGAATGCCCAGGAATGGGCGTCCCGAGCCGTTCTGCCTCATCCTTTTGCGGTGAGCGCCTTTCCTCGACACGTCGTCCTCTGCTGCGCTGAGTAATGCTGCGGAGGTCAACGTTAACGCATCGTGGCCAGACGGCGCGATCGAGCGGGAGGGCAGACAAGAATGTCCAGACTGGCAAAGACTCTTGCCGCCGGCGGGATAGCCGGTATTGCGACGCTCGGCGTCGCCGTGCCGGCTTTCGCCGCCACGTCCACGTCCACGAAGACCTGTGCCGATTTCTTTTACCAGGAAAGCGCGCAGTCGTTCTTCAAGAACCCGACGGCGTGCCGGTCCCTGCCGCACCTGCCGGTCGCGCTGCTCGGTGGGAGCGCGGCGGCCAACGCCATCCAGTCGGGGGTGGCACCGACCGGAGGCGTGTCGGCCGGCGACGGCGGCATGGCCACCAACACCGCGGGCGGCCCGCCGGTCGCACCGGCCGGTGCGCTGGCCGTCGGCGTGGGTCTGATCGGCCTGGCGGCGCTGCGGCGCCGACGGGGCCGGGCCGGGACCGCCGCCGCGGCCTGACCGGGGTCGGTGTCGCGGAGCAGGTCCCCGCCGAGGGTCAGGAACCGCAGGGTTGGCAGGGTTCGTGCTGCTTGGCGTGCACCGCCATGGCCAGCTCGAGCAGGTCGCCGTCTTCGGGCGTCAGGGACAGGGAGCCGTCCGCGGCGGCCCGCAGGCCGATGCGCGACATGAAGGTCGGGCGACCGCACTCGCAGCAGGGAACCAGAATCGCTCGATCGCGGGATATGTGGGTCACCGCATCACCTCGAGGTCTCTCGACGTCTATGGTCGGACCTGACTCACTACAAGCTACCAGACAACTCCTAAGCGCTACCAGTCGGCGCATCAGCACCCGCGCTGGTTACGTAGAGTGACAGTACCTCACCGGTGGTCGAGGGGCTACGCATGGTTGACGCCGGTTTAGCTCCCATCCGGCGATCGCGGGGCTCCCTGGGTCTGGATGGCCGGCCCAGCGGACGAAACTGTCGGCCGGTGGTGGCGGTCCGGGCGGCCCGGGAGGCGTCGACTACGGGAGCTGTGGCCCGTGGCCGGTCCACCAGGCCCGGGCCGACCGGTCCCTGGTGCCCTGGAATCCGGCGGACCGGCGTTGTACGGATCAACCGGGGGCCGCTGACGGTTACCGAGACGTCGCAACCGGTTGACGATCACGGTGATCGTCGCCGCGACGACGGTTGTGCCACCGCCGACGATCCACACATGAGGGTGAACCCGGAGAGACGCCGCGCTGGTCACGAAGACCAGGATCACCACCAGAATGCTGAGCGGAGGCGCGCAGAGCAGCAGGACCAGGCGGCGGGTTTTCGACGCGTCGGCCAGGACATTCGTGCCCAGAAGGCTGCTGATGTCCGGTACCTGCACGGGGTTGGCCGGAGGTCGAGGGCGCGGCGTGATGCCCACGCTCGGGTGGGCGGCCTACGCCGACGGGTGATCTTCCTGGTAGGTGCTGACCTGGAAGAAGAGTTCGTTCAGTGACACCCGTAACTGTGTCGAGGTTGCCGCCCCGGCTTTGGGTGACTTGCAGGTGCATGTGCGTGACTCGAATGACGCGGAAGGGCCGTCACTAATCTTTGCGACGGCTTCCTGGGACGTTTTTCTTCGGGCCCTCGGCAAAGAAGGGCACGAGTTTCCCGCAATCCCGGCCGACGACGAGGGCGCTGCCTGAGGCCCGACGCGCGGCCCGCCACCCACCCGGGCGCCGGGCGGGCCCGGAGGTGGACGGTCAGCACCCCCGTGGTGGCGGCGGGAAAAGTGAGCGACCGGACCCTCAGGCGGGCCGGGCGGTCGCCGCGGTGCCGTAGGCGACGATCTCGGCCAGGCCCTGGCCGACCTCGGAGGAGTCGAAGCGGACGCCGACCACCGCGTTGCCGCCCAGCTCCCGGGCGTGCCCGATCAGGCGCTCCAGGGCGGTACGGCGGGCCTGGTCGACCACCGAGGTGTACTGGGGAACCTCCCCGGCCCGCAGCGCCCGAAAGGAGCCACTGACCCCCTTGACCGTGCCGATACTGCGCACGATCAGGCCCCAGCACAGCCCCAGGCTCGTCTCCACGACGTAGCCCGGCAGTTCGAACGTGGTCGAGATGAGGAAGTCGCTGATCGAATCGGTGGCGGGTTCCGCCATGGTTCACCCCGGTCGGTAGGGGTGCCTCCGGTCGGCACCCGCTCGGGGTCCATCCAAGCGCCTGGGGCGGGCCGTGGTCGGTCGTTCGCGCCGACCGGCGAGCCGGGTCGGACCGGCCTCCGCCCGGTGGGCGGCGGATCGGAAGGTTCCGGCTCGTTTGTCCCGCTCCGATCACCATCCTGGTGGACGGACGGTGCCGCGAGCGGTTATCGTCACCTAGCCTTGACCGGAGGGCGCAGAAACATAGCGTCTCGGTAAGTCGCTGTCAATGCCCGAATTGGTGAGGGCCCCGGACTGGTGAGGCCCTGAGTTGGTGGAGGCCCTGAGCTGGGGGAAACCCCGGGCTGGGGGAGACGGGGAGGCCCGGGTGGACGTCAGCGCGACCAGCGCGGCCGAGTCACCGGGCGCGGTTCTGGACGAGCCGGACGAGGACGACCTCGAAGAGGAAGAGCCGGGGAAGGACGACGAGCTCGAGAAGGAAGGGGAGCTGGCCAAGGGGCGCGCGGCGGTCCAGAACAGCCCGCTGACCCACGACAGCGTCCGGCAGTACCTCTCCTCCATCGGCCGGGTCAAGCTGCTGACCGCCGCGGACGAGGTGGACCTGGCCAAGCGGGTCGAAGCGGGGCTGTTCGCGGCGGAGAAGCTGGCCGGGGCCCGGTTGACCGCCGCCGCCCGCCGGGATCTGCGGTGGATCGAACGCGACGGTGAGACTGCCAAACGGCGCCTGGTCGAGGCGAACCTGCGGCTGGTCGTCTCCATCGCCCGCCGGTACGTCGGTCGGGGGATGCTGTTCCTGGATCTGATCCAGGAGGGCAACCTCGGGTTGATCCGGGCGGTCGAGAAGTTCGACTACACCAAGGGCTACAAGTTTTCGACGTATGCGACCTGGTGGA
>JAMFSN010000206.1 GCA_026225295.1 Frankia alni
CGAGTACAGCATCACCGGCCGCTCCGACTCCGACACCGCCTCCCGGAAGATCTGGACGCTCTCCGCCTCCAGGCGCTGCAAATGGGTCAACCGACTCATGCCCGGGAACTCCCTGTCTTCAGATGGCCGACGACCCGACCCACAACGAAACGCCGAGGCGGAGCGTCTGATTTCCCGACCGGAGCCGCGCCACCCATCCTGCCTACGAGCCCGGTCCACCCGCTCCGGGCGCACCCACCGCCGGGTGATGCATCACTCACGGCCAGACGATCTTGTCGCGCAGGGAGGAGCGCTCGAGCATGCCGTAGGTCTCCTCGCCGTCCCAGCGGTACCGGATCCCGCCCTGGTAGAGCACCGGGAAGTCCGGCATCTCGGGCTTGAAGGTGTCGAACGTCGAGACGACCGTTTCCCCTTCGATCCGGGTCCGCCCGAGTTCGGATTCGAACACCACCGAGACGTCCTCCCCGCTCGGTTGGAGCTTGGCCAGCCACGGTGCTTCGACCACCCGGGCCGGGATGAGCGGGCCGTCGCCGGTGAACAGGTAGCCCTCGTTGAAGGTCGGCGCCCCGTCGGGGCGCGGCGGGTAGGCGATGTAGCCGAACGCCCGCCCGCTCGGGAACAGCGCCGACTGCCAGCAGTGCCCCCAGAAGCCGCCCAGATCGCGGACCCCCTGGCGGCGGATCCGCAGCCCGCTGCCGGTGAAGGTGTGCTCCTCGGCGCCGACCCGGAGCGTGCCCCGGGCCCGGAACAGCTGCTCGTACCGGGCGCCACCCATGAGGCCGCCCTCGACCGAGGAGGCCAGCCGTTCGCCGGCCTCCGGAATGAGGGAGCCCTGGATCCAGGGCGGCGCGGCCATCGTCCCCTCGACGTGGAACTCGAGCTCGACCGGGGGCCCGTCGGCCTGGCCGGCGATGAGGGCCCCGGTCGAGCTGGCCACCGCCGTTCCGCGGAACGCCACCGTCCAGGTCCGGAAGGGTTCCACGCACTGGAAGGCCAGCGGTCCGGCACCCAGGATGGTCGGCCGGCCCTGATCGTCCAGGGGGGAGTGCGACGGGCCCGATTCGCGCAGGCGGTACACCCGCCCGTCCGGGAAAGCCACGTTGACCTGCAGTCCGTGGGTGTCCCAGTCGGAGGCGACCGCTTCGATGCCGACCCGGGGCAGCCCGAGCGCCCCCTGGTCATCGGAGATCCACATGCTGACCGAATCGCGCATCTCCGGGTTGTCCGGGCGTTCGGCGAAGACGTGGTCGCGGGTGGCGGCCAGGCCACCGGTGAGATCGGTGCTCATGGGTGGTGCTCCCTTCAACGGGCGGTCCAGGCGGCCGCGCGGGCGGTGTAGTCGGCGAACAGCGGGCGGATCCGGTCGAGGTCGAGGCCGAACGTGGCCGGCTCGGGGTGGACCGTGTGCTCGCGGGTGGCGGCGTTGCGCTCCCACCAGCGGTGCATACCGGTCGCGAACGCGGCCGTGACCGGTTCGCCGAGCCAGGCGTACAGCCCCCGGACCTCGCCGATCGGGTCGCGCTGCATGGCCCGGAAGTCGATGTCGTAGAAGCGGTCGTCGTTGTTGCGGTCCCGGAACGCCAGGGCCCGCTGCATCCCGACCGACCAGTGCTCGACGTTCAGCGCGCCGAGGTAGGGCCGGTCGATCTCGTCGCCGAAGCTCTTGGCCACCTCGGCGTAGACGTCGGCGACCGACACCATGACCTCGGTGGGATCCCGGTGGGTCATGACGAACCGCGCGTCCGGGAACACCTGGTCGAACTGATCGAGGAACAGCAGATGGGTCGGGCACTTGAGCCGCCACGGAATTCCCGGGAAGCCCCACTGCAGCAGCTTCAGCGTCCGCAGCTCGTATTCGTAGGTCGACGTGAGGTCCGCCTCGTGGAGCAGCCACGTCGAATAGGACGGCAGATGCGCGAAGGCCTGGAAGTAGTGCGCCTTGAAGTCGAGCGCCATCAGGCCCTGGCACTCCATCGGTCCCCCGGCGGCGGCCGGGACGAGCGCTCCCCGGCGGGGCGCCCGGTGGGCCAGTTCCTCGACCTCGGCCTCGTCGTGGGCGACGCGGGGGTCGCGGCCGACGACCGTGGACGGGGGCGGGCACGGCTGGGAGGCTTCCCACCGGCGCAACGACCGGGCGTTCGGGTCCTCGGCCAGCAGGAACGACAGCGCTGTGGAGCCGGTGCGCGGCAGCCCGAGACCGACCAGCGGCGCCGTGACCGCCACCTCGTCGATCTCCGGGTGACGCCGGTACCAGTCCTCGATCTGCAGCCGTTGGGACAACAGGCCGACCACCAGCTGCCCGATCGCGGCTTCCCCCCGGGCGTTGAGACGGGCCTCCTCCCGGAGGGACCGGACGAGCCGTTCGAAGCCCTCGCGGAAGGACCCCGGGCCGAAGTCGGCCAGTCCGGTCGCGGCGCACGCCGCGGCCAGTAAGTCGTCCGGTGTCTCCATCGGTGGCTCTCCTTCGGGTCGTCCGGGCTGCCCGGCGGGCATTTCGTGACAGGAGGATGCCACCAAAACGGGGCGCAGGCAACACCGACCCGGACCCGGCCTTCCGCGTTACGGTGGGCCGATGGTCTTCGTCGACAACGGCGGCGTCCGCCTGCACGCCCTCGACAACGCCCGGGTCGACCAGGCGCGGGTCGATGCCGCCCGGGTCGATCCCGGGGCGCCTCCGGTGCTGGTGGTCCCCGGGATGGGGGAACACGCCGAGGAGTACGCCTGGGCGCTCGAGGAGCTCGGTGACCGGCGGGTGGTCGTCGTCGATGTCCGGGGGCGGGGGCGCAGCGACGCGCCGGCCAACGGATACACCTGGGAAGATCACATCGGCGATCTGCGGGCTGTCGTGGACGCCCTCGCCGTGGACCGACCGATCCTGGTCGCGTTCTCGCGGGGCTCGTCCTACGCCCTGGGCTACGCGCTCCAAGGTCCCGACCGCGTCCGGGGGCTGGTGGTCGGGGACTACTTCGCGCGGCACGTCGGGCTGCCCGTGGAGTTCGTAGCCAGCCAGCTGGGCATGCGGGTCCGTGGAGTTCCCGTCTCCGAGCGCATGGCCGGGCACGTGGTCCGGGGCGTGGTCACCGAAAGCCGGGAGGTGCCGCTGTGGGGCCGGTTGGTCGAGCTCCAGTGCCCCGTGCTGGTGATCCGGGGCGGTCGCCCCGGTCGGGTGGTGACCGATGACCTCGCCGAGCAGTGGCGGGCCGCGCTGCCGTCGGTCGAGCTGGCCACCGTCGCCGCGGCCGGCCACGATCTGTGGAGCCGCGACCTCGACGCCTATCTGGCGGTGCTCGCGCCGTTCCTGGCCGGGATCGCGGAGTAGGTGACGAGGGTCTGCTCGGGGTGGTCGGCGATCTGCAGCACCACGTGGGAGTAGGCGAGCGGACCCTGGGTGGGATGGCGCAGTTTCTTCGTTCCGCTGCCCATGGCCACCACGTCGTGCCGGGGCCACCAGGCCCGGACGTGCTCGCTGTCGCGCTGGAGCTCCTCAATCAGGGCGGCGAAGTCACCGTCGTCCGGGGCCCGCGCCGCGGCGAGGCGGAATCGACCGAGCATCGCCCGGGCTTCCGGTTCCCACTCGAGGTAGACCTCCCGGGCCCGGTCGGTGGTGAACATCCAGCGCACCAGGTTGCGGTGGGCGGTCGGCCCCGCGTCCCAGTCGCCGAACAGCTCCCGGGCGGCCGGGTTCGCGGCCAGCACGTCCCAGCAGCGCCCCTTGACCAGGGTCGGCGACGGATCGAGCCGCCGCACGAGATCGACCACCGCCGGATCGATCCGTTCGGGCGGTGCGGCGGCCGGGCCGACGGCGCCGGTCCGGGTCGCGTCGCCGTGGGCGAGCGTCCACAGGTACCGGCGTTCGGTGACCGACATCCGCAGCGCCGAGGCCAGCGCGTCGAGCACCGGGGCCGACGGTCGCACCGGCCGGCCCTGCTCGAGAAACGTGTAGTAGGTGGTGGACAGGTTGGCCAGCAGGGCGACCTCCTCCCGGCGCAGGCCCGCGGTCCGCCGGCGGGATCCGGCCGGCAGACCGACCCCCGCCGGGGTCAGTCGCTCGCGTCGCGAGCGGAGCAGCTGCCCCAACGCCCGGGGGTCACCGTCGGTCGCCATCTGTGGATCGTACGCACGCCGGTACCAGTAACAGCCGGCTCTGGTTACCAGCTTCGGGGGACCCGATGCTGGGCCCATGACGATCTCAGCGCAGCCGGTCGCGATCCGCGTTCCCGATGGGACCACCCTGCCGGCCTACCTCGCCCGTCCGACGGGCGACCCGGCCCCGGTCGCGGTGATCGTGGCCCACGAACTGTTCGCGGTGAGCCCCGACATCCGCGCCGTGGCCGATCGGCTGGCCGCGGCCGGGTACCTGACGCTGGCGCCGGAGTTCTACCACCGCCACACCGCACCGGGCCGCTGGTTCGAACGCGACGACGCCGGTCGCGAGGCCGGGTTCGCGCTGCTGCACCAGCTCGGACGCGACGAGGTGCTGGCCGACGTGGACGGGGCCCGGACCTGGCTGGAAGCCCAGCCCGGCATCGAGCGGATCGCGATGATCGGCTTCAGCGCCGGCGGGCACCTGGCCTATCTCGCCGCCGCCCAGCGACCGATCAGCGCCACGGCGGTGCTGTACGGCGGCTGGCTGCCGACCACCGACATCCCGATGAGCCGGCCCACCCCGACCCTCGACCTGACTCCCGGCATCACCGGGCGCCTGCTCTACCTGGTCGGCGAGGACGATGCCCTGATCGACGCCGGGCAGCGCGACCGCATCCGGGTGGCCCTGGAGAAGGCCGGCATCGATCACGAGCTGGTCAGCTACCCCGACACCGGGCACGCGTTCTTCTGGCCGGAGACGCCGGCGTTCAACGAGGCGGCCCGCGACGACGCCTGGGCGCGGATCCTGACCATGCTGGCCTGAATCCGGCCGAGCCCGCCGATGGGTTCCGGCCGGGGTGGGGGTCAGCCGTCGGCTGATGCGGCGGTCAGTGATCCGGATTCGTTCACCGGGTCGCTGGGGGCCTCGCGGATGGCTCGCAGCCGGTCCGCGGACGGGATCACCAGAATGTCCATGATCGCGCCCACGGCGAAGATGATGGCTCCCACGGCGAACGCCGTGGTGTATCCGTGGGTCGCGCCGGCCCGGGTCGCGCCCGGGTGACTGGTCAGATAGGCGGCGGTGGCCGACGCGGCGATGGTGCTCAGCACCGATGTGCCGATTGATCCACCGACCTGCTGCATGGTGTTCACGAGCGCGGACGCCACTCCGGAATCCGCCGGGCGCACCCCCAGGGTCGCGGTGTTGATGGACGGCGCGATCACGCTGCCCATGGCCAGGCCCAAAATGATCAGGCCCGGGAGCAGCCCGGTCGCGTAGTCACTCGACGGGGTGAGCCGGTGGAACGCGAGCATGGCGAGCAGGCCGAGCGTCATCCCGCTGGAAATCAGTCGACGCGGCCCGAATCTCGGCAGGAGCACGATCGAGGAAAGGTTCGACATCAGGATGATGCCGGCGACCATCGGTAGATAGGCGACCCCCGACAGCACCGGGCTGTACCCCTCCACCCGCTGCATGAAGTAGGTCAGGAACAGGAAGACGCCGAACATCGAGATCGTGGCCAGGGCCACCGAGCTGTAGGCGGCGCCGCGGGCCCGGTCGGTCACGACCCGCAGCGGAAGCAGCGGCTGGGCGGCCCGGGATTCCCAGGCCACGAAACCGGCCAGCAGCAGCACTCCGAGCGTCAACGACACCATCGTGATGGGCGCGCCCCAGCCCTTGGCTTCGGCGCGGGAGAATCCGAAGACAATGCCGAGCAGGCCGGTCGAGGCCAGCACCGCGCCGAGGTAGTCGATCGGCGGGCGGTGGGCCGGCCGCTCATTGCGCATGAGGCGCCAGGCTCCCGTGCCGGCCCCGACGGCGAAGAAGAGATTGACGTACAGGCACCAGCGCCAGGAGAGGTATTCGGTGAGCACGCCGCCGAGAATCAACCCGACCGCGCTCCCGCTGACCGCGACCGTTCCGAAGATGCCGAAGGCCTTGGCCCGGTCCTCGGGTTCAGGGAAGGTGGTCACCAGGGTGCCCAGCACCGCCGGGGCCAACAAGGCACCGAACATGCCCTGCAACGCCCGGGCGGTGACCAGGACGGCGAAGGAGTTGGCCGCGCCGCCGAGGGCCGAGGCGAGAGCGAACCCGGCCAGGCCGCCGATGAACGTCCACTTGCGGCCGAACAGGTCACCCAGGCGGCCACCGAGCAGCAGGAGGCTGCCGAAGGCCAGCGCGTAGGCGGTGACCACCCACTGCCGTTGGCTGTCGGGGAAGCCCAGGTCGGCCTGCGCGGAGGGCAGCGCGATGTTCACGATGGTGGCGTCGAGGACGACCATCAGCTGGGCGGTGGCCACGACCGCCATCACCAGCCACCGGCGGTCGCGCCCGGGCGCGGGCGTGGAAGGAGTCATACGGGTTCCCCGTTCACGATGGAGGTCGCGCTCAAGGCATCGAGGGCGCGCAGGAGCACCAGTCGTTCTTCCTGGTCCAGGACACTGAAGATGGCGTCGAAGGCGCCGGCCATCCGCACCCGGGCGGCGTCGAGGGCGGCCTGGCCGGCCGGGGTGACGGTCACCAGGCTCGCGCGGCGGTCGGACGGGTCCGGGCGCCGCTGCGCCAGGCCGTCGCGTTCCAGTCCGTCGACCATGTCGGTCACCGAGGCGGGCGTGCAGTCGAACCGTCCGGCCAGGTACTTGAGCCGGATCGGCCCCTCGCCGGCGATGACCTCGAGAGCCCGGGTCCGCGGCAGCGACAACCCGTGCGCGTCCATGCGGGCGGTCAGCGTTTTGCGGATCCGAGGCGCCACGGCGAAGAACCGGTCGCCGACCTCGGCCGCGCTGATCGTCCCCACGGCCACCCCATCTAGTAAGGACCCTTACCATTAGGCACCTTAACATCTGGGGGCGACGCGGACAGCGGCTGAGAAGCTCAGGGGCGGCTCGGATCGAATTCCAGTACCTGGGTGAGACGGATGTTGTTGCCGGAAGGATCCCGGAACGAGGTGTCGATGCCGTAGGCCTGGGTGGTCGGCGGGTCGAGGCGCCGGGTCAGCAGGTACTGGTGCGGCGATTCGCTGAGCGCCCGCTTGAATTCGCGGCTGAAGTGGGCCGGCGACAGGCCCGCCGCCCCGGCCAGATCGGCCACCGACAGCGGCTCGAAATACCGCCCGTCGACGAGATCCCGAGCCCGAAGCAGATGCCGGACCCGCGGCACGCCGGCCATCCCCCCAGTATGGCCGGCCGGCGCAATCACCAGGGGGCACGCTCACCAGGGATAGGTGCCGCCGTTCTCGTTCAGGAACAGCCCGGTCCCCGCGGACGACCGGTCCAGGACCTGGGCCGCGATCCGGGCGCCGCCGTCCTCGGCGGTGTCGTGGCCGGTGTGGCCGTTGAGGTCCGTGGCGCAGAAGCCGGGCGACAGGGCGTTGACGGTGATGCCGTCGGTCCGCAGGTGGTGGGCGTAAATGAGGGTGACCGCGTTGAGCGCCGCCTTTGAGGAGTTGTACCCGAGCAGCTCGGCGTAGGGCGCCAGGGCCGGTTCGGGGTCGGCGAGGAACGCGACGGTGCCCAGCCCGCTGGACACGTTGCCGATGATCCCGGCGGCCGACCGACGCAGCAGCGGGATCATCGCGTTGGTCACCGCGACAACCCCGAAAACGTTGGTCTCGTAGGTCTCCCGCAGGGCGGTGAGGGGCAGCGCGGCCGGCGGCCGCCGCTGGTCGCGGGTGATCCCGGCGTTGTTGACCAGGATGTCGAGGCGACCGTGTTCGGCGTCGACGAACGACGCGGCCCGGGCGATGGTCGTCTCGTCCGTGACGTCGAGGTGGACGAACGTGGTGGTCAACCCGCGGCCGGTCAGGGTGGCCACGGCCTTTTCACCGAGGGCCGGATCGCGGGCGCCGAGCAGGACCGTGTGCCCGCGTTGGGCGATCCGCGCCGCGGCGGCGAACCCGATTCCCTTGTTGGCGCCGGTGATCAGAACGATCTTCGGATGGGTGGGCGGGTGCTGGTCGTCGGTCATGGAGCGACCGTGGCGCGCGGGCGACCTGCGCGGGAGAGGCCCGTCGAGGCTGGTATCGGCGGTCCCATGGTGTCCGGTCCGCCCGTGGGTCACGCTGGGGTGATGGAACGGGTCGATCGCGGGGAGCTGGCCGCGTTCCTGCGCCACCGCCGCGGGCGGGTCCAGCCGGCCGACGTCGGCCTCCCGGCCGGCCCCCGGCGCCGCACGCCGGGGCTGCGCCGGCAGGAGGTCGCCCAGCTGGCCGGGATGTCGGTCGACTACTACATCCGGCTCGAACAAGGTCGCGGGCCACGGCCGTCCCCGCAGATGCTGGGGGCCATCAGTCGGGCGCTGCGACTGTCCGACGACGAGCGGGCCCACCTCCACCACCTGGCCGGCGAAGCCGCGCCGCGGGCGGCCGGGATGTCCACCGAGGTGCGGCCGGGGGTGCTGCACCTGCTGGATCGCTATGACGACGCGCCGGCCCTGGTCTGCGACGCCAAGTACGACGTGCTGGCCTGGAACCCGATGGCCGCCGCGCTGCTGGGTGACCTGTCGGCCGCGCCGCCGTCCGAACGCAATGTCATCTGGCGGTTCTTCACCCGGCCGGGCGTCCGGCACCGGCACGACCCGGCCAGCGCCGAGCAGTTCGCCCGTGAATCGGTGGCCGACCTGCGCGCGGTCGCCGCCCGTTACGCCCACGACCAGGCGGTCCGTGATCTCATCACCCGGCTCCTGGCCGCGAGCGAGGAGTTCCGGGAGCGGTGGGCACAACGCGAGGTGCAGGTCCGGCGCTCCGCTCGCAAGCGACTGCACCATCCCGACGTCGGCTGGCTCGACCTCGACTGCGACGTGCTCCACGATCCGGAACGGGACCACTGGGTGATCATGTACAGTGCGGCGCCCGGGACCGCCACCCACCGGGCGCTTCAACTCCTCAAGGTCCTCGGCACCCAGCGACTGGCGCCCCCGGTGGCCCGGACCCCGCCGGGCTGACCCGCGCCCTAGTGTGACCCGCGGGCCGGGGGCTCGGGGCCGCCGAACACCAGCTGGTGCCGACGGTGGAAGTAGCCGGTCCCCAGGCGCAGCGCAAGCCGGAACGCGAAAGGCGCCTGGGCGGTGATGCGGGCCCGGTCGGCCGGGTCGACCACCCGCAAGGTGGATGGCAGCAGGATCGGCAGGTCGCGCAGCGGAATGCCGTGGTCGGCGGCCTTTTCCCACCGGGTGAAGTCGGCGACCGAGACGGAGGCGCTGATGAGCGGAAAGATGACCGCTTCCTCGTCGGCGATGTGGCGGCCCAGCTGGTCGGCGAGCTGGGCGGCGGCCCCGGCCAGCGCCCGGCGGACGGCCGGGTGCTCCGGCTGCCCAGCGAGCTGTTCGGTGGCGGTCCGCATGGCGGTCATGGTCCGGTGGAGCCGCTCGTGGTCGTGCCCGAGCGCGGCCAGCAACGGGGCCGTGCCGGTCCGGACTTCCGGGTCGGGGTTCGCCGCCCGCAGGATGGGCCAGCCGACGTCGTCCTCGGCCCGGTGATGGCGGTCCAGGTCGTCGAGCAGGATCCGGACCGCGCGCCGCAGGCCCCGGGCCTGCCGTTTCGAGTAGGGCGCGCCCCCGACCAGCCGTTCGGCGAGCGCCGCCGTCTCGGCCGCTTCGCGCTCCATCGCGCGGTGCGCGATCCGGTACAGCTCCACGTCCGGCTCCGGTTCGCCGGGCGGCCGGCCCGTCACGGCGGGGCTCCCCGCAGTGGTGGGGCTCCCCGCACGGCGGGGCTCACGGCTGGGTGAACTCGGGCTGGTCGAGAACGCGCAGCCAGCTGCCGTCGGGCTGGCGCCGGACGACCTGGGCGCGGGCGCCGGAGCCGTCCTTCGGCGGGGTCGAGGTCAGGGCCAGGTCGCCGCTGACCAGGGTGGGCAGCGGCTCCTCCGGCTCGAAGCGCGGCTGGTGGGCCAGCACCGATGCCCACAGCTCGCGGATCGCGGCCCGCCCGACGGTCTGCCCGCCGGGCGGGTAGGCCAGCACCGCGTCCGGTTCGTAGAGCGCGGCGACGCCGTCCGCGTCGCCGGCGTTGGAGCGCTCGACGAACAGGCGGGTGATGTCTGCGGGCTTCAGGGCCTTCTCGCGGCTGCTCGTTTCCGGGTTCGGCACGGGGAGTCCTTCCGGGTCGGGTTGGTTGGTTGGCTGGTTGAGTTGGCTCGGGTGGCCCGGTGTACCGGCTCCAGCCTCGCTATCCGGAAACGAGAAGTCAAACAGATTGTTCTACTACTGACTAGAATCAACGCTCATGGATCTGAGGCAGCTGGAGTACTTCGTCGCGGTGGCCGAGGAAGCCAACTTCACGCGGGCGGCGGAGCGGGTCCGGATCAGCCAGTCCGGGGTGAGCGCGCAGATCCGCCGGCTGGAACGGGAGCTGGGCGCCGAGCTGATCGACCGGTCGACCCGCGTCGCCACGCTCACCGCGGCCGGGGAAGCGGCGCTGGAACCGGCCCGGGCGGCCCTGGCCGCCGCGGGCACCGTCTCGCGGGCGGTCGGGGAGGTCGCCGGGCTCATCCGGGGCCGGCTGGTGGCGGGCATGGTCATCGGGTGCACCGTCGTCCCGTTCTTCGAGGCGCTCGCCGCGTTCCACCGCGCGCACCACGGCGTCGACATTTCGCTGCTCGAGGACAATTCCGAGCGGCTCGTGGAGGGGGTCCGGGCCGGGGCGATCGATCTGGCCCTGATCGGGACCGCCACCGCCCCGCCGGCCGGCCTGAACGCGCTGACCATCGTGAGCGAGCGGCTGGTGGCCCTGGTCCCGCCCGGACATCCGCTGGCCACCGGCCGTCCGGTCACGCTGGCCGCGGTGGCCGACCAGCCGATCGTGTGCATGCCCGAGGGAACCGGCATCCGCACGGTGTTCGACCAGAGCTGCGCGGCGGCCGGCCTCGCGCCCCGGATCGCGCTCCAGGCCAGCGCGGCCGGGGCGATCGCGGACCTGGCCGCCCGGGGCCTCGGGGTCGCGGTGCTCACCGAATCCATGGCCGGCCGGTTCGCCGACCGGTTGACGGCGCTGCCCATCGTGGACGCCGAAACCCCGGCACTGCTCGCGCTCGTGTGGGCGGCGACGGCCAACCGCCCGGCTCTCAGCGAACTGGTCCGCCACGGCCGGGCCGCCTTCGCCGGCGCCTGAGCCCGGCGCGGTGACGCGGTCAGGCGACCGCTTCCTCGCCGACCAGGGTGGTGCGGTGCATCAGCCGGAGCGAGGTCACCTCGTACGGGATGGCGCGGTGCAGCATGCCGGTGTTGTCCCAGATCACCAGGTCGCCGGGGTTCCAGTGGTGGTGGAGCACGAACCGCGGCTGGGTCGACCACTCCAGGAGGCGGTCCAGCAGCGCCCGGCTCTCGTCCGGCGCCCATCCGACCACCCGCTCGGTCGTCGCCCCGACCAGCAACGACCTACGACCGCTGCGCCGGGTCCACACGAGCGGGTGCTCCCGGGACGGCACCCGGTTCCAGGCCGCCCGCTCCTTCTCGGACGGGTCCGGATGCACCAGCACCTGGGCGGCCGCGAAGCTGTGCACGACCCGCAGGTCGGCGAACCGCGCTTTCTCCGCGTCCGACAAGGCGTCGTAGGCCGCGTAGGTGTTGGCGAATTCGGTGTCGCCGCCCTCGTCGGAGACCCGCAGCGCGGTCAGGAGCGTCGCCTTCTGCGGTACCGCGTCGTTCGCGCCGTCGATGTGCCAGTAGAACGTGCCCGCCCGGTAGGCGGCCAGCACACTCGTGGCCGGGTCGAGGCTGATCGCCGAGATCTCCGGGTGGGTCTTCTCGCCGCCGATCGGCGCGATCACCACCTCGCCGAGCATGCGCGTGAACGCGACGAGATCGTCGTCGTTGATCTTGGCTCCGCGGTAGACCACCACCCCGTGCCGTTCCAACAACAACTGGCACTGGTCGGCGACCTGCTGGTCGACGAGCTGATGGCCCACCAGTCCGACGACCTCGGCGCCGACCTCGGGGCTGATCGGGTTGACGGTGACGGTCATGGGTTCTCCCGCTGCAGGTCGTCGTCGAGTTCGAGGTCGAAGGACTTCATCATTCCGGCCAGGGTCTGGTAGGCGCCGACCGTGAAGATGAGGTCCAGCAGCTGCTGGGTGTCGAGGTGGTCGGCGAGGACCGCCCAGGTCCCGGCGCTGATCTCGGCCTCGTCGATCAGTTCGTCGACCGCGCGCAGCAGGGCCGCCTCGATGGGCTCCCAGTAGGGCGCGTCCGGCCCGAACGCGATCCGCCCGATCTCCTCGTCGAGCAGGCCGATGTCCCGGCCGACGATGACGTGCTGGGCCCACTCGTAGGAGCAGTGGCGCCGGGCGGCGACCCGCAGGATGACCAGTTCCCGCTGCCGCAGGGTCAACGTGGTGGCCATCAGGAGGTGGCCGTTGAAGGTGAAGAACGCCTGGGCCAGCGTCGGGTGGTGGGCGTAGGTGCCGAGGGTGTTGAGTGCCTTCGGCCGACCCTCCGAGACCGGGCGCGGGTGCCGCGGCGCGGGTGGCGTGAGAGCGGCCAGCGCCGCCCGCATCTCCGTAGGCCAGACCTTCGGGTGAAGCGGTTCTATCCGTGCCATCTCCGGCAATCCTTCCGCCCGGACCAGGTGGGGACGAGGGGCGCCGCACCCGGCCGCGGTCCGGACGGAAGGCACGAGGTCGTGGAAAAAATATACGATTCCGTGTACTTGTGGTCAACCGAACGGCCCGGTCCGAGGAGCAGGTGGTGGAGCCCGTGAAGCGGTTGCTGATCAATGGACAGCTGGTGGGATCGGGGCGGACGTTTCCGACGCTGAACCCGACGACGGGTGAGGTGCTGGGGGAGGCTCCCGACGCGACCGTGGAGCAGGCCGCGGCGGCCGTGGTGGCCGCCCGCCGGGCGTTCGACACCACCGACTGGTCGAGGAACCGCGCGGCCCGGGTGCGGGGTCTGACCCAGCTCCACGACGCCTTGACCAAGCACCGGGAGGAGCTCCGGGAGTTGACCATCGCCGAGGTCGGGGCTCCGCGCAGCCTGACCTACGGGGCGCAGCTCGACGAGCCGATCGAGCAGGTCAAGTACTACGCCGACCTGCTGGCCGACTACCCGCTGGCCGAGGATCTCGGCGAGATCGAGTACCTCGGGCAACGGCACCGCCGGTGGATCGAAAAGGAGGCGGCCGGGGTGGTGGCGGCGATCGTGGCCTACAACTTCCCGACCCAGCTGGCCCTGGCCAAGGTGGCCCCGGCGCTCGCCGCCGGCTGCACCGTGGTGCTGAAGGGTGCCCCGGACACGCCGCTCACGACGTTGGCCCTGGGGGAGCTGATCGCCACCGAGACCGACATCCCGGCCGGGGTGGTCAATGTGCTCGTCTCGTCCGAGGTGGCGGTGGGCGAGGTGCTCACGACCCACCCCGAGGTTGACATGATCACGTTCACCGGGTCGACGGCGGTCGGTCGGCAGATCATGCGGGCCGCCGGCCAGACGGTGAAGAAGGTGTTCCTGGAGCTGGGTGGCAAGTCGGCGATGATCCTGCTCGAGGACGCCGATTTCCGGTCGGCGGCGATGTTCTCGGCCTTCATGATCTGTACCCATTCGGGGCAGGGGTGCGCGCTGACCTCCCGCCTGCTGGTGCCGCGCGCCCATCACGACCAGATCGTCGGTTCGGTGGCCCGGTACCTGGGCAAGGTGCCGGTCGGCGACCCGGCCGACCCGAAGACGTTCATGGGTCCACTGATCAGCGCGAAGCAGCGGGACAAGGTCGACGGCATGGTCCAGCGGGCCGTGGCGGACGGGGCCACGCTGGTGACCGGCGGGAAGCGCATCGATCCGGGGTTCTTCTACGCCCCGACCCTGCTGGCCGGAGTCGACCCGGCCAGTGAGATCGCCCAGGACGAGGTGTTCGGGCCGGTGCTGGCCGTCATCCCGTTCGACGACGATGACGACGCGGTGCGGATCGCCAACAGCACGATCTTCGGCCTGTCCGGGGGCGTCTACAGCGCCGACGAGGAGCGGGCCATCGGGGTCGCCCGCCGGATCCGGAGCGGCACGATCGGGGTCAACGGCGGGAACTACTTCTCCCCCGACGCCCCGTTCGGCGGCTACAAGCAGTCCGGGATCGGTCGCGAAAAGGGCGTTCCCGGCCTGAACGAGTTCTTCGAGCTCAAGACCCTCGCGGTCCCGGTCCACTGAGACCGCCCGTTGACAGCGTCTATAAGTGAACACATACTCCGCTGAATGTCGACTTCCGGGACGGGTACCGCGGGCAGTGCTGGTCCGGCAGCGGTGCCCGCCGACTGGTCGGAGGTGACCGCCGGGTGGATGACCGGGGCCCTGGCCGATCACCACCCGGACGCCCAGGTGAGCGACGTCGCCCTGGTCATGCGGGACGACGGCACCAACCGGCGGGCCCGGTTCGGGCTCACCTACGCGGCCGGTTCCGGGCCGGCGACCGTCTTCCTCAAGGGCAGCGAGCGCGAGCACGCCGAGCTGCACAACCGCAACGGCACCTTGTTCATCGAGGCGGACCTGTTCGCTTCCGGGGTGGCCCTCCCCGTCGACCATCCGCTGGTCTACAAGGTCGTCATCGACCGGCCGGCCCTCGACTTCACGCTCGTGATGGAGGACCTGACCGCCCGGGGTGCCGATCCGCGGGATGCCACCCGTCCGATGACGGTCGACCAGGTCGCGGCGGGCCTGCGGAGTCTGGCCCGGCTGCACAGCCGGTACTGGGGATTCGGCGCGGCGACCCACCCGGCGCTGGCCTGGGTGCAGACCTGGGCCCCCACCGAGGGGTTCCAGGCCGGCCTGCGCTCGTTCGTGCCGAGGGGGCTGGACCGCTCCGCGGCGCAGCTGCCGCCGGAGGTCGCGGCCTACGACGGCGCCGGCATTGTGGCGCTGTGGGCCCGCTACGTCACGTCCCTGAGCCGGGAGCCGATGACGTTGCTGCACGGCGACGCCCACATCGGCAACACCTACGTCCTGCCCGACGACGAGGTGGGTTTCCTGGACTGGCAGGTCGCGCACCGGGGCGGCTGGGCCCAGGACGTGGGCTACTTCCTGGTCGGTTGCCTCACCGTGGCGGACCGCCGGGCCCACGAAGCGGACCTGATCGCCGAGTACCGCCGGGCCCTCGACGTGCCGGAGTCGGCCGGGCCCTCCCCGGCCGAGGCCTGGCTGCGCTACCGCGCCTCGGCGGCCTACGGGTTGCCGATCTGGCTGTCGACCCTCGGCACGGACGGGTGGCAGCGCCGCGAGGTCTCGCTCGCTCTCGTCGAGCGGTACGCGGCCGCGTTCGTCGAGCTGGAGACCCTTTCGGCGTTGGCGAGCATCGGGGTCTGACCAGCGGGTCAGGCCCCGCTGATCCGGGGGCCGGGGGTGAAGGTGATCGGCAGGTCGAGCGGGGCCCGGGTCAGGGTCGAGTGGAAGTGGATCTGCGCGCCGTCGGCCGGCCGGATGTCCTCGACCCGGCGGATGAGTTCCTCCAGGGCGATCCGGATCGTCTGGCGGGCCACGTTCGAGCCGATGCAACGGTGCGGCCCGGCGCCGAAGGCGATGTGCGGGTTGCCGGCCCGTTCGAGGTCGAACTCATCGGGATTGCTGAATTGGGCGCCGTCGTGATTGGCGGAGGCCCAGTAGATGAGGACCTTGTCGCCTTCCTTGATCTGGTGGCCGTCGAGTTCGGTGTCCCGGGTGGCGGTGCGGGCGATGGCGATGAACGGCGAATCGAGCCGCAGCAGTTCCTCGGCCGCGACCGGAATCCGTTCCGGTTGGCGGCGTAGCTGGGCCGGAATCTCCGGATGCTGGCTGAAGCGGTGCATCATCAGCCCCAACGCCCCGGCGGTGGTTTCCAGGCCGCCCAGAATGAGCAGCTGAACAATGCCGATGACTTCCGGTTCGGTGAGCGGCCGGTCGCCGAACTCGGCGCGCAGGACGGCGTCCACCACATCGCCGCGCGGCGGGGCGTCGCGCCGGTGCCGCACGAAGTCGGTGATCCAGGCGGCCAGGCCGGCCCAGCAGGCCGGACCTTCCGGGTCGTTCGGAATCGAGGACTTCGAGGCCAGGTAGGCGACCTTGTCGAGATCCTCGGCGGGCGCGCTGAGGGCCAGGTCGAAGAACGTCAGGCTTGGAAGTGGTCGGGCGAAGGCGTCCATGAACTCGCACCGCCCGTTTTCGATGAACTCATCGATGAGCCGGGTCACGAGGTCGCGGGTGGGCTGTTCCCACGACGCGATGGCCTTCGGGGTGAAGTGGGTATTGATCAGCCGCTTGTAGACCCGCTGTTCCGGGGGGTCGACCTCGACCGGAATGTTGCGTAGATGGGTGGTGCTCGGCGGTATCCCGAGGCCGTGGGCCGAGCTGAACGTCGCCCAGTCCTGGGCGGTGCGCAGCACGTCCGCGTACCGGGTGATGACCCAGAATCCGCCGTGCGCGTCGCTGTGGGTGATCGGGCACGACCCGCGCATGTGGGCGAGGGTCTCGGGCAGTACCGCCGCTAAGTCCGGCGACAGGTGGTCGAACCCGGTCCGGCACCAGTCGTCGGGCATCGGGCCGGCTGTCGAGGATGCTGTTGAGGCTGTGGCGTCCATCGCTCCTCCATCGCTGGGGCTCCGCGGCCCAGGACCGCGCCAGCGCCGAGCTTAACAAGGTGAACAGTCACTCTCGAGTGGTTCGGGACAGCCGTTCCGGCGATCAGCGGCCGCCGCGGGGGTCCACTCCCGACTCAGGTGCGCGACGGGGCCGGCCTCGTTGTTGTCCTCGAGACGTCCAGCAGCAGCTTCGGTCGGAGTACGTCAGCAAGATCTTCGCGGTTCGCGGGCCCTCGACGAAGGGGGCGAACCCCTCCCGCCCGCCTGGGCGTGACCCGGCGACTAGTCCGATCGCAACCCGATATCGGGAAAATTCTTTCGCAGGAGCTCAAGGACCGCATCGTAGGTATCGCTGATATGACCCTGGCGAAATGAGAGGAATTGCAGTCCGCCTTATTGTCTGTGCGTCAGCTTCTTCAAGGAGGCCATTTGGTGGGGCCTTGCGGTGGACCAGCGGTCTCGCGCCGGTGGGTCGAGGTCCGGGGCGGAAAAATGCTGCATTGGCTGGTGACGGGCGGTTCGCCGTCAGCGCCGGCGGAGGAGCGGGGCGAGCTCGGCGAGTTGCCCGAGCCGGTCGCGGGCGGCCGGGAGATCCACGGCGCCGATCGGGCGGACCACGTGGCGGGCTCCGGCCGCGACGTAGACACCCAGCCGCCCGGCCACCGTCGCGGGCGGACCGGTGATGACCGCCTGGATGGTTTGCTCGAGCGCCGCCCGTCCATTCTGGCCCGCCGGGCGCGACCGGTCCGCCTAAACCCTCTGATCGATCTGAGCTGTGGCCTTGTCAACCGAACCGGGTGCGGTCACGTCTGTCAGGGCGAAGGCAGGTCGGGCGGATGGGGCGAGGAGAGTGGATGGCCGGCGGGAGCGGGGCGTCATTCGAGCGGTTCGTGGCCGAGCGGGAGGCGCCGCTGTTACGGACCGCGGTGTTCCTCGCGGGCGATCGCGGTCGGGGCGAGGACCTGCTGCAGGACGTCCTGCTGGCCGTGTTCCGGCGCTGGGGCCGGATCGACGATCCGGAGGCCTACGTCCGCCGGGCCCTGGTCAATGCGGCCACCAGCCGCTGGCGCCGGCCGCGGGTCCGGGAGGAGCCACTCGGCCCGGCGGCGGACCGCGGGGTCTCGTCGGATGCCGACCGGCTCGCGGAGCGGGCGGAGTTGCTGGCGGCCTTGCGGGTTCTACCGCCGCGCCAACGCGCGGTCGTGGTCCTGCGCTATTTCGATGACCTGTCCGAGGCGCAGATCGCGACGCTGCTCGCGTGCAGCCCCGGCAGCGTCAAGACCCACTGCGCGCGGGGCCTGAAGCGGCTGCGCGCCATCCTCGACACCGGCGACCTCACCTGGTCGGAAGGAGGCGCCCGATGATTCCGGCGGCCTATGACGAGCAATTCGACGATGCCATCCGCGCTACGTTCACGCGGGCCGCA
Organism: Frankia alni; assembly: GCA_026225295.1. Lineage (GTDB taxonomy): Bacteria > Actinomycetota > Actinomycetes > Frankiales > Frankiaceae > JAMFSN01. Next base: position 18,038 of record JAMFSN010000206.1, read on the forward strand.
GCCGGGTTGCGACCCGCGCCGGGCACGGCCGAACGGGTGCGGCGCCGGCACCGCCGCCACCGTCGCTGGCAGGCCGCGGGGGTGTCGGCGCTGACCGCGGCCGCGGTGGGGGTGGGGGTGCTCGTCGTCGCTCCCCGGTCGAACCAGGGCGCGACGCAGCTCACCCCGGCCGGGGCGACGACCAGTTCTCCGACGCCCGGTCCGGGTCCGGCGCTGGGCGCCGGGCGCACACTGGGGGGCGTCGAGCTGACCTATCTGCCGGCCGGGATGTCGCTGGCCGGATCGGGCGAGCAGGCCTACGGGCAGCCCGCCGTCGTCGAGTACAGCTCGACGTTCCGCGGCCCGCAGAAGCCGCATCCCCACGAGCTCACGGTCGGCGTGAGCTGGGGGCCGAACTCCATGACCCTGGATCAATCGGAGGCGGCGCTGCGAAAGTTCCGGTTCTCCATGACCCCGGTGACGATCCGCGGTCATTCGGCCTGGTTGTCGGTCCTGCCGGCGCAGTCCGGACTGATGCTTACGTGGATCGAGCAGCCCGGACTGCAGGTCGACCTCCGGCTCCTGGGCATTGAAGGGTCCGGTGCCAACGGCTTCGCCGCCGCGCGTGACGCCGCCGAGCACGTCGCCGCCGGAATGGTGGTGCGCGGCCGGCCGATCCTGGCCACGTCGCCCGCCGAGGGTGTCATCAGGAACGCCTTTGCCGATGCCTTCAACGCCGGGGTCCCGCCAGCGCGGGCGCTCGCGGCGATTCAGGACGGACCGAAGATCGGGGCTGGTCGGGAGCGGTACCTCGAACGGTGGCCGGGGCTCGCCCGCAGCCGGCAGGTGACCGTCAATCTGGTCGTGCCGCTCGATCCGACCCATGCCCTCGTCGGGTTCACCGAGAACTTTCAGGAACCGGGTCTGGCCGCGCAATGGCCCGACCAGATCACGACGATGGCCGACGGCCGGCAAACCCTGGGCGGCAGCGGGCAGGCGGTCTGGACCGGGGGTCGATGGAAGGTCAGCCAACTCACCTACTGCGCGGCCCCACCCGGCGTGTGCGGTTGACGGGCCGGCGGGCCTAAAGGTGGGGCATGACCTCTTCGGCGATGAGGTGGAGGGTCTCGGGCCGGCCCCGGTCGTGCAGGAAGAACGCGAATTCGGTCCAGCCCTCGGCAATGAGGGCCCGCAACCGCTCCACCACCTGCTCGGGGGTGCCGACCAGGCCGGCGTCGGCCAGCCCGAATCCCGGTGTGCCGTAGCGCCGTTCGGCGGCCGCCCGGACGGCTGTCAGCTGGTTGTTGTCAGGAGCAATGGCCAGGACCGCCTGCAGGGAACGGGTGATGGTGGCCGGGTCGCGACCGACCCGTTCGCATTCGCGGTCCAGCTTCTCGACGCTTTCCGACCGCTTGGCGATGCCGTACGTCGGCACGTTCCACACATCCGCGAACTGCGCGACCAGCGGCAGGGTGTACCGCGGGCCCACGCCGCCGAGCATGATCCGCGGTCGGGTCGGCGGTAACGGCAGGTTGGGAAGGTCATGGACCGCGTAGTTCTTGCCGCTCCAGGTGGTCGGACCGGTCTCGAACATCCGGGTGATGATTTCCAGCGATTCCCGCAGCCGGTCGGACCGCTCGGCGGCGCTGCCCCAGCCCAGCCCGGCCTCGTGGTGTTCCCGTTCGTACGATCCGCTCCCCAGGCCCAGTTCCAGGCGTCCGCCCGAGATGACCTGCAGGGTCGACGCCATCCGGCCGAGCAGCGCGGGATGGCGGAACCCGTTGCACAGCACCAGGTGGCCCACGCGCAGCGTCGTCGTCTGCGCGAGCAGGGCGGTGGCCAGCGTCCAGCCCTCCAGGGCCGGGTGATCGGGCTGTTGCGGGCTGTAGAGATGATCGAACAGCCACAGCCCCGAAAATCCGAGCCGCTCGCACTGCTGCGCGCGGTCGAGCAACTGGTCGTAGGTAAACCCCACCTGAGGCAGGTAGATCCCGAGATCGGCGGTCATGCCGCCCAGTCTCGCTGCTTCCGACTGGGCGCGCGAGGGTCGGTCCAACGGCCACGACCAGGTCAGAGCGACGCGGGGGACCCCTCAGGCTGATTGACTAGTTTGTTAATTAACCAGTACGTTAATTAGGTGCCTACCGACGAGCTCAGCCGAGTGTTCTCGGCCCTCGCAGACCCGACCCGGCGCCAGATCCTGGTCCGCCTGGGGCAGGGCCCGGCGACGGTCGGTGAGCTTGCCGAGCCGTTCCCGATCAGCCTGCCGGCGATCTCCCGGCATCTGAAGGTCCTCGAGCAGGCCGGGCTGATCTCCCGCGACCGGCGCGCGCAGTGGCGGACCAGCACCCTGCGCGCCGACCGGCTCAAGGAGGCGACCACCTGGATGGAACACCTGGGCCGCCGTTGGGACGAACGTTTCGACCGGCTCGACGCCTACCTGAAAGCGCGGCCGGGCCAGCCGGCCGCTACCGATCCCACCGATCCACCGATCTCCAAGGAGCCCCACCATGACTGAGTCCACCGGCGAACTGGTCATCTCCCGCTACTTCGACGCGCCCGTCGATGCGGTCTACCAGGCCTTTGTCGACCCCGACCTACTCGCCCAGTGGTTCGGGCCGCTCAGTTTCCACGTCCCCCGCGACACGGTCGCGATCGATGCCCGGGCGGGCGGTTCGTGGAAGATGACGATGGTCAGCAACGACGATCCGAAAATCGCGTCGCCGGTCAACTCGACCCTCGTCGAGGTCGTCCCCAACCAGCTGATCGTCGGCTACGAGATCGCCACCGGCTTCCCGGGCATCGAGGACGGCACGAAGCTCACCCTGACCTTGGAATTCACCGCCGAGGGGGCCGGCACCCGACTCGAACTGCGCCAGGGCCCGTTCCCCGAGCCGATGCGCGAAATGGGCGAGACGGGCTGGAACCAGTCGTTCTACAAGCTGGACGGCCTGTTCGCGACGCCGGAGAAGTTCCGTAGCCAGGCCACGCACTAGTCGTGGGGCTCACGGCCGGTCCCGACGCGGCGAGCTTGGCTCTCCGGGTCGGACCGACCGGACATCGTTTACCGACCGGACAAATGCGGCCGCTAAGGTGCCGGCGGTGAGCACCACGTATCTCCCGCCGACCGGCGCGGGGCCCGATTCCAGCGCGGACGGCGACCCGGCGAATGCGGCCCGTTCGGATGCCCGGCTGGACGCCGCCTTCCTGGCCGCGGCCCGGCCGTACTGGCACCCGGTGGCCCGGTCGGACGAGGTCGGCCCGACCCCGGCCCAGGTCCGGCTACTGGACGAGGACCTCGTGCTCTGGCGGGGCCCCGACGGCGCGGTGCGACTGCTGGCTGACCAGTGCCCGCACCGCGGCGTACCGCTTTCCGGCGGGACCGTGGATCCGGACGGCGCGTTGCGCTGCCCGTACCACCGGTGGGCCTTCAGCGGCGATGGGCGCTGCGTGGACATCCCGCAGGAGCCGGGCCGGCCGATCCCGGTGGTGATCGCGGCCCGGGCCCACCAGGTCGATGAGCACGCCGGCCTGGTGTGGGCCTGCCTGGCCCCGCCGGGCGAGGAACGCCGGGCCCGGCCGGTATTCGCGGAGGCCGAGGCGCCGCACTGGCGGCGGTACGTCGGCACGCCCTTGGACTGGTCGGCCCAGGCCGCCCGCCAGATCGAGAACTTCTGCGACGTCGGGCACTTCTCGGTTCTGCACACCGACACGTTCGGCAATCCCGATGCGCCGACGGTGGAACCGTACGTGGTGCACCGGTCCGCGGACGGGTGGCGGCTGGACATGTCCTACCGCTATCCCGGGGTCAACCCGGTCGCCCCGCCCGGACCGGACGGTCGGCGGCCGGTCGCCGACATCGACTTCAGTTACCGGATCGAGTTGCCGTTCGCGGTGTGGCTGGGCGGGGCGCACGGCCCCGGTTCCGTCCTGTTCGTCGCGACCGCGCCGACGTCGGCCACGACCTGCCGCGTGTTCTGGGTGTCGGCCCTGCAGACCGACGATCCGATCGACGAGGCCGGCCTGCAGGCCGTCGAGGACCTGATCTGGGCCCCCGACCAGCGCATCGTCGAGAGTCAGCGGCCGGTCCGCCTGTTCGCGGCGCGCGAGACCCACCGTGCCTTCGACCGACTGGCCGTCAGCTACCGGCGCGCGCTGGCCGAGCTCGGCTTCGCGGGGCAGCCCGCCGTCGCGGAGGAACCCCGGTACGACCGATCCACCCATTGACGGCGCTTTACGGGTCTTAGCCGCCCCGGCCATACCGGACCAGCTCGACGTCCTCAAACCGTTACTGACCGGGCTGCTCGACTACAACCCCACCGACCGGGCCGACGCCCGCACCGCCCGCAGCCACCCTCACCCAGCTCACCGCCGCCGCCGCGACCGCCACCGAAGCGATCACGACCAACTCCGGACTATGCGCAGCCAGCGTCATCACTCTGACCCCTCAGCCCGGCGGAACCCTCGCCTACAGCTACCCCGCCGGCCCCCTGTGGTCCGCCGGACACGCCACCCTCCACCGCACCCCCACACCGACGACCCCACCGCCGCCAACCCCGCCCGGACGCAACGCCTGACCGGGCCCGGTCCGCTGCCCCGCACCCCTGGGGGGAGGGGGTACGAGGCAGCGGAGATCGGCTCCGACCGCTCAGACGGTCAGGTGGTCGAACTCGCCAGCCTGGGCGCCACGAAGAAAGGCATCCAGCCGGGGCTTGTCGGTGGCGATCAGTTCCGTGGGCCGGTCGGACTCCCGAAGCAGGATCTTCCCGTCCGGTCCCGCGCTGATTTCCAGGCACATGCCGCCCGCGCCGTTGGAGAAGCTGCTCTTCTGCCAGGTGAGGTTCCCGACCTCGTCAGCACTCAGCGGCACACGAGCGGTTTCGGATTTCTGCATAGCAGTTCCTTCCTTCCAGGGTCGACCGGCGGCCAGTAGACCGGCGGCAATACGCAGGTCGGCGGGTGTCGACGCTGCGGTCTGGTGGGGCGAGTAGGAGACGACGTCCCACGCGCTGGCGAGATGCTGCTCTGCCCAGTGCTCCGCGTCCTCGACGGTCGCGAACAGCCCGACAACACGGACCGGCCGTTCCAACGCGGACTGGTCGTACTCCACGAGCACATGGGTTTCGCGCATCAGACCCTCATCCATCGGGGATTCCGTCAGGCCCCGGCCCGTGGTTCGCACACGTCTCGCCTCCGTTGGCGAGGTGTCCACGGGCCGGGGTATGGGCCCGGCCGGGCTCTGATTTCCCACGCCATCCCGTGTGACGCGAGGGTCCTGCGGCCGGACGCACTCTCTCCGATACGGCGGCCGTATGCCGCCGCCAGATCGTTGGGGCTAAACCGGCGCCTCCGGCAACGGGCCCACGCTCGTGTTCACGAAGGCGAGCGGGACCACCTCGTAGCAGTCGTAGCGCTCGGCCTTCGCGTACTCGTCCGCATCTCCCGGCGACGCGAACACCACCACTACCTCAGCGATGCTCGAACCAGGCAGAGTAAACACCACCACGCCATACAGCGCGGGGGACTTCACCGGAACATGATCGCTTACGGAGGCGGATTCGCGTCCTGTATGCCGGATTCCGGATGCGTTGCCGCCCGGCTCGACCGCCCGGAGCCTGCCGCGCCGGTCCTCTCGCAGGTCGGTTAAGGCCACAACGAATCCTCCGTCAGTCACGTGTCCGGATCTCGCCGATCGGCTACCGTTCGACAGCGACTATTGGAATCGGGTTCGCCGTGAGTCGGAAGACGCATCACAGCGGTAGTAGGCCATCACACGCTCTGTGATGCCTGGTGACGGGGAGGTTTTCGATGCAGGATGTGATCCATGAGTTTGGCCCTGACCTGCACAAACGGCGCCTCGCCGCGAACCTCTCGCAGCGTGGCCTTGCGCGGCGTGCAAGTTGCTCGCAGCACTACATATCGCTCATCGAACAAGGTCACCGGATCCCGAGCGACGCCGTCGCGAACGGAATAGACGACGCGCTCGGCACCGATGGCTGGTTTCTGAACGCGTCCCGCCGCGCACGTCGACAGCGGGACGTCGAAAAACACGCACTTGCCGACTTGGCAAACGTTCGCACGCCCTACAGCCAGCCTGACACTTCTTGCGATGCCAACCCAAACCCGAGAGAGCTGGTGAACGTGGCCGCAAAACGTGCCCGGGAGTTCGCGTTGTCCCATCAGGGATCGCTGCCGCCCGAGACCGTGGAGCAGGTTTTCGACGAAGTACGTACGCTTGCCGTCACGTACCCCCGCTCCGGTTCCGAAATTCTGCCTGACCTTGCCGACGTGCAGAACGCCGTGTTCACGCTGTTGGAGCAGAGGCAAAGGTCAGCGCAATCCCGGCAGCTCTACTTCCTCGCCGGGATAACCGGAGGGCTCCTCGCGAAGGTCTCCCACGACCTGGCTGAGCCCTTGGCGGCCATGACCCACGCCAGGACGGCCTATCTCTGCGCCGACCATGCCGATAGCAACGCATTGCGTGCATGGGTTCGGGGACTCCAGTCCCTCATCACGTACTGGGACGGCCGTCACCGAGAATCCCTCCACTATGCGACCTCCGGTGCTCAGTTCGCTGGCACCGGGACCGCGTCAGTCTGGCTATCGGTCAGCGAGGCCCGCGGCTGGGCAGCGCTCGGCAACGCAGTCGAAGCACGAGCAGCACTCCAGCGGGCCGAGGGCGCCCGAGAGCGCGCGACACTCGACGATCTCGATGAGCTAGGCGGAATCTGCACCTTCGGTCGAGCACGCCAGGCCTACTACGCCGCTGAAGCCTTCTCCTGGCTTCCGGACGAGGCGGACGCGGCCGCTAGCCACGCCGCCCGCGCCGTCACTGCCTACGAGGACGTGACAAGCAGCGAGTGGGCTTTCGGTGATCAGGCCGGAAGTTACGCCAGCCTTGCAATCGCCAGGGTGGCCCAAGGCGAACTGAGCGGAGTAACCGAGGCAATCGCGCCGATCTTGCAACTACCGCCGGTAAAGCGCCTGAACGGTGTCTTGCACTCAGTCCGACGCGTCCACAACGCCGTCTCACACTCACCTCTCCGCGCCGAGCGGTCCGCCACCCAGCTACAGGAAGAGATCGAGGCATTCGCGCGCGCGCCTCTCGGCGTTCTGCCACGGTAGGCCGATGGGCCAGCCACAGGTACACCTCACCGGCGCAGCCGTCACGCTCCGAGACTTCACGCTTGACGATGCGCCCGGAGCGCACCTCGTGGTGGGAGATCCCCGTGTGACCGACTTCCTGTCGTTTGACGCGAAGACCCTCCCACAGACGGAGTCCATGATCCTTGGAATCCTGGACCGCCGATCCACAGGTCCCCGTAACGAGTACTACCTCGCCGTAGAAACGTCCGGACAGTTGATCGGCTTCGCGCGGCTTGCCCTCGCCGGAGTCAGAGCCGGCAAGCTTGGCTACGCAATCCGCGCTGACTACTGGGGCCGAGGGCATGCCACAGACGCAGCCCGTACCCTCACATCATTCGGGTTCAACGAGCTTGGCCTCCACCGTGTCAGCGCAGCGATCGGCCCTGACAATCCTGGATCAGTCGCCGTCGCAGAACGACTCGGGTTCGTCCGAGAGGGTCGCCTACGTGACCACGTCCACACCAACGGCGAATGGCGAGACAGCATCCTGTACTCGGCGCTGGCCCATGAGTGGACGCCGGCGTCTCTAGACGCCACCGAACAGGCTGCTACATAGCAAGCGGAACAAAGTTGCTGTACTTCTGTAAAGGCGGCCCCCTGCGGGGGCCGCCGCCCGGGGAAGGCCCGCGTCGACGTGGCGGCCGGGGGCCCGCCAGGGATCCGCCGCGCTCCGAGGGGGCCCCGGGCGGCCTTCGGCCGCCACCCCCTCGGGCGCGTCGGCCCCAGGCACCCCATCCGGCGCGTCGGCCGCGTCGCTCCCGGGGCCTGCCGGCCAGGGCGCTAGTTCGCGTGCATTGGCGTCGCTTCGCACCGGGGTCATCACTGGCGGAGACGTCTCTGTCTCGAGTACAACATCTGCTTATGCGGGGGACGGACAAGCAGCGTCGGGCGGCGATGGGGCTGGGAATAGCCACGGTCGTCGCCTCGGTCGCGGTCGGCTGGAAGACGGACCCGGGGTGGGGTGTGGCGGCTGCGGCCCTCGGCTCGGTGGCCAGTGTCGCGGGGATCGCCGCGTACGGCGCCGATCGGGGCGACGCCCGTCGCAGCGACCTCGACATCAGCGGGTTGGCTGATTTGCTTGCCCGGCAGGTCGGGGCGCAGTGGGCACCAAAGGCGTCATGTTCGAACCCTGATCATGGGTGATGTATTCACTATCCGTGTCGACGGGGCAGTAGCCCGGTCGGTCGGTGCGCTGTTCATGTCGGGCGTGTGGTCGCCGCCGGGCCCGGGTCGTTATCGGCTGATGAGGACCTTGGTCTCCTAGGCGAGTCGGACCGGTAGGTCGCGGTCTAATGTTCGACGGGCCCGCGAGAACTTTCTTGATCAGTATCCAAAGGCTGCGGGTGGCTAGCATCGTCGACAAGACCCCCGCCCGTTCCCCATGAACGACCGGATCGACTTGGAGAGGCCCATCGCTTGTCCGAAGCAGGGGGCGAAATTCTTGAGTCAATGAGGCCCAAGGCTAGGCCGTTGCCAATTTCTGCTCTATCTGACCACTTAAGATCCACTGTTTGTCCGGTCGTGAGGCTCAGCCTGCCGCCTCGGGGTGGATCCCGAAGGACGGCGTATGCCGCTTCCCCCCTTTCCGCGTAGTCAAGCCGAGGGAAGCTGTTGCCATGGTCCCTGACGGTAAACAGAAATACTCGGGCGGGGTGCGCGGGCGCTCGCAGCATGACCTGTTCGTGCCCTTCGTAATAGAGCACAACTATCAAGCCACGAACGTCTGCGGCTCTTCGCCTCCAAAGGTCGCCAACGAAGACGCCGAAGTTCGACGGACGGCGGTCGTGGCTCAGCCGGTCGATATCAGCGCCAGTGCGTCGCGATAGGGCCGCGACTAGCTGCCGGGGGAACCGATCGGGCCGGTCTTCCACCACGCTCGGGCGGCGGGATAGCGCCGCTACTAGCTGTCCGGCAAACGAGTCAGCGCGCATCATGTTCTCCCGCAGCGAGAGACGATGGGCGGGGCTCATCGGCCGGTGAGCCAGCCGAGCCTGCCTCAGACTGAGAGTTCGACGGAGTGAGCGAGATCTGCGCTGACATCCCCTCTATGATCTTGTTTGCTGCGACCCCAACCGCTACTGCACCGAACGCGGTGCCGATCTGTCCGCTACTGCCTGCGGCCGCTGCCAGGCCTGCACCGATACCCAACCTCAATGCCACGGCGAGGGCGAGAACGGGCCCTGGTATGTGTCCGGTCGCGCGCCACGGCCAGTCACCCAACTGTTTTGCATCCGCGATCAAGGCGAGCGCCTCGATCGAGAACCCACCGAACAGGCCCCATGCCGCGCATTCCACCCCCATCATGGGGGCCGACCATAGCTGACTTGTGTTGCCAGTGGGGATCTTTCGAAGGGTACACACGGTGGTACGTGAGGATGGGGCCCGACAACCATTCGAGGAGCGCTAGCCGCACGAAGGCTGTCATTGCGGACAAGGACCAGACGCCGAACAATCAAAACCGCGCGGGCCGCGCTGCGCGCCCGCTGAACCGTCGATTCCAAGTCACAGCGCCGCAAGTATCAGCTCCACCATCGAGCCCGATCCGCCGACACGAAACCTAGATCACCAGCTCAGGGAATCCATCCAACCTCGAGCGCCCGAGCGCGACCGGTGGAACCAAATCGTACACATGTTCTAATCGTACGCTCGACGATCACACCTGTCGCGCCAATATCTGGCCAGACACGAACCATCCGTGAACTGCGGAAACATGACCAGTCGGCACCGCGGCAGTCGCGGCGGGGACCCCACCCACGCAGATCAGACCCCCGCTGACCACAGAGAAGGTTGGCGAAACGAGGGACGCCACCGAACCGGACTCGAGGTCGCCGAGTCGCGGTGCGCCCGGCGGAGCCTGACCCGGGCGACGGCGGTGGTGGGTCCCTCAGGTCCGGCCCGAGCGCAGGGCGTGCAGGAATTCCCGGTTCAAGGTGGTGATGCTGTCGAAGGGGATCTCCTTCGGGCACGCGATCGTGCATTCACCGCTGTTCGTGCAACCGCCGAAGC
>JAMFSN010000207.1 GCA_026225295.1 Frankia alni
AGTTCATCCTGCTGCTCGCGCTGGGCAGCGGGACGACCGCGCTGGCCCTTTTCACCGTGTGGGTCGTCCCGGCCGGCATCGCCGCGCTGTGCGTATCGGGGCTGCTGTTCGGCAAGGTGCTGCGCCGTCCGGTCGACGACCTGGGCGACCCGGCCGCCGACCTGACCGGTGCGCACGAGATCAAGGGCTTCCGGCGGTTCCTGGTCGGCGAGACGGTCGCCCTGATCTTCGAGCAGATCGCCGTCACCCTGCTGCCGGTCTTCGTCGTGGCCGGGCTCGGAGTCGAGAAGGGGGCCGAGTTCGGCATCGCCTGGATGCTCGTCCAAGCCCTCGACCAGTTCCCGATGAACCTGGGCTTCTCCCTGACCGTGGAGGGCGCCCAGCCGGGCGCCGACGTCCGGCCGATGCACGCGGCGCTCCGCAAGCGGGCCGTACTGGCCCTCGGGGCGCTGGTCGTGGTGGCGATCATCGCCGCGCCGCTCATCACCAAGGTGTTCGGCGGCCGGTACGAGCACAACTCGGCGATCGTGCTGCGGTTGCTGCTGATCGGCAGCCTCGGTCGGTGCGTGAACAGCCTGGCGCTGTGCAAGGCGCTCGCCCAGCGGCGGGTCGTCCCGCTCATCGTCATCCACGGGGCGCTGGCCGTGCTGGTGCCCGTGCTGGCCCTGATCTTCGGTTCCATGTGGGGCCTGGCCGGGATCGGCATCGCGTGGGCCGTGGCCCAGGGCTCGGTGGCCATCGCGACGGTCGTCGCCGAGCGGTGGGAGAACCGGCGCGACGCCGCCGGACTGCCGGCCGGGGTACCCGCGCAACGGGCGTCCTAGCCTTCACGTTCAGGCCGGGGATCGGGGGCCGCGAGCTGGCACCGTCCGGCACCGTCGACGGACGCTACTGTGCGCGCTGGCGACGACGGCTGGTCCCGGTTCGGGCCGAGCTCTGCAGGTGGCGGGGTCAACCGGCGCTGGCCGGTGCGCTCACGATGTCACCCGCGACGACAGCCCGGTCGGCCGCGAGCTGGCACCGTCAGTGGCGCCTACAGAGCGCCGGGATGCTGACGCACAGCCGCCGACCACCTCCCGTCAGCATCAACGAAGATCCACAGCCCGGGGACGATGACGGTTGCCGACCAGACAGCGGTCGACAGCGTCAGCGCGGACCCGAGCGCGCGCCGACGACGACGGCCAGCCGTGTCCGGGCCGGGATCTGCAGTTGGCTGGGTCAGGGGCCGCTGGGGCGTGCGTCGACGATGTCACTTACCGCTGCGGGCGCTTCAGCCGTCGGCGCGGTCCCGCAGGTGGGTGAAGCCGGGGCAGCCGCACCGGGAACAGTCGGTCCCCCGGCGGTAGTGGCTGTGCGTTTCGCGCGTATGGCCGCAACGGCAGGTCGACCACCACCGCCGGATCGGGGCCAAACCATTGCGGGGACCCGTATCCATGGTTGCCAGGTTATGCCTCGGACCACGGCGTCGGTCAACCGCCGCCGGCGTGGTCAGGCCGGGAAACGCCCCGGCAACCGCATCGCCCGCACCGGCGGGCGGCTCATCACGCTGAGCCGGCCTCGGCTCATTGCGGGCGGAGCGGCCGGCGGGCGATTGCGGCGGTCCCGGCCGGCCGCCCATTGCCGGCGAAGCCGGGCCGCCGCCCATTGCCGGCGGAGCCGGCCGGCCACCCATTGCCGGCGGCTCATTGCTGACGGAGCAGCACGCCCAGCCCGCGAGCATGACAGTAGGCGGCGACGGTTTTCATCGCCGGTGG
>JAMFSN010000208.1 GCA_026225295.1 Frankia alni
CCGCTGGCCGCCGCGCACTGAAGCAGCGCGCGGCTCTTCAGCGGGCGGCCGTCACTCCCATTCGATGGTGCCGGGGGGCTTCGAGGTGATGTCGTAGACAACCCGGTTGACCTGCGATACCCCGTTGACCACCCGGTTGGAGATGCGTTCGAGCAGGTCGTAGGGCAGCCGGGCCCAGTCGGCGGTCATCGCGTCCTCGCTGGTGACCGCGCGCAGCACGATCGGATGGCCGTAGGTCCGCTCGTCGCCCTGCACCCCGACCGACCGGACGTCGGCCAACAGCACCGCGAAGACCTGCCAGATCTCCCGGTCGAGCCCGGCCCGGCGGATCTCGTCCCGGACGATCGCGTCGGCCTCCCGCAACAGCTCGAGCCGCTCCGGGGTCACGTCGCCGATGATGCGGACCGCGAGCCCGGGACCGGGGAACGGTTGCCGCCAGACGATCTCGCTCGGCAGCCCGAGTTCCTCGCCGACCCGGCGGACCTCGTCCTTGAACAGCGTGCGCAACGGCTCGACCAGGCTGAACTGCAGGTCATCGGGCAACCCGCCGACGTTGTGGTGCGACTTGATCTTCGCCGCGGTGGGTGAGCCGGATTCGATCACGTCCGGGTAGAGCGTGCCCTGGACCAGGAAGTCGATGGTCTGCCCGGCGGCCGAGGCCCGGGCCTCCAGATCGTGGGCCGCTTCCTCGAAGACCCGGATGAACTCCCGGCCGATGATCTTGCGCTTCTGCTCCGGCTCGCTGACCCCGCGCAGCGCGGCGGCGAACCGGTCGGCCGCCTTGACGTGGACCAGATCGACCCCGGTGGAGGCGACGAAATCCTCCTCCACCTGCGTCGCCTCGTCCTTTCGGAGCAGGCCGTGGTCGACGAAGACGCAGGTCAACTGGTCGCCCACCGCCCGCGAGACCAGGGCGGCGGCGACCGCCGAGTCGACCCCCCCGGACAGGCCGCAGATCACCCGGCCCGACCCGACCTGGGCCCGGATCGCGGCCACGGCCTCGTCCACGATGTTGACCATCGTCCAGGTCGGGCGGCAGCCGGCCCCGTGGTAGAGGAACTGCCGCAGGACGTCGAGACCGCGCTCGGAGTGCACGACCTCCGGATGGAACTGGACCCCGAACAAGCCGCGGGCCGGATCCTCGAACCCGGCCACCGGGGTGGCGTCGGTCGCCGCGGTCACGGTGAACCCGGGCGGCGCGGCGGTCACGGTGTCGCCGTGCGACATCCACACCTGCCAGGCCGCCGGGCTGCCCGCGAACAGGACGCCGGGGGTGGCGACGGCCAACCGGGTCGCGCCGTACTCGGCGAGCCCGGTCCGCTCGACCACCCCGCCGAGCGCCCGGGCCATCACCTGATGGCCATAGCAGATGCCCAGGGTGGGAACACCCGCCGTCAGCAGGCCGGGATCGAGGGCCGGGGCACCGGGCGAGTACACCGATTTCGGTCCCCCGGACAGGATCACCGCCCGGGGCCGCTTGGCGAGCATCTCGGCGAGCGGCATGTCCCAGGGCACGATCTCGGAGTACACGTGGCACTCCCGGACCCGGCGCGCGATGAGCTGGGCGTACTGCGCCCCGAAGTCGACGACCAGGACCGTGTCGTAGCCGGGATGGTCGGTGCCGGAGGCGCTCATCGGGCCACTTTACGGGCGGGTGCGGCGACCGGGGCGACCCGCGCCCGCCCCACGGCGGGGGATATGCACCGACCTGTGCGGCTTGTCGCCTGCCCGACAAGCGCCCGGCAACCGCCCCGCTGACCGTTAGCGTCACATCCCGTTACGGCGGCCGGTACCGGCGCCGTGGCCCACGAGAGGGGACGCGGGTGGGGACCCAGGAACGGGGCGTCGGTTCGGCCCGCAACGGCCCGGAAGCGGGCGGCGAAAACGCGCGGGACTTTGTTCAGTCCTTCGCCCGTGGTCTGTCCGTGATCCGCGCCTTCCCCGCCGACGGCACCGGGCTGACCCTGTCGGACGTGGCGCGCTCGACCGGCCTGCCCCGGGCGGCGGCCCGCCGCTTCCTGCTCACTCTGGAAACGCTCGGCTACGTGCGGTGCACGGGACGCATCTTCAGCCTGACCCCGCAGGTGCTCGAACTGAGCCACGGCTACCTGGCCGGCTCCGGTCGGACGGACCTTCTCGAGGCCATCAACACCAGCATCCCGAATGCCCGGATAAACGATGCCGACCTGCGACAACTGGTGATTCCACGACTGATGGCGCCCGGCCGGGCCGACGCGGCGGAGCTGGGCTGACCGTCGGCGCGTCGAGCGGCCGGGCCGCCCGCGACCAACGTCGGTAGTCGCCGCCGGGCAGTACGGGGGGTGACGCGAACCGGTGTCAATGCCGCCCGGACGGGGCCCGCGCGCCGAGCGGCGGTGGTCGGCGGGTAGCCCTTGTGGGCCGACCCGACGGGCCCTGCCACAAGCACCCCGAACCGGACACCTACGCTACGACGGACACCTATCGGCAAAGGTCGTCCTGCCGCTAAGGTGCCTCACGAGATACATCCCTCACGAGACACATCCCTTACGAGACGCACCCCCGGGGCCTGAAACGCGGGCCACTCTGGTACGACGATACCCCGGTAGCCGGCGGAGAGGTTGCGAAGGAAGTGCGCACACAACCGGTTGGCACCACCGACATCGATGCCGGTGGGGGTGCGACGGCGGTCGCGCCCGCCCCCTACCCGGAGGACGAGCGCCGACACCGCTCCGCCGGACCTTTCGATGCGGAACCGACCGCACTGCGCCGCACGCTGTCCACGCTGCGCGACCCGACGGGCTGGCGCGTCCGGACCAAGCTGATCGCCATCCTGGTGGTGCCGGTCATCGCCATCCTGGTGTTCGCGGGCAACGGGGCGGCCTCCCTGCTGACCAGCACCCGCGACGTGAACCGGATCGACCGCCTCGACAACCTCAGCCAGCAGGCGCTGACCCTGTCGCTGGCCTTGGCGTACGAGCGCACCTACACGGTCGGGGCGATCGCGGCGGCCGACGCCAAGAACTCCGGGGTCACGAGTGCGTCCTCCAGCACCGGTACCGACACCAGTGTCATCAAGCAGCGCCGGGCTGACGTCGACCGCCTGATCGGTCCGTTCGAGGCGAAACTGAGGGCCGACGAGGGCTCCCTGTCGCCGGCCGCCCGGGCGATCGCCCTGTCCGCCCAGGACCGGCTGGACCGACTTTCCGGCCTGCGCGCGGCCGTCCTGACGATGCGTTCGATGGACTCGGCCCAACAGGCCTACACGACCGTCATCGACGGACTCACCAACCTGATCGGCGAGATCCCCCAGGGCAACGACGACCGGACCTTGAACGCGTCCGTCCAGGCCGCGAGCGCGTTGGCTCAGGGTGGCGAGCTGGTGGCCCAGGAGTGGAGCCAGATCTACGGCCAGCTGCAGGCGCAGGCGGCCAACCCGACCGGCGTCACTTTCACCGCGGCCAACTTCCGCGCGTTCCTGAGCCTGGACACCCAGAAGGACAACGCGTTCGGGATCTTCCAGGACGCCGCCACCCCGAGCCAGACCGACCAGTACCGGGCGTTGCTGGCCAACGACGACGTCGCCCTGTCGAGCGACTACATCGAGGCCGTCCTCACCGCCCCGACCGGCCAGCCGCTTCCGACCAGCGTCCCAGCGGACAAGTGGGCGCAGTCGATGCACGTCTACGTCCAGCAGGTCGACAACCTCGCCTCGGACGTCCTGCTGCAGGCCAGCCACGGCCGGATCGACCAGCTGCGCAGCAACCTGCAGCGCCGCGCGTTGATCACCAGCCTACTGATCGTCCTGGTGCTCGGCGCGGCCCTGATCACCGCGGTGATCGTCGCCCGCTCGCTGGTCCGACCGCTGTTCGCGCTGCGGGGGGCGGCCCTGGACGTCGCCGGTCGACGCCTACCCGAGGCGGTCCGGCGATTGCGGGACTCTACCGATCAACGCATCGACGCCGACATCGAATCGGTGGGTATCGACACCGACGAGGAGATCGGCGAAGTCGCCCGGGCCTTCGACGAGGTGCACCGCGAAGCGGTCCGGCTGGCCTCCGAGCAGGCCGTCCTGCGAAACAACGTCAACGCGATGTTCGTGAACCTCTCCCGCCGCAGCCAGGGGCTGGTCGAGCGCCAGCTCCGGCTCATCGACGATCTGGAGAACCGCGAGCAGGACCCCGACCAGCTGTCCAACCTGTTCAAGCTCGACCACCTGGCCACCCGTATGCGGCGGAACAACGAGAGCCTGCTGGTGCTGGCGGGCACCGACACGGCCCGGCGCTGGAGCCACCCGGTGCCCATCAACGAAGTCGTGCTGGCCGCGGTCTCCGAGGTGGAGCAGTACACCCGGGTCAAGCAGACCGGCGCCGCCAGCCTGTCGATCGCCGGCCACGCCGTCAGCGACGTCGTCCACCTCATCGCCGAGCTGCTCGAGAACGCGACCGCCTACTCGCCGCCGGCCACCGAGGTCTCGGTGATGAGTCACTCCCTCGGCCCCGGCGCCGGGGCGATGATCGAGATCGTCGACCACGGCATCGGCATGCCGGCCAAGGACCTGGAGCGGGTCAACGAGCGGCTGGCCAGCCCGCCGGTCATCGACGTGACCGTCTCCCGGACGATGGGCCTGTTCGCGGTCGGCCGGCTCGCCGGCCGGCACGGCATCCGCGCCCAGCTCCGGGAATCCGACACGGGCGGCATCACCGCGCTCGTCCGGCTGCCGGCCCGCGTCGTCACCGGGGAGGACCCCGCCGACGGCCACGAGCTGGAGAACGAGACCACCGTCAACACCCGGGCGCTGCCCCGGGGCAACGCTCCGGACCTCGGCCGCCCGGCCCTGGGGGCCGGCGACTCCGGGGCATTCCCCCTGGTCGGAGCGGGTACGAACGGAAACGGAGCCGGCTACGGAGCCAGCCTGAACGGCAACCACGGCCCCGACCAGGACGACGATCTGGCCGATCTCGGTGAGATCACCGCCAACAGCTTCCTCGACGCCGATGCGGACGAGACGGCCGGGCGGCGCGACGACCGGGGCGCCTTCGAGCCGTTCAACGGTGGCGACCGCGATGACGACCGTCGCCGGCCGAACCCGGCTCCGGCCCGCTCGTCGTTCGAACCCCGCACCGCCGAGGATCCGCCGACCGGACCCGTCCGGCCCTTCACCGGACCGCAGCGGATACCGTCCGACGACGACCTGGCCGGGGCGGCCGGGTCCCGCAACGGCTACCTGTCCAACGGTTTCGGCCCGAACGGGTACAGCCCCGACGTCCGCGAGGCCCAGCCCGGTCCGGACGCCCCGCCCCTGCCGCGCCGCGACCTGGGTGGTCGGTACCAGGGCCCGTCGGATCGCCCGAACCAGGGCTACACCGAGCCGGACCCCTCGATGACCGGCCCGATCGTGACCGGCCCGAGCTTCGTCCCGGGGACGGACCGGACCGACTACACCGGCTCCGACCTGACCGGCCCGATCCCGACCGGAACCGGTCCGCAGTTCCGCGATCCGAGCTTCACGGATCCGAACTTCAGCGGACCGAACTTCACCGGCGCGGACTACCCGGATCCGAACTTCACGGATCCGAACCTCGTCCGACGGGACGACACCGGCCCGATCGGCCAGGCGCCGGCCGGTCGGACCGCGCAGCAGCCCACCCACGAGTCCGAACCGGCCGACGGTGACGCGGGCCCGGAGGAGACCGACGCGACGCCGATCTTCGACTCGGTCTCGGCCTGGTTCCAGCGCCGGACTCCGAACGACCCGCCGGCCCAGGTCGGCGCGGTCGCGGAGCCCCCGGCGGCCCCGGCCCGGCAACCGGCGCCTCCGAGCGCCCCCCCGACGCCGAAGCCGACGCCGGCTCCGGCCCAGTCCAACCGGCCCGGAATCCCGCCGGTCCGGCGCCCCGGCGTCCCGCAGACCGCCAGCAGCGCGGGCGGGGTACCGTCGTCCTTCGGGTCGGTACCGGACGCGGGTCGCTCGACGAACGGTGGTTACGCTGGCCGACCGGCCCCCGAGCGGGCCCCGGCCCCCACCCCGCAACCGGCGGTGGCGGCCGCGACGTCCGAACCGTCCTGGAGTTCGGCGGCCGATGAGGGATGGCGGGCCGCCGAGGCGGCGAGGGAGGCCGCGAACGCGGGCACGACCCGGTCGGGGCTACCGATCCGGACCCCGAAGGCCAACCTTGTACCGGGCACGGCGGAAGCCACGCCGCGCCGACCCGCCGCCGATCCGACGTCCCGATCGCCAGAAGCGGTCGGGGGCCGGCTCGCAAGCTTCTACCAGGGAGTGCGCCAGGCACGAGAGAGCGGTACCGACAACGACGGTGGACGCGATGCCCGGGAGAACATGTGAGCCGCTATTCCTCAGACGCCCAGAACCTCAACTGGCTGATCAACAACTTCGTCGACCGGGTCCCCGGCGTCGCCCACACGGTGGTGGTGTCCGCTGACGGCCTCCTCCTGGCCGTTTCGGACGGTTTCCCGCGGGATAGGGCCGACCAGCTCGCCGCGGTCGCCTCCGGGCTCGTGAGCCTCACCCAGGGGGCAGCCCGCGTCTTCGAGGCGGGCACCGTGACCCAGACCGTGGTGGAGATGGAGGGCGGCTTCCTGTTCATCATGGCGATCAGTGACGGCGCCTGCATGGCCGTGCTGGCCGCGCCCTCCTGCGACATCGGTCTGGTCGGGTACGAGATGGCCCTGCTCGTCAGTCGCGCCAAGGACGTCCTGACTCCGGCGCTGCGAGCGGAGCTCCAGGGCACCCTTCCCCGGTGAGCGGGTTAGGGCAGGGAGAGTCAGGGTGAGCATCGATCCCGAGAATGCCCCGGGGCCGGTGGTCCGTCCGTACGCCATGACCGGCGGACGGGTCCGGTCCCGGTACGAGCTTGCGATCGAGGCGCTCGTCTTCACCACTCCGGTGGGCGAGGAGCGTTCCTCGGAGCTGGCCATGGAACAACAGACGATCGCCGCGATGTGCCGGTCGGTCCGGTCCATCGCCGAGATCGCCGCCGGCCTGCGCGTGCCCCTCGGTGTCGCGCGCGTGCTCGTCGGCGACATGGCGGACGAGGGGTTCGTCCGCGTCCACAAGCAGCCGGATCGCGACGATGCGCAGGATCTCGCGCTGCTCGAAAGGGTACTCAGTGGCCTTCGAAAGCTCTGACCGGCGGGCGGTCGACGCCAGCGTCGCGACAACCTCGGTGAAAATCGTGGTCGCGGGCGGCTTCGGCGCGGGGAAGACGACCTTCGTCGGCTCCGTCTCCGAGATCGTTCCGCTACGGACGGAAGCGGTGATGACCGAGGCCGGCGCGCACGTGGACGACCTTGCCCATCTCACCGACAAACGCACCACCACGGTCGCGATGGACTTCGGCCGGGTCTCGCTCGACGAGGACCTGATCCTCTATCTGTTCGGGACCCCCGGCCAGTACCGCTTCTGGTTCATGTGGGACGACATCGTGCGCGGCGCCATCGGCGCCATCGTGCTGGCCGACACCCGCCGCCTCGCGGACTGCTTCGCGGCGGTCGACTACTTCGAGCAGCGGCGGTTGCCGTTCGTCGTCGGGGTGAACTGCTTCGACGGCGTCCTGCGCCACTCGGTCGATGAGGTGCGCGAAGCGCTCCAGATCGACGGGGCGGTCCCGATCATCACCTGTGACGCCCGGGACCGGGCGTCCACCAAGACCGCGCTCATCGCGGTCGTCCAGCACACGATGTCCCGGGCCACCGCCGGCACCTGACGCGGCGCACGGAGGTCCACCCGACCCCGAAACGCCGCCCCTCGGTTCCGGGGGGCGGCGTTTCGGGCTGGCCGGCGTTTCCGGTTCTAGACGGTCGCGTACCGGATCGGCGTGTAGCTGGCGGTCATCGCGATGTCGGAATGCTGGCGGTTGCTCGTGATGTAGAGGTTGTAGGTGCTGCCGCCACTCTGACTGCTCCGCCACTGGCCACCGACCAGCGGGGTCTTGGCCACGTTGGCGGGCACCGCGTTCGTGCTGCCGCTCCCGTTGCCGAAGGACAGCGGACCGACGATGGAATTGAGGTTCCGGACGTTTCCGATCGCCTTCGCGATCGCGGCCTTGTCGTCGATGGACTGCACACTGGCCAGCGCCTTGTTCACCACTTCGAACAACGCATGGGAGAAGCCGAGCGGCTGAATCCATTCCTGACCGGACTTGTTCGAGTACGCGTTCGCGAGCTGTTTCGGGGTCTCGCCGGTGATCGAACTGCGGTAAGGGTGACTCGGCGACCACCAGATCTCGGTGCTCAGCCCGTCACCCGAGGTGCCCAGCTCGTTCAGCACGTCGTTGGGGAAGAGCAGCGCGCGGGACAGGGTCACGATCTTCGGGGCGAAGGTGTGGCCGCCGGTCTGGGGCGCGATCGTGCTCGCCTTCCAGAACGCGCTGAAGTCCTCGGCGAGCGGAACGCCGGCCAGGATGTCCACCCCGGCCGCGGCCATTTTGACCGGCAGGTCCGCAAGACCCGCCGAGTGGTCGTCATAGCGGCCGGCGATCGCCTGCGGGATCGTGAAGCCGTCGAGCGATTTGATGACGTTCGGCAGGGTGCTCGCGAACGTGTCACCGTCGGTGTCGTTGGGGACCAGCAGCCCGACCTTGCGGTCGGTCGTCTCCAGCTGCCACATGTCGCTGTAGACCTTGGCCAGATCGTCGAGGCCCCAGAACACGTGGAAGGTCCAGGCGAAGTTGCGACCGAGTTGCCCACCCCGGCCGTTGAACCAGCTCTCCCAGGGCGCGGCCGTCGAGACACACGGAACCTGATTGGCTTCGCACTGATCGGAGACCGGATTGGTGGTGTCCGAGCTGGCGCCGACCATCATGATGTCGACGTTGTCCTTGAAGATCAGGTCGCTCGCCGCGGCGGCGGCCGCGTCCGGGTCGGACTGGCTGTCCCGGTAGACGATCTCCAGCGGATGGTTCTGGCCACCGACCGTGATGCCCTTGGTGAAACCGGCCCGCATCGCATTGATCGTGTAGATGTCGGCGGCCGAATAGCTGCTCAGGGAGCCGGTCTGGGGGGTCACGAAACCGATCCGCACAGCCCGGGTGCCGGTGTTGGATCCCGATCCGCCGCCGCATGCGGCCAGGGCCGCGCTGGCCGGCCCGACCGCGGCGGTGAGGCCGGCCACCCGCAGGAAGCCGCGGCGGCTCAGGGACCGGGGACCAGCCGCCCGGGCCACCTCGGGGACCGGCGAACCGTCCGCAACGGGCCCGACCGGGCCGTCCGCAACGGGCCCGACCGGGCCACTGCCGACCGATCCGTCCTCACCGGACACGGGGACAGAAGTCATCGGGCCTTCCTTCATCGATCAGTACCAGACCGGGCGTGGGCCCCGATCCTGCCGCACGCTGCGCGAAAGGTCAGAACTGGGTCCCGGGAATCGGCCCAGCATCGCATTTCCGGTCCTTTGCGACCAGATGAACGCCGGACCAGCTCAGGAAATCATGCAAAATCGGCTCGTTCCATCCCGGAACGTCAACGCGCCGGTGTCGCCGCCACCGTCGCCGTTGCCCACCGAGACCATGTAGCTGTCGGCCGTCGCGCTGTGCAGCGGGCCGCTGGTGAACGTGACGTCGCTGTAGACC
This sequence comes from Frankia alni, assembly GCA_026225295.1. GTDB lineage: Bacteria > Actinomycetota > Actinomycetes > Frankiales > Frankiaceae > JAMFSN01. Next base: position 9,570 of record JAMFSN010000208.1, read on the forward strand.
TCGACCTTGTTGCTGTAGGCCTTGCGGCTGATCGTGTAGGTGCCGGCGACGCCGTTCCAGGTGTAACTACCCGCCGTCCCGGAGATGATGAAATGGTCGCTGATGGTGACCATTTTGGCCGTCGTTCCGTTGAAGCAGCTGTAGGAGCCGGCCATCATCGACTTGCCCGCGATGACCGCCGCCGAGGCCTTGGTCACCGTGGCCGGCGAACCGGTCACGGTCCGGGCCGGGGTGGCGCCCCCGCCGGAGGACGATCCACTGCCCTTGGCGAAGACCAGGTAAAGCCCGACCGCGACGACCGAGAGCACGACCGCGACAAGGATCGGCGCGAACCAGCCCCGCCGGGTACCGGGCTCGTCGTCGTCTTCGTCCTCGTCGAATTCGTCGTCCGGCTCGTCGAACGCGTCCTCGTCGTCGAACGCGTCCTCGTCCCCGTCCAACGGCTCCGGGTCGCGTCGGCGGGCCGGCGCGGCTCGGCCCGGGCCTCGGCCGCGCACGGTGCTGGAGGGCCGCCATCCGTCCTCGTCCTCGGCGGGCGCCGGGGCCGGATCCACGCGGGGTACCGCCTGGGTCCCGGCGGCGGGCGGCACGGGTCCCCGGGCGGCCGGCGGCCGCGGGCCGGCGCCGCCCGGTGCGAGCGCGGCGGCGGGGAAGGATTCGACCCGCGGGCGCCCCCAGGCGTCCGCGATGCTGGCCCGGGAATCGAGGCTGCGATCGACCGGCCGCGCGGGTACCGGCGCGGCCGCCCCGTCGGCCCCCCGGGCGCCGGACGGGCGTTCGTCAACCGGCACCGCCGGCAACGCCGCCGTCGCGCTCTGACCGAGATCGGGCGCCGCCGGCGGACGGGGCGTGGGACCGGGCGGGAGTGCCGGGCGCACCGGCGGGGCCGGATTGCGCGCGCCCAGCGAGCCCCCGCGGACCGGCGGGGTCCACCCGCCGGTCAACGGGTCGATCGTCGTCTCGCCCGGCCGGCGCGGCAGACCCCGACCCGGGGTCAGGACGCTGCCCCCGGGCGACCCGGCCGGAGCCGGTGGGGTGGCCGGGGAACCGGAGCTGCCGGCCCCCACCGCCCGCGGCGGCTCGGCCAACCGGTCGTACAGGGAGGGTCGGCCGGGGTACTCCGGGGGCCGGGGACCAGAAGCCGTATCGACGTAGCCGCCCCGACCCGGCTCGCGGGCCGGGCTGTAGGCGCCGGGCGCCGGCGCGGGGTTTCCGGTGTTGCCCTGATAACCGCCGGCCCGGGGATCGGCGGCACCGTAACCGGCCGCCCGCGGATCGCCGCCCCGCGGATCAGCGCTCCCGTAACCGCCGGCCCGGGGATCGGCGGCACCATAGCCGGCCGCCCGCGGATCGCCGGCCCGGATTCCGGCCGCCCGCGGGTTCGCGACCGGGGCGTAGCCACCCGGCCCGGCCGACGGACGCTCCCGGGCGGAGCCGGCGTCGCGGCCGCCGACGCCGTTCGGGGGCGGTAGCTGGTTGGCGGTGGCCGCGCCGGGCGAGCCGCCGCCCAGGTGGCCGGGAGCCTGGCTACCGGGGCCCCGATTGCCGGAATTGGCGTTCGGCGGGCGGTAGGTACCGCCGGACCCGCTGGACGCCATGGGTCGCCCCGCTCCGGAGCCGGTCGTCGGGTCGCTGTACCGGGCGGTCGCGCCGACGCCGCCGGCCGGTGCGCTCCGGCCGTAGTCGTTCGCGGGATAGCCGGATCCCGTGCCATTGGTGCCATACCCGCCGAGGGCACCCGCCGCCGGGTAACCGGACCCGGTCCCGTTGGGTCCGTACCCGGGCCCGGTGCCGTTCGCCGGGTAGCCGGACCCGGTGCCGTTCGCCGGGTAGCCGGACCCGGTCCCGTTCGCCGGGTAACCAGACCCGGTCCCGTTCGCGGGATAGCCGGATCCCGCGCCGTTGGGGCCGTAGCCACCCGGGACACCGGCCGCGGGCAAGCCGCCGGCCGGACCCGTCGGCGCCGATCCGCCCGCCTGACCGGTGCGTGAACCGGGGGCGTAACCACCTCGGGCGCCCGAGGTGTCGCCTCCGGCCTCCTGGCCCCCGGCCGGGCGGGGGTTGCCGTTCGGCCCACCGGTCCGGTAGCCGTTCGCCGCGTAGCCGTTTGCGCCGTACCCGTTTGCGCCGTACCCGTTTGCGCTGCCCGTCCCGGTCCCCGGGCCGGCCGGGCGGTCCTCGCGGGGCCGGCTCGCGCCGCCCTGCAGGTAACTACCGCCGACGGGCGGCGGGGGGGCCGTGCCGTACGAGCGTTGGTCGGCGTACCCGCCGGGGTAGCCGGCCGGTTGCGAGCCGCCGTACTCCGGGCCCGAGCTGTATCCCCCGACCGGGGGATACAGCGACGACCCCTGCGGGGCGGGCGGGTCCGGCGTCACCGGAGCCGGCGTCACCGGGGCCGGCGCCGGAGGTGCCGGAGCGGGCGTGGCCGACCCGGCCGGGTCATAGCCGGCCGGCGAGCCGTAGCTCGGCCGGGGCAGGTCCCAACGGTCGAGCGACGACGAGCTGCTCTCGGCCGGTCGGGCCGCCGGGGCCGGGGCCGGGTCCGGCCGCCCGGAAGGCTGCGCGGCGGGCCGACCGGGAAAGGGGCCGCCCGGTGGCCCGAGCGAGATCGACCGCGACGGCGGATCCCAGCCGGCCGGGTCGCGACCACCGGGTTGGCTGGTCGGCGCGGGCGGCGCCGGTTGGACGCGGGCGGGCGGCGCGGAGAAGTCGGGCAGCGATTCCCAGCTCCCCGACACGTCGAACGGATCGGTGGCCGGACCGATCTCGGGGCGCGGGGCGGCCGTTGGCGCCGGCCGGGCCCGTGGGGTGTCCCAGTCGATCATCGGATCGTGGGTGGTCGACGCGTTCATGACCGGGTCGTGGGTGAAGCCCCCGTCATGGGCCGGCGATGCCGACCACCGCGCGTCGGACGACGCGGCCGGGTCGACGCCGTAGCCCGCGTCGTAGCCCGGATCGGAAACGTAACCCGGGTCGGGGGCGGCCGGTTCATCGAAACCGCGGCCGTCACCGTCCGGCGAGCCACCCACGGTCTCGACCGCGAAAAAGTCGTTCCCGCCCGCGGGCCGGGAACCCTGGGGGCTCACCATGCGACCGCCGACGCCGTCACCCACGCCGCCGCGGGGCAGCCACCGGCCGGAGGGACCATCCCACGCCCACAAGCCGTCCTCGCTGAGCCAGCGACCGTACTCGTCGGTGGGCAAGTCCTGCCCCCTGGTTAACGATGGATGAACTCAGGTTGCGGCATACGACCGGATTGCCCAACGGTACACCGATATCCGACATGATCAACGCTCGTTCAGGCACTTGCTGGCGATCTGGCTGATGATCTGGTGCGACTTCGCGGAGGTCACGGTTTTGCTCAGATTGAGGAACTCGGTCTGGGAGTAGGCCTGCTCGAAGTTCTTCAGGGCGCAGCCGCAGTACGCCGTCTTGTTTCCGCTCGTCTTGAGGCACTCCGACACGAAATTCTGCTCGATCGCCGTGGAGTAGCGGGCCGTCGTGGCGATCGTGGACGGCGTCGCGGTGCCTGACGCAGCCGGGGCCACCGACGCGGGCGGGGTGACCGCCGCGGTCGGTGACGGCGACGAGCCGCCGCCCCCCATCGCCAGCACGGCCACGACCACCAGCACGAGCACCCCCAGGACGGCCCCACCGACGATCATCCGTTGGCGGGTCAGCCAGCCGGGACGGCCGGTCCGGGTGCCGTTGCCGGGCGTCGGTTCGCTGAACGCGTCCGCGCCGTAGCCGGCCGGCCCGCCGCCGGACGGCGTACCCCAGGCGGTGGCACCGCCCTCGGCCGCGGCCTGCTGCCGGCTCTGCCAGGTACCGAACGCGTCCGTGTCGGTCGGCGCCTGACCGCGTCCCGCGCCCCACGAGCCGGGTTGCTGGCCGGCCGGACCGAGCCCGGCCAGACTCTTGCCGCCCGGGGCCTGACCCGCGGCCGGCCCGCCGTAGCCCGGCCCGCCGGCCGCCCCCGGCGCCGCCGGATAGGACTGCGGGCCGCCGGCGGCCGGCAGGTTCTGCGTCGCGGGATAGCCCGGCGCGGCCGGGCCACCCGGGGTCCCGGGTCCGGCCCCATAGCCGCGGGGATCGCCGTAGCCGGACTGGTTCGCGTAGCCCGACGCCGCACCGGCGCCGGGAACCTGATGGGCGTCGGTCCCGCCGCCGGTCGGCCAGCCGCCTGTGCTGTCCGCCGCCGGTTGGGCCGGCCACGAACCGGTGTTCGACTGCTGGGCCGGCCAGGAGCCCGTGTTCCCCGTCGGTTGGGCCGGCCACGAACCGGTGTCCGACTGCTGGGCGGGCCACGAACCGGTGTCCGACTGCTGGGCCGGCCAGTTGCCGCCGTGGGCGGCCGGGTCGGCCGGGTCGAGTGGCCAGGAACCGGTCTGCGAACCCGGCGCCACCGGCCAGGAGCCGGTGCCCGAGGCCGGGTCCACCGGCCAGGAGCCGGTGGCGGAACGCTCGTCGCGGCGGGCCGCGGCCGGCTGCTCGTGCGCGGCCGTCCCACCGTCGCCCCAACCGGGGGCGGCGTACGAACCGGTGTCCGACCACCCGTCCGCCGGGCCCGGGGCGGCGCCGTAGCCCGCCGGCTGGCCCGGGGCCGCGCCGCCCGCCGGCCAGGCCGCGTGCTGGCCGGTGTGCGAGCCGTCCGCCGGCCACGAGCCGGTGTCATCCCCGCGATAGGCGTCGGGCTGACGGCTGCCGCCCGCCCCCGCGCCATAACCCCACGAGCCGGTGTCCTCGACCGCCGGCTGGTAGCCCGCGCCACCACCCGCGGCCCGGTCCACCGGGCCGGCCGCCGGATCGGCACCCGCCGACCGGCCGGCTCCGGGAATCATCTGCGACGTCGGTTGCCAGACCTGGGCACCTTCATCCCAGACGTAGGCACCATCGTCACTGACCCAGCGACCATGCTCGTCGATGCGCATGCACTTCTTCCCTCGGGGGCAGAGCGGACGGCCTCCAGAGTGCCATGCCGCCCAAAGTGGTCAACGCGCACCGGTCACACAACGCTCCGTTGGCTCACGCGTGTCAGCGTGGCGCCCGGGTCGCGGATCACGTATGCAGCCAGACGACTACACCAGGTAGTCGTTGGTCACCATGACTTCCGCCTTCTGAAACTCCTTGAGGGTGGCGTAGCCGGTGGTGGCCATGGCCGCCCGCAGGCAGCCGAACAGGTTACGGGTCCCGTCGTTGACCGGCGCCGGGCCGACGAGGACGTCCCGCAGCGAGGCCTCGACCGGCTGACGCACCCGCAGCCCCCGCGGCAGGTCGTCGTACAGGACGTCCATCGACCAGAACGAGCCGCGGCCGGGCGCCTCGATGGTGGCCGCCAGCGGGGTGTCGAGCATCACCGCGTCCGCCCCGCAGGCGATCGCCTTCGCGACGTCGCCACCGGTCCGGATGCCTCCGTGGGCGATCACATGGACGTACCGACCGCCGGATTCGTCGAGGTACCGCATCCGGGCGCCGGCCGCGTCGGCGATGGCGGTCGCCATCGGCACCCCGACCCCGAGGACCGAACGGGTCGTATCGCCGCCCCCGGGGCCGACCCCCACGATGACGCCGGCCGCGCCGGTCCGCATCAGGTGCAGGGCGGTGGAGAAGGACGCGCACCCGCCGACCACGACCGGAACGTCGAGATCACCGATGAACTGCTTGAGGTTGAGCGGCTCGCTGCGGCGCGACTGGTGTTCGGCCGACACCGCGGTGCCGTGGATGACCAGCAGGTCGACCCCCGCGTCGAGGACCGCGCCGGACAGCGAGCGCACCTTCTGCGGACGCAGGGCCGCGGCGGCGACCACCCCCGAATCCCGGATCTCGGCGATCCGCCGCGCGATCAGCTCCGGGTCGACCGGCTCGGCGTAGAGCTGCCGCAGCCGCTTGGTCGCTTCCTCGTCCTCGAGCGTCGCGAGTTCCTCGAGGAACGGCTCGGGCTCCTCGTACCGGGTCCACAGTCCTTCGGCGTTCAGGACCCCGAGGCCGCCGAGCGCGCCGAGGGCCATGGTGGTGGCCGGCGAGCTGACCGCGTCGGCGGGGGCCGCCACGACCGGCAGGTCGAAGCGGTAGGCGTCGATCTCCCAGGCCAGCGAGATGTCCGCCGGGTCACGGGTGCGCCGGGACGGCACGATTCCGATCGCGTCGAAGCCGAACGCGGCGCGGCCGCTCTTTCCGATGCCGATGTCGATCCCGGGCACGAGCCTGCCTACCTGCCGCCGTAGTTGGGGGCCTCGATGGTCATCTGGACGTCGTGCGGGTGGCTCTCCTTGAGCCCCGCCGCGGTGATCCGGATGAGCTGGGCGTGTTCCTGCAGGTGGGCGACGGTCGGCGAACCGGTGTAGCCCATCGCTGCCTGCAGGCCGCCCACCAGCTGGTGGGCGACCGCGGACAGCGGCCCCCGGTAGGGAACCTGCCCCTCGACGCCCTGCGGGACCAGTTTGTCATCGGAAAGCGCGTCGTCGACGAAGTACCGGTCCTTCGAGTACGACCGGGCCTCGCCCCGCGAGCGCATGGCGCCCAGCGAACCCATCCCCCGATAGGACTTGAACTGCTTGCCGTTGATGAAGATCAGTTCGCCCGGGCTCTCCTCGACCCCGGCCAGGAGGCTGCCCAGCATCACCGTGTCGGCTCCGACGGCCAGCGCCTTGGCGATGTCGCCGGAGTACTGCAGCCCGCCGTCGGCGATCACCGGCACGCCGGCCGGGCGGGCCACCCGCACCGCCTCGGCGATCGCCGTCACCTGCGGAACCCCGACGCCGGCGACCACCCGGGTGGTGCAGATCGAACCGGGACCCACGCCGACCTTGATGGCGTCGGCGCCGGCCCCGATCAGTGCGGCGGCCCCGGCCGCGGTGGCCACGTTGCCCGCGATCACGTCCAGGCCGTGACCGGCGGCGGTCCGGGCTATTTCGGCCTTGACCCGCGCGACCATGTCCAGCACCGAGCGGGAATGGCCGTGGGCGGTGTCGACGACCAGGAAGTCGACCCCGGCCGCGACCAGGGACTGGGCACGCTTGTAGGCGTCCTCGCCGACTCCCACGGCCGCGCCGACCAGCAGCCGGCCGTCGGCATCCTTGGACGCGTCCGGGTACTGCTCACGCTTCGTGAAGTCCTTGACGGTGATCAGCCCGCGCAGCCGGTCCCGCCCGTCCACGATCGGCAGCTTCTCGACCTTGTGGCTGCGCAGGAGGGCCAGCGCCTCGTCCGCCGACACGCCGACCCGCGCGGTGACCAGCGGCATCATCGTCATGACGGCCCGGACCAGCCGGCTGTGATCGCGCTCGAACCGGATGTCGCGGTTCGTCACGATGCCGACCAGCTGCCCGTCGGCTTCCGTCACCGGCACCCCGGAGATCCGGTACCGGGCCATCAGCGCGTTGGCCTCGGCGATCGTCGCGTCGGGCGGGCAGGTGATCGGCGAGGTGATCATGCCGGACTCGGACCGCTTGACCAGATCGACCTGCTGGCTCTGGTCATCGATCGACAAGTTGCGGTGCAGGACCCCCACGCCGCCCTGGCGGGCCATCGCGATCGCCATCCGGGCCTCGGTGACGGTGTCCATCGCGGAGGACACCAGCGGCACGGCCAGGGTGATGGTGCGCGTCAGGCGGGTGGTGGTATCGGCGTCGGAGGGCAGCACATCCGAGGCGTCGGGCAGCAGCAGGACGTCGTCGAACGTGAGCCCGAGCGGGGCGAATTTGGCGGGGAGACCGGACGTTCCGTCCGGGACGCCCGGCGTGGAGCCGATCAACGAGGGAGAAGGCGACGAAGGATAGGTGCGACCGGGGGCGGCGTCCATCACCTAATCCTAAACGCCCGACCTGGCCCGGGGTCGGCTGTCGACGGGCGGTCGGCGGCGGCGGCGTGGTCGTCGATGTGGTCGCGGACCACGCCGATCGTGGGCTCCGTCGCCGCCACCTGGACGGCCTGATTCGCGAACTCCTACAACTTCCGGGGGTTAGCACACGGGTCAGGGGTCCCAAGCGCGCCGGTCGGGCGTAGCGTGGTCGACGTGAGCGACGAGCCAATCGATCCGTTCGCGGACGATCCGGATGATCCGGCAGCGGAGCTTGCCCGCCTCGACCCGTTCGAACCTGAGGACGAGGCCACGGAGCCGCTGTCCCTGAACGAGCGCGAGGAAGTCATCGCCGAGCTCGGGGACCTCGACGTGTTCCGGACGCTGCTCGAACCCCGGGGGTACCGGGGTCTCGTCGTGGACTGCGAAGGCTGCAACGAGCCGCACTTTTTCGATTGGGACCTGCTGACCGGCAACCTGCGGCACCTGCTCGCCGAGGGCCGCACCCGGGTGCACGAGCCGGCGTTCGCTCCGGACCCGGCCAGCTACGTCACCTGGGACTACGCCAAGGGGTACGCGGACGGCGTGTACGAGGCGAGCGAGACCTCCGAGGCCGACTCGCGCTGAGCCCGGCCGGCTCCGGCCACCGGCCGACCGGCCCCCGGGCTGGCCGGCCGCCGGACGCTCACGCGCCGATGGCCGGCCGGGACAGGGCCGCGAGCGCTTCCGAAAGATCACTGACCTGCCCGACCCGGGCCGGGAGCGTCATGCCCCGCCACCCCGGGCCGCCGACCACCGTGACGGTCGGCGGTCGGGTCGCCGGTAGCGAGCTGATTCCCCGACCGTCGGCCGCCAGCCGCAGCTGAGCCCAGATCAGTACCGCGGCCGGCCCGGTCCGCGCGACCGCGCTGCGCAGGGCGGCGGTCGGCACCGCCGGCCCGAGCATGCGGCTCGCCACCCCCCGCTCGGCGAGCCCGGCCGCGACCGCGAACAGCGGCAGGCTGTGGCGGTCGCCCGGCCCGCAGGCCAGCAGGACCGGACGACCGGCGCCCCGGTGCCCGTGGTCGACGTGCAGGCGCAGGGCGCTGACGATGCATTCGGTCAGGAGGTGTTCGACCTCGATCCCGTCCCCGGTCGCCTCCCACCGGCGACCGGCCGCGACCAGCACCGGCCGCAGCAGCCCGTCCCAGGTCGCCACCACGCCGTCGAATTCCAGGGCCCGGGTCACGATGCGCCGCATGGCCTCGGTGTCGAGCGCCATCGCGGCCCGGGCCAGCCCCCGGGCCGGGGCCGGGGCGCCGGGCAGCGACAGGACCCGGCCGCCGGAACCACCGGGCCGGCCGGCCGGTACGCCGGCCCGGATCCCGGCGTGGGCGGCCGCGGTCCAGGGCGGTTCCCCGGGCGGCCCGTCGGCGCCCGGGGGAACGCGGTCGAGCCCGGGTCCGAGCCCGGGTCCGAGGCCGGGTCCGAGGCCGGGTCCGGGCGGCGGGACGGCCGTCAGGAGCGCCGACGGCCCGGATTCCGGGGCCGCCCGTGGGGGGCCCGGGGGGCGGGCCGCAGGAGTCCCGTCCGACGCTTCGCCGTGGGAGTCCCCGGCTGAACCCCGATCGGGTTCGAGATCTGGCCCGGACGGCCCGGGCTCCGACCCCCGCCGGGGTCGGGCCGACAGGGCGATGCGGGCCGCGTCGGCGGGGGCCACCCCGTCGAGGGTCAACCGCCGCATCAATTCGAGTCGGGCCAGGTCGTGTGGGTCGTACCGGCGGCGGGTACCGCTCTCATGTTCGGTGGGACCCAGGCCGTAGCGGCGATCCCACGTACGGAGGGTCGCGGGTGCCACTCCCAGACGACGGGCCACCGCCGCGACCGTAAAGCGCGGAGGGTGGACCGCCGGGTCAGGGGATGGGGTCACATCGCTCATGGTGGATCGGGCGGACCGTACCGACAACTTGGCGACGAAGTAGCGATGAACAGCCTTTTGCCGTGCGATTCGGATAGTTGAACAACTTACGAAGCGGTACTAGGGTGCGGATGAGCGGCGTCAGCCGCCCAGGTAAAAGGGGGGCTCGAGCACATGACGGACGTACGACGACTCCCAGGTCCGGGCGCGGAGAAGTGGGAATGGCAGTTGCACGGTTCCTGCCGCGGCGAGAACACCGAGCTTTTCTTCCATCCCGAAGGTGAACGTGGCCCCGCCCGCGCCGCCCGGGAGGCCGCGGCCAAGTCCATCTGCTCGACCTGCCCGGTGATCCTGGCCTGCGGCGAACACGCGCTGCGGACCCGCGAACCGTACGGCGTGTGGGGCGGCATGAGCGAATCCGAGCGGGAGGCGGCCATCGCCGGCCGCGGCCGCCGGGTGCCGGCCGCCACCGCCGTCGCGCCGGCCCCGACCGGCCCGACCGGAGCCCCGGACCCGGGTGACAACGGCGGGAACCTGTTGACCGCCTGCTGACCGGGCCGCCGCGCGGTGTGGACGAACGAAGCCCCGGACGATCTCCTGATCGGGATCGTCCGGGGCTTCGATCGTTCAGCTACCTGGCGGTGCCGGGTCGGTGGTGCCGTACTGGTGGTGCCGTGGAGCTTTCCGAGCGGTGGAGCCGGGGCTAGAAGCCGGCTCCGTGCGAGTGGCCGTGGCCGCCGTGCGCGTGCCCGGCGTCCTCCTCGGTCTTCTCCGGCTTCTCGGCGACCAGGCTTTCGGTGGTCAGGAGGAGAGCCGCGATCGAGGCCGCGTTCGCGACCGCCGACCGCGTCACCTTGACCGGGTCGACGACGCCGTCGGCGACCAGATCGCCGTACTTCCCGGTGGCCGCGTTGAGCCCGTGGCCGTCGGGCAGCCCGGCGACCTTGGACACGATCACCGCGCCTTCGAGCCCGGCGTTACGCGCGATCCAGGTCAGCGGCTCGACGAGCGCCTGCTGGACGATCCGCACGCCGGCCAGCTCGTCGCCACTGCGCCCCAGTCCGCCGTCCAGCACGGACGCGACCTGGACGAGGGTGGCGCCGCCGCCGGCGACGATGCCCTCCTCGATGGCCGCGCGGGTCGCCGAAACGGCGTCCTCAAGGCGGTGCTTCTTCTCCTTGAGCTCCACCTCGGTGGCCGCGCCGACCCGGATGACGCCCACTCCACCGGCCAGCTTGGCCAGCCGCTCCTGGAGCTTCTCGCGGTCCCAGTCGGAGTCGGTGTCGGCGATCTCGGCCTTGAGCTGCCGGACCCGGTCGGCCACGGCCTCGGCCTCGCCGACGCCGTCGACGATCGTCGTCGTGTCCTTGTCGATGGTGATGCGGCGGGCCCGGCCGAGCACCTCGAGGCCGGACGAGTCCAGCTTGAGGCCCACTTCCGGCGCCACGACCTGGCCGCCGGTGAGAGTGGCGAGGTCCTGCAGCATCGCCTTCCGGCGGTCCCCGAAGCCCGGCGCCTTCACCGCGACGACCTGGAAGGTCTTGCGGATCGCGTTGACGACCAGGGTGGACAGCGCCTCGCCGTCCACGTCCTCGGCGATGATCAGCAGCGGCTTCGACGCCTGCACGACCTGCTCGAGCAGGGGCAGGATCTCGGCCACAGCGCTGATCTTCTGGGAGGTGAGCAGGATGAACGCGTCCTCCAGGACCGCCTCCTGCCGCTCCGCGTCGGTGACGAAGTACGGCGAGATGTAGCCCTTGTCGAGCTGCATCCCCTCGGTCAGCTCGAGTTCGAGGCCAGCGGTCTGGCTCTCCTCGATGGTGATGACGCCGTCCTTGCCGACCTTGTCGATCGCCTCGGCGATCAGCTCCCCGACCTGCGAATCCTGGGCGGAGATGGCGGCGACGTGGGCGACCGAGTCCTTGGAATCGACCTCGGTGGCCCGCTTGAGCAGGGCCTCGGAAACGGCCTCGACGGCCGCCTCGATGCCGCGCTTGAGGCCGACCGGGCTCGCGCCGGCCGCCACGTTGCGCAGCCCGACCCGGACCATCGCCTGGGCCAGGACCGTCGCGGTCGTGGTGCCGTCGCCGGCCACGTCGTTGGTCTTGGTGGCCACTTCCTTGACGAGCTGGGCCCCCATGTTCTCGAAGGGGTCCTTCAACTCGACCTCGCGCGCGATCGTCACCCCGTCGTTGGTGATCGTCGGCGCACCGTAGGCCTTGTCGATGACGACGTTGCGGCCCCGGGGCCCGATCGTCACCTTCACGGCGTCGGCGAGCGCGTTGACGCCCGCCTCGAGGGCGCGACGGGCGGCCTCGTCGAACAGCAGAATCTTGGGCATACGTGGTTCCTTTGGTCAGGTGGGCCGGCCGCACCGCGTCAGCGCGTGGCCCGCAACGACCTCCGCCCCGGAGGCCCCCCGTCACGCACGATCACGTGACGGGGGGACCCGCCGGGGCGGAGGTCCGGCAATACCGTCGACTACTTCTCGATGATCGCGAGAACGTCGCGGGCGGAGAGGACGAGGTACTCCTCGCCGCTGTACTTGACCTCGGTGCCGCCGTACTTGCTGTACAGCACGACGTCGCCGACCTTGACGTCCAGCGGGACGCGGGCCCCGTCCTCGAAGCGGCCCGGGCCGACGGCCAGGACCGTGCCCTCCTGGGGCTTCTCCTTGACGGTGTCCGGAATCACGATGCCGGATGCGGTCGTCTGCTCCGCATCCGACGGCTGGACAACGATGCGGTCCTCGAGAGGCTTGATGGAGACTTTGGTGGCGGTCGTCACGATCGACCTCCCCCTTCCTACGTTGGACGAGAGAGCGACCCATGGCGGCCTGCCGTCGCGGGTGAACAGGCGCCCTGTCGCTGTCGCTGGCACTCTCATGTGCCGAGTGCCAACCTAGCACCCGTCCGGCCCGCGTCAACCAACGAGATCGGAATTGTCAACACCCCGTGGGCGCCACGCTCCCGGCCCGCGGGGTGTTGACCGCCGGCGGCCCGGCCCGAACCGGACGTTCCGCAACCGGACGTTCTACGGTGTGGTCACGGCGCGCCCACCGTGGAGGGAGAACTCCGGATGGACCATCCACCGAATACCGCGCGATCGAATGGCGCGGGACCGGACCGCTCGCGGACGGGCCGGGCGGCGCGCGCGTTGACCCGGACCGCGCTCACCGCGGTGCTCGGCTCCGTGGCAATGAAAGTGGTCCGCGGGCTGGACGACCGGGCCGTCATCAATGACCCCCGGGGACGGGAGCTGGTGCCTTTGACGCCCACTGTCCGGCAGACGGTGACCGCCCCGGGTGGCCCGGATATCAATGTCGCGATCTACGGACCGGACGGCGCGCCGACCGTCGTGCTGGCCCACGGCTGGACCTGCGCAATCGATTTCTGGACCCCGCAGATCCGGGCGCTGTCGGCCGGTCTGCGGGTCGTCGCGTACGACCAGCGGGGCCACGGTCGCAGCGGCCGACCCGGACCGGGCGGCTACACGATGGACGCCCTCGCCGACGACCTGCTGGCCGTCCTCGACGCCTGCGTCCCGGCCGGCGAGCGGGTCGTTCTCGTTGGCCACAGCATGGGCGGGTTCGCCACGCTCGCGTTCGCCGGCCGTCATCCCGCCGAGCTGCGCCGGCGGATCGCGGGGGTCGTGCTGGCCAGCACCGCGGCCACCGACACCGTGGCGGACACGCGGGTCCTGCCGGGCGGGCCGGCCGCCCTGCGGGGGGCCCGGACCGCGGTGGCGCGGGCCGTGCTGGGGTCCACCGCCCCGACCGGGCCGGCCTCCCCGATCTCGCGGCGGGTCGTCCGCTTCGCGACCCTGGGCCCGGCCGCGAGCCCGGCCCAGGTCGCGTTCTGCGAGCGGATCGCCCTGGCCTGCCCACCGGTCGTGCGGGGCGGCTTCGCGGCGGCCATCGCCCAGCTGGACCTCGGCGCGCAGGTGGCCCAGCTCGACGTCCCGACCATCGTGGTCACCGGAACCGACGACCGGCTGCTGCCGCCCGGCCATTCCCGGCGACTCGCGGCCGGGCTGCCGGCGCTCGTCGAGCTCGTCGAACTGCCGGACGTCGGCCACATGACCCCCGTCGAGGCGCCGACGGTGGTCACCGGCCTGATCCAACGCCTGGTCGACCTCTACCTCGCGGGGGCGCCGGCCGCCCCCGACCATCGTCCGGACGGGCCGAAGGTCGCGACCCAGAGCCTGCGGTCGCCCGGGACCATGGCCGCCGGCGACGCGGGAAGGGCCACGGTCGCGCCGCCGTTGGCCGAATCGTGATCTGACGGATTATCCGTGCTGGCCATGGGTACTCCATGATCCGAGCGCCAGAGTGGCGTCGGAGGGAGTCACCATGACGATCGGAGCCGGCATCTTCCTGCTGGCGGTGGGCGCGATCCTCGCCTTTGCGGTGCACGTCTCGCTGTCGGGTCTGAACATCGCGGTGATCGGCGTCATTCTGATGATCGCCGGCGCCGTCGGGATCGCACTCGGTCTCACGGTGTTCGCCCCCCGGCGACGCACGAGCATCGGGTCGGCGCGGATCGGGCCGACCGGACAGCCGTACGGCGAGGGCTCCCTCGGCGAGACCGTGACGGTCGAGGACGTGCCCACCGAGGACGCCCCCATCGAGCGGGTGCCCGTCAGCGATCTGTACACCGAAGAGACGGTGCCGGTGGCGCGCGAGCGCCGCTACCGGCGCCGGACCCGTACCACCGCCCGGACCGAGGAGTACCCGCCCCGGACCCCGTGACCAGCGGCTGGTGCTCGACGCGGGGCGCGCGTTCCCTCACCGGGCGCGCCCCGCGTGGTCCGGGACCGCGTTTCGTCGTCCGGCGACGAGCCGGTCAGCGCACGTCCGGGTGGTCACGGAACCAGGCGATCGTGCTTTCCAGCCCGGCCCGCAGGTCGACGACCGGCTCCCAGTCCAGCGCGGCCCGGGCCAGAGTGATGTCGGGTTGGCGGACCGTCGGATCGTCGGTCGGGCGCGGCATGAAGGTGATCGGCGAGTCGCTTTTGGCGACCTCCCGGACCAGTTCGGCCAGTTCCAGGATCGACAGTTCGTAAGGGTTGCCGATGTTCATCGGGCCCGGCTGGTCGGACCGCATCAGCCGGACGATGCCCTCGACCAGATCCTTGACGAAGATGATGGACCGGGTCTGGCTGCCGTCCCCGGCCACCGTGATGGGCTCGCCGCGCAGGGCCTGGGTCGCGAAGGCCGGAATGGCCCGGCCGTCGTTCGGTCGCATCCGCGGACCATGGGTATTGAAGATCCGCACAATCGCCGTATCGACATTGTGGCTGCGCCGGTAGGCCATGGTCAGCGCCTCGCCGAACCGCTTCGCCTCGTCGTAGACGCCGCGCGGGCCGACCGGGTTGACGTGACCCCAGTAGTCCTCGGCCTGCGGGTGCACCTGCGGGTCGCCGTACACCTCCGACGTGGAGGCGAGCAGAAAACGCGCGCCCTTGTCCTTGGCCAGGCCGAGCGCGTGCAAAGTGCCGATCGAACCGACCTTCAACGTCTGGATAGGCAGGTGCAGGTAGTCAATGGGGCTGGCCGGGGACGCGAAATGCAGGACGTTGTCGACCGGGCCCGGGACGTGGACGTAGTCGGTGACGTCGCACCGGATCAGCTGGAATCCGTCCTCGGCCACCAGATGGGCGACGTTGGCCGGGGTTCCGGTCACGAAATTGTCGAGACAAACGACATCGTGACCATCCCTGATCAGCCGCTCGCACAGATGAGACCCGAGAAAGCCGGCCCCGCCGGTCACCACCGTGCGCGCCATCTGATTACCTCCATCATTTGATGATCTGATTACTCTACGCGATCGAAGATCCAGCTTCCGGGGCGGCGGGCCGCCAGTCCTACGGGCGGCTCGGGCAGATCGGGAGGGTCGACGGAACCGACCCCGGCGGCCGGGAGCATCACGACGATGCGTTCGGCATCCTGGTCGGTGCTGCGGTAGACCTGCGCGGGCCGGCCCTCGAGCACCGCGGCGACCCAGCGCAGAAGGTCATCGCGACGGCCGTCCACGGCCCGGACCTCCCACATACGCACCCGACCCACCCGGCCATTGTCACCCCGCGATCGGTCCCACCGCCCGAACGCGCGGCACGGCCCCGCGAACGACCACGTTCGGTCAGGCTGACAGCGGCAGCGATGAGCTGGCCGCCAGGTCCAGCTCCGAGGCGGGGGCCCCGGCCGCGACCCGCAGGCCGCCCAGCGCGGCGACCATGGCTCCGTTATCGGTACACAGCCCGGGCCTCGGCACCCGCAGCGTGATGCCGGCCGCCTCGCAACGGGCCGCGGCCAGGGCCCGCAGCCGGCTGTTGGCGGCGACGCCACCCCCGACCACCAGGGTGTCGATGCCCCGCTCCCGGCACGCGGTGACGGCCTTGGCGGTCAGCACATCGGCCACCGCCTCCTGGAAGGACGCGGCCACGTCGGCGACCGGCACCGGCTCGCCGGCCGCCCGGCGGGCCTCCACCCAGCGGGCCACGGCCGTTTTGAGGCCCGAGAACGAGAAGTCGTAGGTGCCGTCGCCGGCCTTGCCCCGGGGAAAGGGAATGGTCGCGGCGCCCTCGCGGGCCAGCCGGTCGATGGGCGGACCGCCCGGAAAGGGCAGGCCCAGCAGGCGGGCGACCTTGTCGAACGCCTCGCCGGCGGCGTCGTCCACGGTGGCGCCGAGGCTGACCACCGGCTCGCGGGCCAGGTCCGGTACGGCCAGCAACGACGAGTGCCCGCCCGAGACGAGCAGGGCCATCGCCGGGCGGGGCAACGGGCCGTGCTCGAGCGTGTCCACCGCCACGTGAGCCTCCAGATGATGCACGCCGTAGAGCGGCACCCCGAGGGCCAACGCGTACGCCTTCGCCGCGGCCACTCCCACCAGCAGCGCGCCGGCCAGGCCGGGCCCGGCGGTGACGGCGACCGCGTCGACGTCCGCGGGGCGCAACCGGGCGTCGGCGAGCGCCCGGTCGAGGGTCGGCACCATCGCCTCCAGATGCGCGCGCGCCGCGACCTCCGGCACGACGCCCCCGTACCGGGCGTGCTGGTCGACCGAGGAGGCGATCGCGTCGGCGAGCAGGACACCGTCGCGCACGATGCCCACGCCGGTCTCGTCGCAGGACGTCTCGATACCGAGCACGACCGGACTCACGGGGCCACCGAGCGTTCCAGGCGGTCGAGGTGGCGGCCGTAGTCTGACCGGTGCAGACCGCGCAGCACCATCACGTAGGCGTCCGCCCCCGACGGCTGGTAGTAACCCCGGCGGATCCCGATGTCGACGAATCCGAACCGCTGGTAGACCGAGCGGGCCGGGTCGTTGTCGGTCCGCACCTCCAGGCCGCAGGCCCGCGCGCCCCGCTCCCGGGCGTAGCGCAGGATCGCCACCATCAGACGCGTGCCGAGGCCGCTGCCACGCCACCGGGACACCACCGCGATCGTCTGCACGTACGCCTCCTCGCCGTGGACCGCGAGACCGGCGTACCCGACGATCGCGTCCGCCTCGTCCCGGGCGATGAGGTAGAGCCGGGTGTCCCCCTGGGCCAGCTCAGACCAGAACAGCTCGTCGGACCAGGCGTCCTCACCGAAGACCCCCCGTTCCAGATGGCCCAGCGACTCGATGTCCCACCAGCGCATCGGATGCAGGCTGACGGTCCGGCCACGACCGCCGCGGTCGCCACCGCCGTCCGGACCGCGCCGGGCTCCGCGACTGGTGGCGGTCACGCGGTCACCGCCTTCGGCGCGGACGGGAGCGCGGCGTCCGGCCGACGCAGGTACAGCGGGACGAGCGGGGCCGGCGCCCCGCCGTCGAACAGGGCGGCCGCGACGATCCGGACGAGCGCCGCCGGGGACGGGAACACGGGTCGGGGCGGCGGCCGGAACCCCGCGAACGCCTCGGCGTACAGGGTGGCACCCGGCCCGAAGAGCGAGCCCACCTGCGCCTCCCGCATCCGGGCGGCGGCGTCGGGCGGGCGGTCGACAGCCGGCCCGATGATCCGCTCCGGCTCGTCGGACCCACCCGTCGCGGGCCGGTAAGCCGCCCAGTAGACCTCCCGGCGCCGGGCGTCGGTGGCCACGGCCAGCGCCGACCGGCCGGCGTCCCGCGAGCCGGGGCGCTCGGCCTCGAGGAGGGCGGCCGCGTCCCCGGCCAGCGCGTCCAGGGAGCAGACCCCGTGGACGGGGATCCCGCGGGCCGCTCCGATCGCCGCGCCGGTGACCATGCCGACCCGCAGGCTCGTGAACGGGCCCGGGCCGGTGCCGACGACCACCGCGCCGAGATCGGCCGGCCGCGCGCCCGCCTCGGCGAGCACCGCGGCGATCGAGGGGGCCAGCACCTCGCCGTGCCGGCGCGCGTCGACGGTCACCCGCCCGGCCAACGCGGTGATCACCGGACGGCTGCCCGGACCGGAAACCGCCGCGTCGACCCCGACCAGCGCGACGGAACACGCGGCGGTCGAGGTGTCGAGGGCTAGGACCAGCACCGGTCCACCCTACGGATCAGCACGCCGGGCCCCGGGCCAGGGCGCGCGCCGCGTCGCCTCGGCCAACCGGGCGGCCCACTCGGGCCCGGACGCAACGAGCCGGACCCGCCGGATCTCACCGGCCTCGGCGCCGGTCGGGCGACTGATCTCCACCCGCAACCAGGAGGGGGCGAGGTCCTCGACCAGACCGGTTCCCCACTCGACCGCCGTCACCGACTCGGCCAGGTCGGCGTCCAGATCAAGATCGTCGATCTCGAGCGCGGTTCCCAGTCGGTAGGCGTCCACATGGACCAGCGGCAGCCGACCGCCGGTGTGCACCCGGGCGATGACGAACGTCGGCGAGGTGACCGCGCCGGCCACCCCGAGCCCGGCGCCGAGCCCGGCGACCAGCACGGTCTTGCCCGCCCCGAGCGGACCGGCCAGCACGATCAGGTCCCCGGCGCGCAGCGTTCCCGCGATCCGCTCGCCGAGCGCCCGCATCTGGGCCGGGGTGTCGACGGTCAGTTCCAGCCCCGCCGACCCGGCCGCATCGGCGGTCCCCGCCGGCCCGGCGGTCAGCGACCCGTCCGCCATCAGGACTCCCTCGCGGTCCGGGGCCGGTCGGCGGCGCGGGACCGGGGGACGGCCGGCGGCCCGCCGGCCGCCCGGGCCCCGGCCTCGATGAGGTCGCGCAGATGGCGGTTGACCAGGTCCGGGGTTTCGAGGATGACCGCGTGGCCGGCCCCGGGCACGACGACCAGGACGGCGTCCGGCAGTTCCCGGGCGATCATCCGGCTGTGCTCGAGCGGGGTCATGAGGTCGGCGTCACCGACCAGCACCAGCGTGGGGGTCCCCCGCAGGACCTGGGCGGCGGCCAGCTTGTCGTGGTCGAGCAGGGTCGGCAGGAAGGAGGCGATCACCGGGAGCGGGGTCGAGGCGACCTCCCGCTCGAGGAACGAGACCAGGGACGGGGAGGTCGTCAGGGTGCCGAATCCGACCCGCCGGGTCAGCACCCAGCCGATGTCGCTGCCGGCCAGGCGGCGGCGTTCCAGCGCCGTCGGGACCCGGCGCATGCCGACCGACAGTCCCGGCAGGGCCCGGCGGACGGCCGCCACCAGGACCGCCGGCAGCCCGAAGGTGACGGTGGCCAGGTCGCCGGCGCTCGTCGACAGGAGCCCCACGCCGGTGATGCGGTCCACGAACAGTTCCGGGTGTTCGGCGGCCAGCGCCAGCACGCTCATCCCGCCCATGGAGTGGCCCACCACCACCAGCGGACCGGTCGGGACCCGGTCCCGGATCACCGCGAACAGGTCTTCGCCGAGCTGGTCGATGGTGCAGGACGCCTGCTCGCTGGGGCCGGACCGGCCGTGGGCCCGCTGGTCGTAGAACACCAGCCGGACGTCGTCGCTCGCGAGGTCCCGCCGCTGGTAGTACCAGGAGTTCATGCTCACGCTGTAGCCGTGGGCGAACACCACGGTCAGCGGGGCGGCCGGGTCGCCGACCTCCTCGACGTGCAGGGGTACCCCGTCGGAGGCGATGACCGTCGCGGGGCGCCCCTCGATCGGGCCGAAGGGTTCACCGGACGCCGGGTCGGGTTGCGCGCGCAGCTGGTGGACGACCCGCCGTTCCGCCACCGCCCCGGCCGCGACCGCTCCGGCGAGCAGGCCCGCCCAGCCGGCCGCCCGGCGCACCGACCGCGGGCCTCCGCCGGTGCCCGACCGGCCGGCGGTGACCCGGGTGGCGGTAGCCCGGGTGGCGGCCCTCCTGGAAATGGCTGCGCCTCCCGTCGCTCGCTTCACGCCGCCGCGCGCGCGTCCCGGACATCCCGCACGGCGGATGCCAACGACGCTAGCAAGTCCGAGGCGGCCAGCGGCGGCGTCACCCGCTGGCCGGCGCGCCCGTGCAGGTAGGCCGCGACGCAACCGGCGTCCAGCGCGGGCAGTCCGGCGGCCAGCAGCGAACCGGCCAGACCGGTGAGCACGTCCCCGGTCCCGGCGGTCGCGAGCCAGGCCGTGCCGGTGGTGTTGACCCGGGTCCGGCCGTCGGGATCGACAATGATCGTCCGGTTGCCCTTGAGTAGCACCGTCACACCCAGGGCGGCGGCCGCGGCGCGAGCCGTGGCCAACCGGTCGGTCCGCAGCGCGTCGGTCGTGCGGTCCGGGTCCCAGCCCAGCGCGGTCGTGGTGAGGCGGGTGAACTCCCCCTCGTGCGGCGTGAGCAGGGTCGGAGCGGCCCGGCGGCGCAGTTCGGGATCGCCGGCCGCCGCCTCCAGCGCGCCGGCGTCGGCGAGGACCGGCACGTCGGTGCGCAGCAGGGCGGCGACGACCTGGTCGGTGGCCGGGCCGGGGGCCAGCCCCGATCCGACCGCCCAGGCCTGCACCCGCCCGGCGGCCAGCACCGCGTCGGCGTCGCCGGGTTCGATGGTGGTCGCCACGACCTCGGGATGCGCGGCCCGCACGGCGTCCGCCGCCCCCTGCTCGGAAACGAACCGCAGGTAGCCGGCCCCGCCCCGGAGGGCGCCGCCGGTCGCGAGCACCGCCGCGCCGGGATAGGCGGCGCTCCCGGCGACCAGGCCCAGCACACCCCGGGTGTACTTGGACGCACCGGCGTCGGGGTCCGGCAGGAGCGCGGCGACGTCGGCGTCGTCGAACGCCTCCAGCGCGGGCGGCCCCAGCTCGAGGCCGATCGGAACCAGCTCGACGGCCCCGGCGTGGACGGCGCCCGCCCCGACCAGCAGACCCGGCTTGCGCGTCCCGAACGTCACCGTGCTGCTGGCCCGCACCGCGGCACCGGTCACCGCGCCGGTGTCGGCGTCGACCCCGCTCGGCACGTCGACCGCGACGGTCCGCTCCGGACGGGCCAGGGCGGCCAGCGCGGCGTGCGGAGGCCGCAGACCACCCCGGCCGCCGATGCCGAGCAGGCCGTCGAGCACGAGATCGGCCTGGTCGAGGAGGCGGCGGGCGGCCTCATCGGGACCGTCCGGGCCGACCGAATGCCGCCGGCCGCCCGCCGCGAGCAGCGCCGCCGTCCCGGCCGGGTGGGTGGCGCCCGGCGCGAAGGCGTCGACCCGCGCCCCGCGGGCGGCCAGCCGGGCACCGGCCCACAACGCGTCCCCGCCGTTGTCACCCCCGCCGGCCAGGATCGCGACGCGCCGGCCGTACACCCGGCCGAGCCGGCGCACGACGTGGGCGACCAGCCCGGCGACCGCCCGCTGCATCAACGCGCCGTCCGGGAGGCCGACCAGCAGGGGCGCCTCCGCGGCCCGCACGTCCGCGACCGTGTGTGCGTACCTCATCGACGATGACCCGGGGCCCAGACATCCATGGCCCCATCGTCCCCGGCCGGGACCCCTCCCACCCGTCGCCCGGCCCGGCGAGTCGGCGGCCGCCCGGCCCGGCGAGTCGGCGGCCGGCCGAGCGGGGCCGGTCAGGACTCGACGACCACGAACGCGACGGCGACGCCCCCGTCGTGGGTCAGCGAGAGGTGCAGCGACCGGACGCCGAGCCGGTCGGCCGCCGCCGCAACCGTGCCGGTGATCCGCAGTGACGGGCGCCCGGACGGTTCCGGGACCACCTCGGCGTCGTGCCAGAGCAGGCCGGGCGGCGCGCCCAGCGCCTTGGCCAGGGCCTCCTTGGCCGCGAAGCGGGCGGCCAGCCGTTCCGGCCGGGCGACCTCCCGTTCGGCCTCGGTCAGCACCCGGGCCAGCATCGCCGGGGTCCGCTCGATCGCGGCCGCGAACCGGGCCACGTCCGCCACGTCGACCCCGATCCCGACCACCGCCATCCCGCCACTGTGCCAGCCGGACAGCAGTGGCCGGAACCGGCCGGGCCCGTGTGGCGACAGCGGCGACAAGGCCGATCGGGACCATGCGACCGGATTGTCAGGGTCAGCGACGCATTCCTGGCCGTGTCAACGCACATTTAGTGCACGCTGACCATGTCACTCGCCGGAAAACCCGCCACCGTCAGCGCACCCGCACGTCCCCACGCCCACCGACAACGACAATTCCGACGCCCCCAACAAGCGTCATCGTCCCAGGACGTAGGGACGAACGGCGACCCTGCCAAACCCAAGCCACCCGACCGCCCAGCCCCAGCCCCGCAACGCAATCCGGCCCGAGCGCCCGCTATTCGACCGTGACGGACTTGGCCAGGTTGCGGGGCTGGTCGACGTCGAGGCCGCGGGCCAGCGCGATTTCGCAGGCCAGCACCTGCAACGGCAGGGTCGTCACCAGCGGGGCCAGCAACGTCGGCGTGCGCGGCACCCGGATGATGTGCGAGGCGTACGGCTCGACGTCGGTGTCGCCCTCCTCGGCGATGACGATGGTGCGCGCGCCCCGGGCCCGGACCTCCTGGATGTTGGACACGATCTTGCCGTGCAGGACCGACCGGCCCCGGGGTGACGGCACGATCACCACGACCGGCAGGCCGGGTTCGATCAGCGCGATCGGGCCGTGCTTGAGCTCGCCGGCCGGGAAGCCCTCGGCATGCATGTAGGCCAGTTCCTTGAGCTTCAGGGCCCCTTCCAGCGCCACCGGGTAGCCGACGTGCCGCCCCAGGAACAACACCGCCTTGGCGTCGGCCAGCTCGCGCGCGAGGGCCCGCACCGGCTCGATGGTGGCCAGCGTCTGCTCGACCAGCCCCGGCATCTGCTGGAGCATGGCGACGTTCGCGCCCACCTCGTCGCCGTAGAGCACGCCGCGCACCTGGGCCAGGAACAGCCCCACCAGCAGGCACGCCGCGACCTGGCCGAGGAAGGTCTTGGTGGCCGCGACCCCGACCTCGGGGCCGCACCGGGTGTAGAGCACGGCGTCGGACTCACGCGGGATGGTCGATCCGTTGGTGTTGCAGATGGCCAGCACCCGGGCCTTCTGCTCCCGAGCGTGCTTGATCGCCATCAGCGTGTCGAGGGTTTCACCGCTCTGGCTGATCGCGATGACCAGCGTGGAGCGGTCCAGCACCGGGTCGCGGTAGCGGAACTCGGAGGCCATCTCGACCTCGCAGGGCAGCCGGGTCCAGTGCTCGACGGCGTACTTCGCGATCAACCCGGCGTGGTACGCCGTGCCGCAGGCGACGATGAACACCTTGTCGACGTCGCGGAAGTCCTGCTCGGACAGCCGTTCCTCATCCAGGACGATCCCGCCGTCGTCCGACAGGCGACCGCGCAACGTGTCGGCCAGGGCCGTCGGCTGCTCGCTGATCTCCTTGAGCATGAAGTACGGGAAGCCGCCCTTTTCGGCCGCGCTCACGTCCCAGTCCACGTGGAACGGGCGTCCCTCGACCGGCGTGCCGGCGAAGTCGGTGAGCGTCACGCCCGCGCGGGTCGCCTCCACGATCTGGTTCTGGCCGATCTCCAGCGCGGCGCGGGTGTGGGCGATGAACGCCGAGACATCACTGGCCAGGAACGTCTCGCCGTCCCCGAGGCCGACCACCAGGGGGCTGTTGCGGCGGGCCGCGACGACCGTGTCCGGGCTCCCGGAGTGCGTCACGACCAGGGTGAAGGCCCCCTCGAGCCGGCCGCAGACGACCCGCAGGGCGTCCGCGATCGTCACGGTCGGCTCGGCGGCCGACAACGCGTCCTCGATCAGGTGCGCGACGACCTCGGTGTCGGTCTCGCTGGCCAGCTGGTGGCCAGCGCGCTCCAGCTCGGCCCGGAGGGCGGCGAAGTTCTCGATGATCCCGTTGTGGATGACCGCCACCGTGCCGGTGCAGTCGACGTGCGGGTGGGCGTTGGCGTCGGTCGGCCCGCCGTGGGTCGCCCACCGGGTGTGACCCATCCCGGTGGTGCCCGCCCAGCCGTCCGTTTCGGCCAGCACCTTCTCCAGGTTGGCCAGCTTTCCGGCCCGGCGCCGGGTCCGGAGCGAGCCGTCCGGATCGACAACCGCGATCCCCGCCGAGTCGTAACCGCGATACTCCAGCCGTCGCAGGCCCTCGAGCGCGACCTCAACGGCTGGCTTCCCACCGACGTAGCCAATGATCCCGCACATGGCAGCCAGCCTAAACGCCGACGTCGAACCGCACGGCCGGGAAGCCAGGGATGTCGCGATGGCCGGGCGACCCGGAAGCAACCGGCCAGGGCGGCGTCAGCCCAGGGAACGGGAGACGGCCGCCGCCAGGGACTCGGCGACGGTCTGGGCGGCCCGCTCGGTCGGCGCCTCGACCATGACCCGGACCAGCGGTTCCGTTCCCGAGGGACGCAGCAGGACCCGGCCCTCGTCCCCGAGTTCGGCCGCGGCCGCGGCCACCGCCGTCGCGAGCTCCGGGGAGGAGTGCACGCGGGTCCGGTCGACCCCGGTCACGTTGATCAGCACCTGGGGCAGCCGGACCATCACCTTGGCCAGCTCGTCGAGCGGCTGACCGGTCTCGGCCATCCGGCCCAGAATCTGCAGGGCGGTCAGAAGACCGTCGCCGGTGGTGGCGTGGTCGCGGAACACCACGTGCCCGCTCTGCTCGCCGCCGAGCGAGAGGTCGGCGCGGTGCATCGCCTCCAGGACGTACCGGTCCCCGACCGGCGTGGAGACCACGGCGATCCCGGCGTCGCGCATGGCGTGGTGGAAGCCCAGATTCGACATCACCGTGACGGCCACCGTGTCGTGCTTGAGCTGGCCACGTTCGCGCAGACCGAGGGCGCACAGGGCCAGGATCTGATCCCCGTCGATGTCGGACCCGTCCGCCGCGACCGCCAGGCAGCGGTCGGCATCGCCGTCGTGGGCGATCCCGGCGTCGGCGCAGTGCTCGAGCACCGCGGCCCGCAGGCCCTCGGTGTGGGTAGCCCCGCACCCGGCGTTGATGCGGTTTCCGTCCCCGTTCGCGTGGATCGCGATGACATCGGCGCCCGCCGCCCGCAGAACCCGGGGCGCGAGGACCGATGCAGCGCCCTCCGCGCAGTCGACGACCACCCGCAGGCCGGCGAGCGGCGCGGGCAGGGCGGCCAGCAGGTGATCGATGTACGTGTCGACCAGGAGGGCGTCGTCGCGGACCCGGCCGACGTCGGCGCCGGTCGGGGGGAACGCCGGCCGCTCGTCGAGCCGGGCGGCGATCTCGTCCTCGACCTCGTCCGGCAGCTTCAGCCCACCGGCCCCGAAAACCTTGATGCCGTTGTCGGGCATCGGGTTGTGGCTGGCCGAGAGCATCACTCCGAGGGCCGCCCCGGCGTGGGCGATCGCGTGCGCGACGGCCGGTGTCGGGGCGACCCCCATCCGGACCACATCGGCACCGGACGCAGCCAGCCCGGCCACGACCGCCGCCTCCAGAAACTCACCGGACGGCCGGGTGTCCCGGCCGACAACGACCAAGGGACGCTCGGCCGGATCGGTGGTCCTCAGAACGCGGACGGCCGCAGCCGACAGCTTCATAGCCAGGTCGGCCGTGAGGTCGACGTTGGCTACGCCCCGTACTCCGTCAGTTCCGAAGAGTCTTCCCATGCTGTGTTACTCCCCGGTACAGACGGATCAACGCTTCCGGTACTAGCGCTTCCGCTACTAGCGCTTGCTGTACTGGGGCGCCTTACGGGCCTTCTTCAGGCCGTACTTCTTACGCTCCTTGACCCGGGCGTCCCGGCTCAGGAAGCCGGCCTTCTTCAGCGCCGGCCGGGAGCCTTCTTCCGACTCGGTGAGGGCCCGGGCGATGGCCAACCGCAGCGCGCCGGCCTGGCCGGAGATCCCGCCGCCCCGCAGCGTCGCGATGATGTCGTACGCGTCGACCCGCTCGACGGTCTTGAGCGGCTCGTTCACGAGCTGCTGGTGGACCTTGTTCGGGAAGTACGCCTCGAGGGTGCGCCCGTTGAGCGTCCACTGTCCGGAGCCCGGCAGCAGCCGCACCCGGACGATGGCCTCCTTGCGCCGACCGGTGGCACGGATGTTGCCCTGGGCGTCGGTCACGACAGCCACGTCTTCAGTGTCCTTCCTGGACCGCGGCTACTGCGCGACCTGGTTGATCTCGAACTCGGCAGGCTGCTGAGCGGTGTGCGGGTGAGTGGGACCCGCGTACACCTTCAGCTTGCGCGCCTGGGCGCGGCCGAGCTTGTTCTTGGGCAGCATGCCCTTGATCGCCTTCTCGACAATGACCTGGGGCCGGGTGTCGAGCAGCGAGCCGTACGAGGTGCTGCGCAGACCACCCGGGAAGCCCGAGTGACGGTGGTAGAGCGCCTGGTCCCGCTTGTTGCCGGTCAGGGCCACCTTGCCTGCGTTGATGATGACGACGAAGTCACCGGTGTCCAGGTGCGGGGCGAAATATGCCTTGTGCTTGCCTCGCAGCAGTTTGGCGGCCTCGCTGGCCAGCCGGCCGAGCACGACGTCGGACGCGTCGATCACGTGCCAGTTGCGCTGGACGTCTGACGGCTTGGGCTGGTACGTGCGCACAGGTCTGCCTTCTTCGTCGCCTTGCTCGATGGGGCCGCCCACGAGGGGCGACAGCACGGTCAATTCCCGCGCAGGGAACGTGTCACGCGCAGCAGTCTTTGAGGTTACCAGGCGACCCACCCGGGGCGTCGTGCCGCCCGCGCGTCGCGACCCTGAGCGCTGCAGTTGACATCGCTGGCGCAGCCTACAGCGGCCGCTGACGCCGCCACTTCTCGATCCCGGCCCGGGCGCAGGCGGCACGGGTGGTGCGGGTGGTGCGGGGGAACGAGTCAGCATCAGCGCGCCTTTGGCGGCAGTGTCAACGCCTAGTCGATCTTCTTTGACGCTGCCAATCACCGGAAAGCCGTAACTGGCAGCGTCCCGGCCCGCTATGACCGGCGCCGACCCTGACGAACTGACGCCGCCCGCTGACGACGTGCACCGACGCCGCCGACCCACCCTCATAGTCGTCCTCAGCGGGCGCTGGTCGGCCCGTTGACACTGACGGCCGCCGCCTCTGGCCGCCAGGCGCCAGCCGATCAGACGGCGGCAGCCGTGTCCCAGACCGGCTCGGGAGCCTCGTAGACCCGGCCGTCCGCGCCGAAGACCAGGTAACGGTCGAAGGACCGGGCGAACCAGCGGTCGTGGGTGACGGCCAGCACGGTGCCCTCGAACGCGTCCAACCCGTCCTGCAACGCCTCGGCGCTGGCCAGGTCGAGGTTGTCGGTCGGCTCATCGAGCAGCAGCATCGTCGAGCCGGCGATCTCCAGCAGCAGCACCTGGAACCGGGCCTGCTGGCCCCCGGAAAGGGTCTGGAACGACTGGTCGGCCTGGTGGTGCAGCTCGTAGCGACGCAGGGCGGAGATGGCCCGCCCCCGGTCGTGCGCCTCGTGCCACAGGATGTCGACCAGGGTCCGCCCGAACAGCTCGGGATGGGCATGGGTCTGGGCGAACAGCCCCGGCACGACCCGGGCGCCGAGCTTCACCCCACCGGTGTGCCGGACCGTCTCATCCCCACCCAGCAGCCGCAGGAAGTGGGACTTGCCCGACCCGTTGGCCCCCAGGACGGCCACCCGCTCGCCGAAGAAGACCTCCAGGTCGAACGGATCGGTCAACCCGTCGAAGGCCAGCCCGGTGCAGGTCAGGGCGCGCAGCCCGGTCCGTCCGCCGCGCAACCGCATCGTCACCTTCTGCTCGACCGGCCGTTCGGGCGGCGGGCCGGCCGCCTCGTAGCGGGCCAACCGGGTCTGCATCGCCCGGTACTTCTGGGCCATCGCCTCGGAAATGCTGGCCTGGATCTTCAACGTGTTGACCAGCTCCCTGAGCCGGCGGTGCTCCTCCTCCCAGCGCCGGTGCAGCTCGTCGAGGCGCTCCAGCCGGGCCCGGCGGGCCTCCGGGTAACTGGCGAAGCCCGCCCCGTGGGTCCAGGCCGAATGGGCCTCGAGCGTGACGACCCGGGTCGCGGTGTTGGCGACCAGCTCCCGGTCGTGGGAGACGAACAGGACGGTCTTGGCGGTGGCCCGCAGCGCGCCCTCCAGCCACCGCTTACCGGGCACGTCGAGGTAGTTGTCGGGCTCGTCGAGCAGGAGCACGGCGTCCGGACCGCGCAGCAGCGCCTCCAGGACCAGCCGCTTCTGCTCGCCCCCGGACAGTGTCCGGACCTCGCGGTACTGACAGCGCTCGAACGGGAGCCCCAGCGCGGCGGTCGTGCAGGTGTCCCACAGCACCTCCGCGTCGTAGCCGCCCGCGTCGCCCCAGTCGGCCAGGGCCTGGGCGTAGCGCATGGCCACCGCGTCCTGCTCGCTCTCCATCATCGCGAGCTCGGCCGCGTCGACCTCCGCCGCCGCGTCCCGCACGGCGGGCGAGGCGACCGAGGCCAGCAGGTCCCGGACGGAGGTCTCGTCGCGCACCGAGCCGATGAACTGCCGCATCACTCCCAGGCCGCCGTCGCGGCCGATGGCGCCGCCGGCCGGGGCCAGGTCGCCGACGATGATCCGCAGCAGGGTCGTCTTGCCGGCCCCGTTCGCGCCGACCAGGACCGCGACGGCACCCTCGCCGACCCGGAAGGAGACATCGTCGAACAGCACCTGCCCGTCGGGGAGGCGGTAGGACAGATGCGAGACGTCCAGATAACCCACGTACCGAGTTTGCCGACGCCCCGTCCGCCCGTCACGCGGTTTTTCGGTCCAGCGTCGGCTCCGGTCGCGGCCGGCATCGGTTCGGCAGAGTCGGCGTTTGTTGTGTGGCGCGGGGACCATGACACTTCCGGGGGGCCACGGAATTGTCGTGGTCGGCGGGCGCGGGGATGTGCGGGGACACTGACAGCGACGTCTTTTCCGACAACTGGCATGATCAGCGCACGGGCAACGCGCGCTGACGCAGTCAAGAACGCACCGCTGACGCTGCCACTCCGGCCGCTCCCACCCGATCGGGCCGGTCCACCGCGGCCGGCCCGGCCAGATCCCGTATGCGTCGCTGCCGGCGGGCTATGCAGCGCGCGAGGACACTGCCGGTCTGCTCGTCGGCCGGCGCGGGCGGCCGGCTCAGCCGGACGGGGTGGTGGGGACGCGCACCTTGCGGGTTTCGGCGGCCCGCGTCGCCAGATCGGTGTCCGGCGGGTAGCGGATCTCGATCAGCGTCAGGCCGTGCGCGGGCGCGACGGTGACCGCCGGGTCGCGCATCCCGCGGGCCAGCACCTCGCCCGGCCAGTCGGCGCCCTTCCGGCCTTCCCCCACCGCGACCAGGGATCCGACCAGGCCCCGGACCATCGAATGGCAGAAGGCGTCCGCCTCGACATCGGCGATGATGACCCCTTCGGGGTCGCGGCTGACGTCCAGGCGGAGCAGGGTCCGCCGGGTGGTTGAGAACTCGCGCCGACGGCAGAACGCCGCGAAGTCGTGCTCCCCGATCAGGTGCAGCGCGGCGTGCCGCATCCGGTCGGCGTCGAGCGGCCGGGGAATGGCGTACGTGTCGTGCCTACGCAGCGGGGCCGCCCCGTACGGGGCGTCGCTGATCCGGTAGAGGTAGCGCCGGGACAACGCCGAGAACCGCGCGTCGA
Source organism: Frankia alni (assembly GCA_026225295.1). GTDB lineage: Bacteria > Actinomycetota > Actinomycetes > Frankiales > Frankiaceae > JAMFSN01. The sequence continues at coordinate 39,124 of JAMFSN010000208.1, forward strand.
AGCCGGCCGGGGCGGGACCCAGGCCGGTGATCCGCACCGAGCGGTCGAGCACGCCGTTGAGCCGGCGGGCCAGCCCGCCGAGCACAACGTCGTCGGGCAGGTCGACGTGGGCGACCTGGGCCCGGGCGTGAACGCCCGCGTCGGTGCGCCCGGCCACCGTGAGCCGGACCGCGCTCAACCGGGTGACGCGCATGAGCCCGTCTTCGATGTCGCCCTGAACGGTGCGCTGACCCGGTTGGCGGGCCCAGCCCGCGAACCCGGTGCCGTCGTAGCCGATGTCCAGCCGGAGCCGGACCAGACCGTCGGCGGCCCCCGGAGGCCCGGTGAAGCCTCCGGGGCCGCGCGCTTCGGTGAGGCTGCGTGCTCCGGTGACGCCGCGTACTCCGGTGAAAGAACGCCGGTTCACCGGCGGGTGCTCATCGCGGGGTCAGGACGTGGAGTCCTCAGGGGCTTCATCGGCGACCGGATGAGGCGTGCCGGTCGCTTCCGGGGCCTCTTCGGTCGCGCCCTCGCCGGGGATGCCGGCGCTGGCCGTGGCGACTTCTTCGCCCGCGGCCCGGGTGGCCTCAGCGCCCTCGGCCTCGGAGACCGGGACCCCGCCCACGGCGGACTCGGCCACTTCGACCTCGGCGGCGTCAGCGGCCTCCAGGTCGGCCACCGACGCGGCGGTCGGCGACTCGGCCGCGGCGGCCTCAGCGGCTTCGGCGGTGGCTCCGGTCGCGCGGCGGCGCGGCGCGAACCGGCTGCCCCGGGCGCGCTCCGCCTCGCCGACGGCCTCCTGGCCGACGGTCAGCCCTTCGACCAGCTCGATCCGGGCCAGCGGGGCGTTGTCGCCCTTGCGGGGGCCGAGCTTGACGATGCGGGTGTAGCCGCCGTCGCGCGTCGAGTACCGCGGGCCGATCTCGGTGAACAGGGTGTGCACGACGGACTTGTCGCGCACGACGCGCATGACCCGGCGACGGGCGTGCAGGTCCCCGCGCTTCGCGAAGGTCACCAGCCGCTCGGCGTAGGGACGCAGCCGCTTGGCCTTGGCCTCGGTCGTGGTGATTCCGCCGTGCTCGAACAGCGACGTGGCGAGGTTGGCCAGCATCAGTCGCTCGTGCGCGGGGCTACCGCCGAGCCGCGGGCCCTTGGAGGGCGTGGGCATGGGAAATGCTCCTCGATCGTGTCGCTGTCGGTGCGGCCATCGGGCGGGGCCGGCCGGTCACCGGGGTGACCGGCCGACTCCCGACGGACAGGTTCCGGCGGTGCTGGTGGTGCCGTCGTGCTGGTGGGGCTGTCGTGCTGGTGGGCCGTTAGTACTGCTCGGTCTCCACGAACTCGGCGCCGTCGTCCGCCGGGTCCGAGAACGCCGTCGCGTACGAGTCGGTACCGTACGTGTCGACCGCCGCCCGCGGGTCAAATCCGGGCGGGGAGTCCTTCAGCGCGAGGCCCATACCGGCGAGCTTGGTCTTGACCTCGTCGATGGACTTCTGCCCGAAGTTACGGATGTCGAGCAGGTCGGCCTCGCTGCGGGCGACCAGTTCGCCGATCGTGTGGATGCCCTCGCGCTTGAGGCAGTTGTAGGAGCGGACGGTGAGGTCCATCTCCTCGATCGGCAGGGCCAGGTCGGCCGCGAGCGCCGCGTCCGCCGCGGACGGGCCGATGTCGACCCCTTCCGCCTCGGCGTTGAGCTCCTGAGCCAACCCGAACAGGCCGACCAGGGTCTTGCCGGCGCTGGCCATCGCGTCCCGCGGAGTGATCGACTGCTTGGTCTCCACGTCGACGATCAGGCGGTCGAAGTCGGTCCGCTGCTCGACCCGGGTCGCCTCGACCTTGTAGGTGACCTTGAGGACCGGGGAGTAGATCGAGTCCACCGGGATCCGGCCGATCTCCTGGCCGGGCTGCTTGTTCTGCACCGCGCTGACGTAGCCCCGGCCCCGCTCGACGGTCAGCTCGATCTCGAGCCGACCCTTGTCGTTGAGGGTCGCCAGGGCCAGGTCGGGGCTGTGCACCTCGACGCCGGCCGGCGGCGCGATGTCGGCGGCGGTGACGGCACCGGGACCCTGCTTGCGCAGGTACATCACGGTCGGCTCGTCGTTGTCCGAGCTGACGACCAGCTCCTTGAGGTTCAGGATGACGTCGGTGACGTCCTCCTTGACCCCCGGCACCGTCGAGAACTCGTGCAGGACGCCGTCGATGCGGATGCTGGTCACGGCCGCGCCGGGGATCGACGACAGCAACGTGCGCCGCAGCGAGTTGCCGAGGGTGTAGCCGAAACCGGGCTCGAGCGGCTCGATGATGAACTTCGAGCGGAACTCGGCGATCGGCTCCTCGACCAGGGTGGGACGCTGAGCAATAAGCACTGCACTACTTCCTTCCGGTACACGGCCACCGCCATATGAGGCCGTGTCGGGTGCCCCCCGGGGGGAGCGCGGCGGGCAGGGTCTCGGTCCACCCCACCCGCCGGTCCAGATTACGCCCTGTAGTCCAGAAGCCATGGCCTCCGGACAGCGCGCAACCTGACTGTCAAGGTGCCGGTCTGCTGACCGGCGGTTACTGCCGTGCCGGTCTACTTGGAGTAGAACTCGACGATCAGCTGCTCCTGGACCGGGGTGTCGATGACGCCCCGCTCCGGCAGCGAGTGCACCAGGATCTTCATCTGGCTGGAGATGACCTCGAGCCAGGCCGGGATCGGCCGCTGGCCGGCGGTCTCGCGGGCGATGATGAACGGCGTCATCTCGCGGGACTTCTCCCGGATCTCGATGATGTCGTTCGACGCGACCTGGTAGCTGGGGATGTCGACCTTGTGGCCGTTCACCAGCACGTGGCCGTGGCGGACGTACTGCCGGGCGGCGTCACGCGAGGCGGCGAAACCGGACCGGTGGATGACGTTGTCCAGGCGGGACTCCAGGATGCGCAGCAGCTCGTCACCGGTCTTGCCGGTGCGGCGGTTGGCTTCCTCGTAGTAGCCCCGGAACTGCTTCTCCAGGACGCCGTAGATACGGGCGCACTTCTGCTTCTCCCGCATCTGCAGGAGGTACTCGGAGTCCTTGGTGCGACCGCGACCGTGCTCGCCCGGCGGGTAGGGGCGGATCTCGATCGGGCACTTCGGCGACTCGCACTTGCTGCCCTTGAGGAACAGCTTCATCTTCTCGCGGCGGCAGCGCTTGCAGTCCGCGCCGGTGTAGCGGGCCATACTCGTCCTTCTCTCTCGTTACCAGGGCGCGAACGTCAGACGCGGCGGCGCGATGCCGCTCGAGGGCGCCGGAGCGCGTTGTCGCTTCGCTCCATGATCACACCCTCCGGCGCTTGGGCGGGCGGCAGCCGTTGTGCGGAGTCGGCGTGACGTCCTGAATGGCACCGACCTCGAGGCCGGCGGCCTGCAGCGACCGGATGGCGGTCTCCCGACCGGAACCCGGGCCCTTGACGAACACGTCGACCTTGCGCATCCCGTGCTCCTGCGCCTTGCGGGCCGCGTTCTCGGCGGCCATCTGCGCGGCGAACGGGGTGGACTTACGGGAGCCCTTGAAGCCGACGTGGCCGGCGGACGCCCAGGAGATCACGTTCCCGTTGGGGTCGGTGATCGAGACGATCGTGTTGTTGAACGTGCTCTTGATGTGGGCGTGCCCGTGAGCGACGTTCTTCTTTTCCTTGCGGCGGACTTTCTTGACGCCGGCTCCGGCGCGGGTCTTGGGAGGCATGTCTGCTGGTCTTCTCCGTCTACGAGGTCGTCGATCGCATGTCGCCGGGTGCGCCCCGGCGCGCGACTGCTACTTCTTGCCGGCCTTCTTCTTGCCGGCGATGGCCCGGCGCGGGCCCTTGCGGGTCCGGGCGTTGGTGTGGGTGCGCTGCCCATGCACCGGAAGGCCGCGACGGTGCCGAATGCCCTGGTAGCAACCGATCTCGATCTTCAGACGGATGTCCTGCTGGATCTCCCGCTTGAGGTCACCCTCGACGCGGTAGGTGGCGTCGATCCAGGTGCGCAGCTTGTTCACGTCCGCGTCGGAGAGGTCCCGGACGCGGGTGTCCGGGTTGACCCCCGTCGCCGCGAGCGTCTCCAGGGCGCGGGTCCGGCCGATGCCGAAGATGTAGGTCAGGGCGACCTCGACGCGCTTTTCACGCGGCAGGTCGACGCCCGATAGGCGTGCCATGAAGGGTGTTCCTTCCTTGCTACCCGGAGGTGTGGGGCGCCACCGGTCCTCGGGCGCTCCGGTGCGGCTGCTCCGGTACCACGAGGCCCCGGCCTCCGGGCCGGGGGTGAAGGCGACCCCGGGGGGGCCGCCTTGGTGACGCTTGATGAGGTGCCGGCCGCCGGACCGCCTCAGCCCCGGATAGGGGCGAGTGGGCGGGCGACGACCGGATGGTCAGCCCTGACGCTGCTTGTGACGCAGATTGTCGCAGATGACCATGACCCGCCCGTGCCGGCGGATCACCTTGCACTTGTCGCAGATTGCCTTGACGCTCGGCTTGACCTTCACGGCTACGTGCCTTTCTTGCGCAACCGCGGCCGCGCGTGCGGGATGCGATCCGCGGAACGCATCGGAGTTTTACTTGTAGCGGTAGACGATCCGACCGCGGGACAGGTCGTAGGGCGACAGCTCGACCACCACCCGGTCCTCGGGAAGGATTCGGATGTAGTGCTGGCGCATTTTGCCACTGATGTGAGCGAGCACCCGGTGTCCGTTCTGCAGCTCCACGCGAAACATCGCGTTGGGGAGCGGCTCGACGACCCGGCCCTCGATCTCGATGGCCCCGTCCTTCTTCGGCATGTCCTCCGCTGTCCTGGTCGCTGTCCTAGTCTTATTTCGTCCCGATGACGTTCTCGATGCGCCCGGCCATCGACGGCCAGGCGCATGGAAGAACCGCCACCTGACGAGTCTACGTCATCCTTGACGGGAGCCGGCGGGGCGTGTCTAGTGCCCGGACGGGGCGGGCGGCCCGGACCCGGAGAGCGGGAGGACCCGGACCCCCTTCGACGCCCACGGCTCCGTGATCGACCCGGTCGCGAGCCCATCGAGCCAGTGGATCTGCCTGGCGAAATATTCGTAGTAGGGCGTTCCCTCACGGAAAATCATGATGGGACCTTCCGTCCCGCGCTGGCCGTGCCCGTAGAGCATGACGCGGCATGAGTTGTCGATCTGCTCGACGGCGAAGGAGCACGGGAAGTTGTAGAGGTACACCTTCAGGCCGGCACCCTCGCGACGCCCGCTCTGCTCCGCGGCTCGGCGCTCGAGCGTCCGGAGCGGGCCGAGGATCTCCCGCTCGGCCCGGTCCGGATCTTCGAACGCCGCTTCAACCGGCTCGACGCGGTACCGCTCCGCCCTGGCTGAGCACGTCGGATCCATCAGGTACATCCGGACGGGGATCGTCCGCGCCTTGTGAACGAGCAGTTCCCGGACTGCGTCACGGGCGAAGAAGTTCCTGGTCAGGCCGAAAAGACTGATCTGCTCCCGCGCTTGGTCAAGCCGCTGACCGAGATCGAGTTGGGCCTCGGGGAACGTCTCCAGGAACATGCCTTCCAACGGCCCGGCGTCCCAGCGTTGGGTCCACAACGCCGGATCCACCAGCCCGGGGGACGGCACCGCCGCCGGCCGCGAGCGCCCGATCGCTTCCGTGATGGCCGCCGCGGGTGAGCCCATGGCCGACACCCAGCCCTTCTGCCCTGGTGGCGGATAGGAGATGGACTGCCCGCCGGCGAGACCGGCAAAGATCTCCGGACCACTGTCCCGGGGGACCAGGAAGAACGCACGACCCGGCCCGAGCGCCCCGAAGGCCATCCCCAGTTCGAACACAACGTCGTCCCGGGCCGCCGCCCGGCGCCGGGACCGGCTTATCAACACATCGTCGGGAGTGAGGAGCAGGACGGCGAAGTCCGCTCCCCGGATGGCCTCGAGCACGTTGTCGAGAATTGATCGGCTGGGCTGCATCGCGCCCTGATCCCAAAAGGCGACCTCGGCTTCGCCGTCCAGGCAGCGCCCGAGCGCCCGGGCGGCCGGTAGTCCTTCGGTGGAGCACCCGATGAAGATTCCGGGACGTTCCCCCACAGAAGCCTCCCGCCGGCCCGCAGATGTTACGAGGCCACCATGATCCCAGGGTGGCCGCGGAGGTCAGACCGGCGACTGGGCCGACTCGGCCGGCTGGCCGCAAGCGACCCCCAACGCCGACAGGCGCTCGACTCCCCCGTCCAATGCCGTCAGCACCCACGGGCCGGCCGGGGTGATGGCGACGCTGTGCTCGGTGTGGGCCGCCCACGAGCCGTCGGTCGTCACCACCGTCCAGTCGTCGTCGAGCACGAACGTGTCCGGCGAGCCGACGGTGATCATCGGCTCGATCGCGAGCGCGACCCCTTCGACCAGGCGCATGCCCCGCCCGGGCCGGCCGTAGTTGAGCACGTGCGGCGGCTGGTGCATCTCGGTGCCGATGCCGTGGCCGCCGTAGTGGTCGACGATGCCGTAGGCGTGCGGCCGGATCGCCCCTTCGACCGCCGCCGAGATATCGGTCAGCTTGCCGTTCAGCTGGGCGGCAGCCAGGCCGGCCCACAGCGAGTCCTCGCAGACCCGGATCAGCTCGGTCAGCTCGGGGGTGATCTCACCGACGGCGACGGTGATTGCCGAGTCACCGTGCCAGCCGTCCAGGATCGCGCCGCAGTCGATCGAGATCACGTCGCCCTCGTGCAGCACCTTCTTGCGGCGGGGGATGCCGTGTACGACCTCGGAGTTGACCGACGTGCAGATGGTGAGCGGAAAGCCCTGGTAGCCCTTGAAGGACGGCACGGCGCCTTCGCCCCGGATCGAGCGCTCGGCAATGTCGTCCAGGTCGGCCGTGGTGATGCCCGGCTCGACGGCGGCCCGCAGCTTCTCCAGCGTGCGTCCCACCACCAGGCCGGCCGCCCGCATCTTGGTGATCTCGGCCGCGGTCTTGATCTGGACTAGCTCTCGTCGCGCCACGTGCGTCCCTCTGGTCGATACTCGAACCAGGCCGTGCCGGAGGGCAGTGCCTGGACCCACTCCGGGTCGGCCCCGAACGGAACGGGGCCGCCGCCTTTCCAGTGTGCATCCGCGCGGCGGTCCGCGTCATTTGCGCCGTGCCGCCCC
>JAMFSN010000209.1 GCA_026225295.1 Frankia alni
CAGATCGGTGTCCACCCAACCGACCAGCGCGATTTCGTTGGCGGCCGGCTGCCGCTCCGGGGAGTAGGTGTGGCCATGGCGCTGAAGAAGTCCTGGTCGGCCGGAACCGGGCGTTCGAACGGCGCGTAGCCCAGCCAGACGCCCATTCCCTGGAGCGCTTGCCCGACCGCGAAGATCTTCGTGTCGTACGCGGTGAGCGAGAGAATCGATTCGGACACCACGTCGCGGGCCCTGGTATTCCCGATCCGGCCGTGCTTTCGGGTCGGTGTCGGTATCCGGACACCACGCGGCGACGTACCACCGAGGGGCCGCCGTTTACGCTATGACGTAGCGGCCGCGGCCGGATTCCTTGCCCTGGTACATCGCGCGGTCGGCGTCGCGGACGACGGTTTCGGGTCGCCCGGCGCCGGTGGTGGCGATCGCGACGCCGATGGTCGCGTCGATCTGCAGGACGGTGCCGGCGACGGCGACCGGACCGCGGATCACGCCGAGGAGGCGGGCGGCGACGCGGCGGGCGTCCTCTTCCTGGATGCCGTTGAGGATCAGGGCGAATTCGTCGCCGCCGAGGCGGGCCACGAGGTCGGCGTCGCGGCCGGCGGCGCGCAGGCGGGCGCCCAGGACTCGGAGGACCTCGTCGCCGGCGGCGTGTCCGTAGGTGTCGTTGACGGGTTTGAAGTTGTCGAGGTCGACGAACAGGACGGCGAACTGTTTCCCGGTGTCGGCGGTGGCGATGGTGTCGAGGCGGCGGGTGAAGTGGGCCCGGTTGGCCAGGCCGGTGAGGGGGTCGTGGCCGGCCCGGTAGGCCAGTTCATCGGACAGGTGCTTGCGGTCGCTGGTTTCGTGGCAGGTCGAGAGGGTTCCTCGGATGCGGGGGTCGGCGGTCAGGTCGACGGCCTCCATGTCGAACCAGCGGTAGGTCCCGTCGGCGGCGCGCAGGCGGATGTCGCGAATGGATCTGGATCCGGTCCCGCGAACGGTGAGGCCGAAGGCCCGCAGCCGCTCGAAGTCGTCGGGATGGATGAGCTCGATCAGGTCCGAATCGATCAGGGCGCGCGCGTTCCAGCCCAGCAGGTTCTGGATGGCGGAGCTGATGAAGCTGACCCGCTGTTCGGTGTCGACGAGGACGAAGATGTCGTGGGCGTTGTGCAGCAGAGCGGACAGGCGGGCCTCGGCCCGGCGGACGACGCGTTCACGGCGGGCGTCCAGGACGGTGAGCGCGCCGAGCGTGAAGGCGACGATCAGCAGCAGGGCCAGGTCGCGGGACAACCACCCGGTCCGGAGGTCGTGGAACAGCAGCGCCTCGGACTGTTGAAACACGACGTACGCGGGGGCGCCCGCCGCCGGGATCTGCGCGGCGATGGTGACCACCCCGTCGGTGTGCGGCGGATAGATCCGGCGCGGGTCGCCCGGCGGGGGCAGGTCGCCGCGCGGTATGACGGGTCGGCCGATCAGGGCCGGGTCCCAGGCCAGGCTGGCCCGCCCGGTCTGGTCGACCACGAAGAACCCACCGACGCCGGTGCCCAGGCCCCCGAGGGCGGCAATAGCCGCTTCCGGATAGATCGTCCTGAGGTTGTAGCCGAGGGCCAGGACGGCCGCGGGCCGGCCACCGCGCAGGATCGGCACGGCGTAGTAGGCGCGCCAGGCCCCGACGCTGTACGCCGTCGGGGTCACCCCGGCCTGCCCGGCCAGGGCGGAGTTCCACGCCTGGCTACCCGGCCCGAACGGCAACCGGGCCCCCGGCGGGACCTGGGCGATGACGGTGCCGTCGAGGCGGTCGAGGACCAGTACCGGGTTGACTCCGGAGGTGGGATTGGCGGCCAGGGCGACCAGCAGCGCCTGGTCGCGGGCGGCGTCGGTCAGCGACCAGGGGACCGAATTGAGTAGCGGCACGAGCCTCTGGTACGCCGCGATCAGGGTGTTGTTGGCGACCCGGTCCGTGAGGGTGGATCGCTCGGCGATCCGCTTGTGTTCGGTGGACGTCTGCGCGGCGATCACGATCCGGGAGCCGGCCACCGCCACCCCCAGCACCACCAGGACGGCCACGACCAGGGGAATCCACCGGCTCACGCCCCGGGCGGCCGGGGCGTGCGCGGACCGCTGCGCCGGGGAGCGCGGCGGCTCCACCGGCCGGGAGCGGCCGGGAGCCGGTCCGGTGGTCGGTCCGGTGCGGGCGGCCGAGCCGCGGGCGGTCGGGGCGGCGGGCGCGGTCGTGCCCGGGCCCGGCTGGGGGGGCGGGTTCGTCCACGTCGGCGACCCGGGCGACCCGGGCGGCCCGGGCGACCGGGGCGACCGGGGCGGCCCGGGCTGCACCGGGGAGCCGGCTTCGGCGTGGTGGCGGTCGGATTGTTTGGCCTGGTACATGCCGTGGTCGGCGGCGCGGAGGAGCTGGCCGGGGTGGGTGCCTTCGGTGGTGGAGGTGGCGACGCCGACGCTGGCGGCGATCCGCAGGGTGGTTGCGTCGACGGTGATCGGGGCCCGGACGGCCGTTTGGATGCGGTCGGCGACGTCGTGGGCCCGGGTTTCGGTGGTGGCGGGCAGCAGGACGGCGAATTCGTCGCCGCCGTAGCGGGCGACCAGGTCGTCCGGGCGCACGGTGGCGGCCAGCCGGGCGGCGACGACCGCCAGGACCTGGTCGCCGACGTGGTGGCCGCGGTCGTCGTTGACGGCTTTGAACAGGTCCAGGTCGACCATCAGAACCGATACCGGCGGGCCGCCGGGGCCGGCCCGGATGGTGTCGTCGAGGGCTGTTTCGAGGCGGGTGGCGAAGACCTCCCGGTTGGCCAGGCCGGTCAGGGGGTCGTGGCTGGCTTCGTAGGCGAGCTGGTCCTGCAGCCGTTTGCGGGTGCTGATTTCGTGTCCGGTGACCAGCACTCCGTTGATTTCGGGTTGGTCGCGTAGGTCGCTGGCTTCCAGGTCGAACCACCGGAGGGTGTCGTCGGCGGCCCGTAGCCGCACGTCGCGGGTGATCCGGGGTCCGTCGCGCGCGGCCCCGGACGTCAGGCCGCTGATCCGGGCCGCGTCGGCCGGGTCGGTGAACCGGGCCAGGCGTTCACCTTCCCAGGCGGTCGGTGGGTAGCCGAGCAGGGTCTCCAGGGCCGGGCTGACGAAGGTCATCGTTCCGTCGTCACCTACGACGAAGATCAGGTCCCGGGAGTGCCGCAGCAACGCCTGGACCCGGGCCCGGGCCCGGGCGGCGGTGCGGGCCCGCCCCCAGCCGAACACCGACAACGCCCCGAGCGCGACGATCAGCACGGCGGCCAGCCGCAGGTTGGCCAGCCGTTGGCGGGCCCGCAGATCGGAGAACAGCGCCGAGGTCGGCTGCTGGAACACGGTGTAGTAGCCGGTCGTGGCCTGCCGGGTCGCCACGGTGGTCAGTTGGCCCCGACCCGAACCGGTCGTCCAGTGGAGGTAGGAACCGGATCTGGCGGTGGTCAGATCGGCCGGGTCGACCAGTCGGCGGCCCCGCAGGGCGGGATCCCACGACACGATCGCGACACCCCGCGCGTCCAGGTCCGACTGGCCGCCCGGCGAAGCGCCCAGGCCCTGCAGGTTCTCGTCGAAACTCTGCGCGATCGCCTCGTCGGCGACGACGGTCGCCACCCCCCATGGCCGGCCGACCGGTCCGACCGGCACCACCGCCGCCCGCCGGGCCTGGCCGTCCAGCCGGAACACCGGGGACGTCGCCGCCCCCCCGGCGAGCGCCACCCCCCAGGCCGGGCCCAGCTCGGCGATCGGCACCGACCGGGCCGCCGGCACCGCCCCGAGTGGGCGCCCCGACCGCAGCCGGAGCTGCACGAAAACCAGTTGGTCACCCTGCGGGTCCTGGGTGAGCTGGCCCAGCAACGCGGCATCGGCGGCCG
>JAMFSN010000210.1 GCA_026225295.1 Frankia alni
CGGCCTCGACCTCGGCGCAGTACACGTTCTCGCCACCCCGGATGATCATGTCTTTGGCCCGGTCGACGACATAGACGAAGCCCTCGTCGTCAATGCGGGCGATGTCGCCGCTGCGCAGCCAGCCGCCGCCGAACGTCGCGGACGTCTCGTCCGGCCGTCCCCAGTAGCCGCGGACGACATTCGGACCCCGGATCCACAGTTCGCCGACCTCGCCGGTCGGCACGTCGTTCCCGTCGGCGTCGACCACCCGCAGGTCGACGACCGGTACCGGCACGCCGACGCTGCCGGGCCGGCGCTGACAGTCGACGCCCGCATTCGAGGTCGTGAGCGCGGAACGTCTCGGTCAGCCCGTAGCCGTTCGACGACGACCGGCCCGGGAACAGCTGCTCGAGGCGCCGGACCAGCTCGGGCGGCGCAGGCGCGCCGCCATAGCCGATCGACAGCACGCTGGAGGTGTCGCGGGTGGCCAGCGCCGGTGACTGCAGCACCTGCCACACCATGGCCGGCACACCGCCGAAGACCGTCACGCGTTCCCGTTCGATCAGTTCGAGCGCCCGCTCCGGGTTCCACCTGCGCATGAACACCAGCGTGCTGCCGCGGGCCAGATGCGTGACCAGGCCGGAATGGCAGCCGGTGGCGTGGAAGAAGGGGACCGACAACAACCCGACGGCCCGGGCGTCCGGGTCCGGCACCGGCCTTCCCGACCGCAGCCGGCTCCGCTCGGCCGCGTAGGCGACCGAGACGGGATTTCCGCAGATGTTGCGGTGGGTGCCGAGTGCGCCCTTCGGTCGCCCCGTCGTCCCCGAGGTGTAGAAGATCGTGGCCGGATCGTCCGGGTCCAGCCCCACGGCCGGCAGTTCGGCGTCGACGGAGCGGTCGGCGACCAGGTCCGCCCAGCGCACCTCGCGACCTGAACCGGAGTCCCGGAGCGATTCGGGGCGGTCGTTGACGACCACCACCGACACATCGAGGTCGGCCAGCAGCCCGGCCAGCCGCCCGTTCCGTTCGGCGTCCACGAACGCCACCGTGGCGCCCGAATCCGCCAGGCCGTAGCGCAGCTCAGGCCCCGTCCACCAGGCGTTCAGCGGGACGACGACCGCGCCGGCGGCCGCGGCGGCCCAGAACGCGATCGACCATTCCGGCCGGTTGCGCATCGCGACGGCGACCCGGTCGCCCTTCCGCAAGCCGTACCGGTCGACCAGCACCGTCGCCAGGTGGGCGGCGGCCCGGAAATGCTTCTCGAAGGTGACCACATCGTCCTCGTGGACGATGAACGGCTGGTCGCCAAACGTGCGGCTGAGCTCGAGCAGCGAACGTAACGAGGTCGCGGCGTTCTTCCAGGCCCGCAGGCGGACGCCGGAGACGTCGACGTCGACCAGCTCGAACGGGGCCCCCGGGGCCGTCAGCCCGGCCTCGATCTCCGCCATCGTCGGGCCTTCGAACGGCGCGCGGTGTGCGGAGGCCGGACCATCGATGACCACCACAGCCTCCTGCGGGGGAGCGGCTCGTCCGTCCGACCGATTATGAGTGCACTGTCTGCCCGCACGCCCCGATCGCCGGAGGTCGGTCGCCGGGGTCACGGACCGATCGGTGCCGATCGGGAAAGCGGGCGGACCGGTCCCGGTGCGCGGTGCCCGGTGGAATGATCGTCCGTGTGGTCGAGGTGGTCCTGGTCCGGGACGGCCCGGGACTGGTCGACCCGGCGGGTGTTCAGGTCAGCCGGCGCAGGTAGCCGTGGTCGACCAGCCACTGCACGTTGAGGTTCCCCGGCGCCCCGGCGATCAGGGTCGCGTCGAGCTGGTACTGGATCCCGCCGCCCGGCTGAGCGAAGGCCGGCGCGATCGGTCCCGCGTCGACCATGAACGGCTTGAGCACCTCGTAGTCGTGGTAATTGCAGCCGGCGGCGGGCGTGCCGTCGAGGCTCTGGGGCGGGATCGATCGCGCCGCGTACGGGGTCCCGGCCGGGGCCAGGAAGGTGCCGTACTCGCTGCCGAACCGGTCGATGTCGGTTCCCGGCCGCAACGACCGGCGGAACTCGATCGGGTGGCCGCCCGGCCCGACGACGTAGCCGGACGCGGGCGGGTAACGCCAGCCGCCGGTTCCACCCACCGCCGTCGGGTCGTACCAGGTCGTGAGGAATGCGGCCGCTGACCGCCCGCCGGTCGGCCGGTAGAAGAACAGCTCCCGGCCGACCGGGCCGGTCAACGGCAGCCAGCGAGGCCCCAGTCGCGCGTCGCCGGCCAGGTGGTTCGCCGAGCACTCGTCCAGCCACGTCGCGTCGGCGCTCGCCGCCGACGACGCGACCGACCGGTGGACCGCCGCCCCCGCAGGTCCGGCTCCGGCTCCCGTGGCTGCCGTGGGGCTGGTGACCGTGGTCGGACTGGCGACCGCCGTAGCCGCGCCGCTCAGGACGAGGAGGGAGGCGCCGATCACGACCAGGCCACGGCGGATATCCATGCCGACTCCGATGGTTACGTAGAGCGATTGATCCGGCTCGCAGAGTCAATCATCGGAGATCATTCACGGTCAACGGGACTCGCCCGCCGTCCGCGGCTCACCTTGGAGCGCCGCCGGAGCTGGTCACCCGGGTCGGTCGCCACGGGCCGCCGTACCGTCCGCGGCCTCGCTTCACCGGCCGGCACCGGCTCGCGGAAACCGTCGCGCCAGCTCCCGTAGCGCGGGCTCCAGCCGAGGTCCCGCTTGGCCCGGGCGTTCGAGGAGCCACGGATGCTGGTTGTCATGGACACCGCCACCGGCCCGCCGACGATCCGGGCCAGCCACGTCGGAATCCGCCGAGGTGGCTCGGCGCCGAGCGCGTCCGCCAGGAACGGTAGCCATTGCGACAGCGGCGCGGGCTCGTCGTCGACGATGTTGTAGAGCCCACCCGGGGCGCCGTGGTGCAGCGCGGCGACGGTCGCGGCGGCGGCATCATCGACGTGGATGAACGACCAGACTCCGGTGCCGTCGCCGACCAGCGGCAGCGCCCGCTTCCGGACCATGGCCGAGATCTCGTCGGAGGATCCCGGTCCGTAGAAGAGGCCGTACCGCAGCACGATCCCCTCGACGTCCCGGGCCGCCGGAACGACCTGCTCAAGGTGGGCGATCGCGGCCAGGCTCCGGCGCTGGGCGGCCGGCGGCCGGGGGTCGAGCGGGTCCTGCTCGGTCTTCACCGGACCTCCCGCGCGGATGTTCGGCCAGCCGGTGAAGCTCGCCACGATGACGCGCCGGACCCCCGCGCCGACCGCCGCGGCCAGCAGGTTGTCCGTTCCCCGGGTCCGTAGCTCGTTGGTGGCCGCGAACTCCCGGTCGAAGCGCCGCAGGTTGCCCGGCCCGGCCAGGGCGGTCATCTGATGGATCACCGTCTCCGGATGCGCCTTGGCGACGACCTCGCCGACCGCGGCCGCGTCCAGCCCGTCCATCACGACCGGCTCGGCACCCAACGCCCGGAGCCGCTCGATCCGGGCCCGGCTCCGCGTGGTCGCCACCACGTTGTGTCCCTCGGCGATCAGCCGGGGGATCAACCGCCCACCGATCGCACCGGCCCCTCCCGCCACCAGTACCCGCATGTCGATGTCCTTTCCGTTCCGACCCTGGGTTGCCTGCCCCTCTTGGACGAGGAAGACCGTTGGTCTGTGACACCCCGGCCGGCCGGGTCGGCCGAAAGGTGCGAAGAAAAAAGCAGATTGCACAATTTGTGCAGGTAGATGATTCGGAGCGGGGCTCCGAACTTCGGGGCACCAGAAATCCGGCCGGCCGGACGTCCGGTCGGGCGCTTGCGCCGAACGTTGGTTGTGTTCGTCGCGGCCGGCGGCTGAAGTCGGGGGATCAGGTGCTCCGGCCGCGGCGAACACCGCGTGGACCCGGCCCGGCCGTCCACTCCTCATCGAGCATCGCGAAGACCAGCTCGTCGCTCCACCCGCCCTTGAACCATTCGTTGCTCAGCAGGTGTGCTTCCTGGCGCATCCCGAGCCGGGTGGCCAGCCGGGCCGAATCGGCGTTGCGCGCGTCCACCCGGGCGACCACCCGGCGCAGACCGAGATCATCGAAGGCCAGACCCAGCATGGTCCGCACCGCTTCGGTGGCGTAACCCCGGCCGCCGTGCGCCGGATGCAGGATGTAGCCGATCTCGCCCGACCGGTGCTCAAGGCTGTGCAGCATGAGGATCACGTCGCCGACCAGCTCGCCGGTGGCCGTCACCTCGATCCCGAGGGTCAGGTTCTGGCCCTCGTCGTCGATGGTGGTGTTGGCCCAGTGGCCGGCCAGCCGCTTGGCGATCTCGGCGGCATCCATCGGCTCGAACGGAACCCAGCGACACGCCTCCGGGATGGACCGGTAGGCCAGCAGCGCGTCCGCGTCGCTCGCGCCGAGCGGTCGCAGCCTCAGGCGTTCGGTGCTGATCGGATAGTCGGGACGGAGTCGCATGGGTTCATCCTCCCGGGCCCCGCCGCGACCCGGCCTTACAGGCGGATCTCGAAGTGATGCAGGTCGGCGTCCGCCGCGAGCGCCTCGAACCCGGCCCGGCGGAGGGTCTTCCGCGAGGCGATGTTGTCGGGGTCGGTGTCCGCGCGGACCCGGCTCACGCCGTGATCGCGGGCGATCGTCAGCAGCGCGCTCAGCGCCTCGGCCGCGTATCCGTGTCCGCGGGCTCCGGGAGCCAGTCCGTAGCCGATTTCCACCACGCCGGCCGCGGGTGGCCCGATGAACCCGATCCCGCCGATCGCCAGGCCGTCCGCCCGCCGGGTGAGCTGGTAATAGCCGAACGGGCGCTGCTCCCCGTGCTGCTCACTGGCCTGGAGGAAGCCACCGAGCGCTCTGAGATCGCCGTCGAACGGGTAGTCCGGCGCCCACGCGTCGCTCCCGTCGGGCGCGCGGTCGTGGATGCGCCGCGCCTCGGCGGCGTCCACCGCGTGCAGGCCCAACCGGGCCGTCCGGACATCGGTCATGGCCGCAGTCAATCCGCCCGGTCCACCTCGCCGCAAGCGCATTTTCGCCGGCGGCCCCGGAGCCGAGGCCGGCCGCGTCGCGTCGCTCACCGGCCGCGGGGCGCTGACCGCCCGGCGGATGGCCCCGACGAGTCGAGGACGGTCGGCGGGGTCCACGTGGTCGAGCACGACGAGCAGGTCCAGGTCGCGGTCCGGGCCTTCTCCCTTCACTGGGTGGCTCGCGGTCAGTAGGCGGTGGCTCGCGATCAGTAGGCGCCCGCCGGGCGCTACCAGCCCCTCGCCCGCCACTCCGCGAGCTGCGGGCGCTCGGCGCCCACCGTCGAGTCCTTGCCGTGACCGGGGTAGATCCACGTCGCGTCGGGCAGCGGACCGAATACCTTGGCCTCGAGCCCGTCCATCAAGCTGGCGAAGTCGTCGGGGTTTGTTGTCCGGCCAGGGCCCCCGGGGAACAGGCAGTCGCCGGTGAACAGATGGGGCGCGGCCGGATCGACGTCGTACAGCAGCGCGATCGACCCCGGGGTGTGGCCGACCAGGTGGATCGCGCGCAGCCGGACGTCGCCGACCGCGATCTCGTCGCCGTCGTGGACGATCCGGGCGGTCGGGACGGCGATGGCGGGGGCGTCAGCCTCGTGGGCGACCGTGGTGGCGCCGGTCGCGGACGTGACCGGCGCCAGCGCCTGGACGTGGTCGAAGTGCCGGTGGGTGGTCACGATCGTGGCCAGACCCGGTTCCCCGATCAGCCCGAGCAGCGTCTCCGGCTCGGCCGCGGCGTCGACCAGCAGCTGCTCACCGGTCCGGGAACAGCGCAGCAGGTAGCAGTTGTTGTCGTACCCGCCGACCGCGACCTTCGTGACCGTGAGGCCTGGGAGTTCGCGGGTGGCGGACGGTCCGCCGACCGTCACGTCGCCGGTGTAGGTGGACGCGCTCATCGCGGTTCCTTTCGGGTGGGCCCGCCGCAGCCGTCCGAAGAACTGTCGGACCTTCTCCGTAGCATGGCAGCTGCCCACCCTGACCGTGGCAATTGTGAGTCCCTACCCCTGGATAACCCTCATCCACTCTCGTCCACCCACTGCCCGAAGGATCCGTCGATGGTCGACCGTCTCGTCGTGCGCGGCGCGCGTGAGCACAACCTTCGCGATGTCGATCTTGATCTGCCGCGTGACAGTCTGATCGTCTTCACCGGCCTGTCGGGGTCGGGCAAGTCGAGCCTCGCGTTCGACACGATCTTCGCGGAGGGTCAGCGGCGGTACGTCGAGTCGTTGTCCGCGTACGCGCGCCAGTTCCTCGGTCAGATGGACAAGCCCGACGTCGACTTCATCGAGGGTCTGTCGCCGGCGGTGTCGATCGACCAGAAGTCGACCTCCCGCAACCCGCGGTCCACGGTCGGGACGATCACCGAGGTGTACGACTACCTGCGGTTGCTCTTCGCGCGCATCGGGCACCCGCACTGCCCGCACTGTGGCCGGCCGATCTCCCGGCAGACCCCCCAGCAGATCGTCGACCGGCTGCTGGAGATGTCGGAGGGTACCCGGTTCCAGGTGCTGGCCCCGGTCGTGCGCGGCCGCAAGGGCGAGTACGTGGAGCTGTTCGCCGACCTGCAGAGCCAGGGCTTCTCGCGGGTCCGGGTCGACGGCGAGGTGCACCCGCTGACCGAGCCGCCCAAGCTGGAGAAGCAGCGCAAGCACACGATCGAGGTGGTGGTCGACCGACTCTCGGCCAAGGCGTCGGCCAAGCGGCGGTTGACCGACTCGGTCGAGACGGCGCTCCGGCTGGGCGGCGGACTGGTGCTGATCGACTTCGTCGACCAGCCGGCCGACGACCCCGAGCGCGAGCGGATGTACTCCGAACATCTGGCCTGCCTGTACGACAACCTGTCGTTCGAGGAGCTCGAGCCGCGCTCGTTCTCGTTCAACTCGCCGTACGGCGCGTGCCCGGACTGCACCGGCCTCGGGACCCGCAAAGAGGTCGACCCCGAGCTGGTCGTCCCCGACCCGACCGCGTCGCTGGCCGACGGGGCGATCCAGCCCTGGTCGAGCGGACACAACAAGGAGTACTTCCAGCGGCTGCTGCAGTCCCTGGCCGAAGACATGGGCTTCCGGCTCGACACGCCGTGGGAGCGACTGCCCAAGAAGGTGCGCGAAGCCGTTCTGCACGGCCGGGGCGAGACGGAGATCCACGTCCGCTACACCAACCGGTACGGGCGGCAGCGGTCGTACTACACCTCCTTCGAGGGGGTGCTCGGCTTCCTGGAGCGGCGCCACAACGAGGCCGAGTCGGAGACCAGCCGCGAGCGGTACGAGGGCTACATGCGCGATGTGCCCTGCCCGACCTGCCGGGGGGCCCGGCTCAAGCCGGAGTCGCTGGCCGTCACGATCGGCGGGCGGTCGCTCGCCGAGATCGCCGGCCTGCCGATCGGGGACTGCGCGGAGTTCCTGCGGGGGCTGGAGCTGAGTGAGCGGGAAACGACGATCGCCGGCCGGGTCCTGAAGGAGGTCGACGCCCGGTTGGTGTTCCTGCTCGACGTCGGGCTCGACTACCTCTCGCTGGACCGGACGTCCGGCACGCTGGCCGGCGGCGAGGCGCAGCGTATCCGGCTCGCCACCCAGATCGGGTCGGGCCTGGTGGGGGTCCTGTACGTGCTCGACGAACCCTCGATCGGGCTCCACCAGCGCGACAACCGCCGGCTCATCGCGACCCTTGAGCGCCTGCGCGACCTCGGCAACACCCTGATCGTGGTCGAGCACGACGAGGACACCATCCGGGCGTCCGACTGGGTGGTCGACATCGGCCCCGGCGCCGGCGAACACGGCGGCAACGTGGTCGTGTCCGGTCACCTGGAAGACCTGCTGGCGTCCGAGGAGTCGATGACCGGGGCGTACCTGTCGGGTCGGCGGCAGATCCCGCTGCCCGAGGCCCGACGCAAGCCGACCCGCGGGCGGGAGCTGACCGTGCACGACGCCCGCGAGCACAACCTGCGCGACGTCACCGTCAGCTTCCCGCTCGGGTGTCTGGTCGCGGTGACGGGCGTGTCCGGGTCCGGCAAGTCCACGCTGGTCAACGACATTCTGGCGGCGGTGCTGGCCAACAAGCTCAACGGCGCGCGGGAGGTGCCCGGGCGGCACCGCACCGTGAGCGGGCTGGCCGAGCTGGACAAGGTCGTGCGGGTCGACCAGTCGCCGATCGGGCGCACCCCGCGGTCCAACCCGGCCACGTACACCGGCGTCTTCGATCACGTCCGGAGGCTGTTCGCCGAGACAACCGACGCGAAGGTGCGCGGCTACCTGCCCGGCCGGTTCTCGTTCAACGTCAAGGGCGGCCGGTGCGAGGCCTGCGCGGGCGACGGCACGATCAAGATCGAGATGAATTTTCTGCCCGACGTCTATGTCCCGTGCGAGGTCTGCCAGGGCGCCCGGTACAACCGCGAGACCCTGGAAGTGCAGTTCAAGGGCAAGAACATCGCCGAGATCCTCGACATGCCGATCGAGGAGGCGGCCGACTTCTTCGGCGCCGTTCCCGCGATCGCGCGTCACCTGCGGACCCTCAACGATGTCGGGCTGGGGTACGTGCGGCTGGGTCAGCCGGCCCCGACCCTGTCCGGCGGCGAGGCGCAGCGGGTGAAACTGGCCACCGAGCTTCAGCGCCGGTCCACCGGGCGGACGGCGTACGTTCTCGACGAACCGACCACCGGCCTGCACTTCGAGGACATCCGGAAGTTGCTCGGCGTCCTCGGCCGGCTGGTCGACGCGGGCAACACCGTGATCGTCATTGAGCACAACCTGGACGTCATCAAGACGGCCGACTGGGTGGTCGACATGGGTCCGGAAGGTGGCGTGGGTGGCGGTCGGGTGGTCGCCGAGGGGCCGCCGGAACTGATCGCCGCGACGCCCGAGAGTCACACCGGGACGTTCCTGCGCGAGATCCTCGGCGACCGGGTGCCGGAGATCGCGTCTTCGGCGTCGTCTTCGGTGGGAGCGTCCACCACCACGGGCAAGGGAACGGGCCAGTCCCGCCCGCCCCGAACTCCGCGCCGCCGAACAGAGCCCGCGGCCGCCCACTGACCCGATGCGCCCGCGCGGAGCCCGCGGCTGCCGGGTGAGTCGCCGCCGCCGGTCGCCGCCGCCCCTGGTCGCCCCCGGCGTACTGCAGCCATCGCGGCTGCGTGAGCGAACGCTCCGCGACCCGCTGGCGCAGCCAGCCTTCCTGTCGCCCCGAGCAAACCGCGGACCCCGCCCGGTCGTCAGGGTGAGCGATCCGCCCGGTGTGCGCTGACCCGGCCAGCTTCGGATGGACCGCTGGGTGTCCGAGTCGGCGGGCGCCCGGGCGGGCGTTGAGGCGGTCAAGGGACCGCCCTCGAGTGAGTGTCAGGGTGAGCGGGCGTCGTCGGCGCGCTGGCGGGGCCAGCTGGGCCTGACCTCGATCTCGGGGATTCGGGGTGGCCGTCTCGGTCGTCGGTGTCATGGTCGGTGCGCCGCCGGTGGTGCGCTGACGGGGCCAGTCCAGGGTGGGCCGGGTGGGTCGGGGCGCGGCGGATGCTCCGTGGGCAGAGGTCCGCGTGAGCGGTCGATCTGGTGTGCGCTGACCCGGCCAGCTTCGGATGGACCGCTGGGTGTCCGAGTCGGCGGGCGCCCGGGCGTGCGCTCGCGCGGTCAGAGTGTGGTTTTGCGGCAAGTGTCATGGCCAGCGGAGGCCGGTGGTCCGCTGACGGTGCCGAGTTCTCGTTCCCGGGCGGGTCTGGCCCCGGTTTCGGTGGTGGGTTCGCGTGTCATGGTCGGTGCGCCGCCGACGGCCCGCTGACGGGGCCAGTCCGCGGACTGCCCGGCCCACGCGCCCGACGCCCCCCGCGCCGACGAACGACGCAGGCGTCAGGTGCGGAGGAGGGCCTCGATGACCTGGTCGAGTTCCTTCTCGGGGCGTTCCTCGCCGGTCGGGACGATCCGCTCGGTGCTGTCCAGGAACTCCCGCAGCCCGCTCGCATCGACGCGGACCTCCGACTGCCGGTCGCCGCGCGACAACTCCAGCCACACGCTGCCCGACCCGTCGTCGGGCGTGATGCGGACATCGCCGTCGCCGGTCGGTTCTTCCAGGCCGTAACGCAGGAAGTCCCGCAGGACGACCCACCGCCCGCGGGGAAGGGCCGGATGGTCGGGGCTGGACACGAGGGTCATCCCGACCGCGAGGGGGTCGCAGCGCAGCCAGACCAGCTGGAGGACGGTCAGCCGACCGCGTGAACCGGCCGTGCCGTCGTCCACAACGATCTCGATGGTGACGTCTTCGCCCAGCACCCGGTGCGCTCCCTTTCTCGTGCGATGTCGTATCGAGGGTCGCAGCACCCGTCCCAAGACGCCACCTCCTCGACAAAGCGGCGTGTCCGCCGGTACCCAAAGCGGCGTGTCCGCCGGTGACCAAGGCGGCGTGTCCGCCGGTGCCGAGCGGCGTCCCGCAGACAACGATGACCCATCTCGGCCGCCGCGTCCCGGAGGGCACGGAACGGACAGGTCCCGACATCTCACCGTGATTGAGTGACTACAGGGAGGCGCCGTCGAGGTAGGTGGATCGCCGCCGTAGGCTCGAAGACATGAGCGACCCGGCCTCCTACCGCCCCGCGCCAGGCTCTGTGCCGCAGGCGCCCGGCGTCTACCGGTTCCGGGACGATCACGGTCGGGTCATCTACGTCGGCAAGGCCAAGAGCCTGCGCTCCCGGCTGGGCAATTACTTCACCGACATCCACGCTCTGCATCCCCGCACCCAGACGATGGTGACCACTGCCGCCTCCGTCGAGTGGACGGTCGTCACCACCGAGGTCGAGGCCCTCCAGCTCGAGTACACCTGGATCAAGGAGTTCGACCCGCGTTTCAACGTCCGGTACCGGGACGACAAGAGCTACCCGAGCCTGGCGGTCACCCTGTACGAGGAGTTTCCCCGCCTCCAGGTGATGCGGGGGCCCAAGCGCAAGGGGGTGCGCTACTTCGGCCCCTACGCCCACGCCTGGGCGATCCGCGAGACGCTCGACCTGCTGCTGCGGGTCTTCCCGGCCCGGACCTGCAGCGTCGGCGTCTTCAACCGGGCCCACCAGATCGGGCGGCCGTGCCTGCTGGGCTACATCGACCGGTGCTCGGCGCCGTGCGTCGGGCGGGTGGGTCCCGACGAGCACCGCGAGATCGTCGAGGACTTCTGCGACTTCATGGCCGGTCAGACCGGCCGGTACATCAAGCGGCTCGAGCGCGAGATGGCCACCGCGGCCGGCGAGCAGGAGTACGAGCGCGCGGCCCGGCTGCGCGACGACCTGACCGCGCTGCGGCGGGCGGTCGAGAAGCAGGCGGTCGTGCTGCCCGACGGCACCGATGCGGACGTGATCGCCTTCGCCCAGGACGAGCTGGAAGCGGCCGTGCAGGTCTTCTACGTCCGGGACGGCCGGGTGCGCGGGCAGCGCGGCTGGGTCGTGGACAAGATCGAGGACGTCACGACCGGCGATCTCGTCGAGCAGTTCCTCTCCCAGGAGTACCTGTCCGGTCCGGGCGACGGCCGGCCGGGCGGCGGGGTCTCGAACGAGATCCCGCGCGAGGTGCTGGTGCCCGAGCTGCCCGCCGACGCGGACGTCGTCGCCGAGCTCCTGACCATGGAGCGGGGCGCCCGGGTCGACCTGCGGGTCCCGCAGCGGGGCGACAAGAAGACGCTGATGGAGACGGTCGAGCGCAACGCCAAGCAGTCCTTCGGACTGCACAAGACCAAGCGGGCCAGCGATCTGACCGCCCGCAGCCGGGCCCTGGCCGAGCTGGCCGACGCCCTCGACCTGCCCGAGGCGCCGCTGCGCATCGAGTGCTACGACGTGTCCAACCTGCAGGGCACCGAGGTCGTGGCGAGCATGGTCGTGTTCGAGGACGGGCTGGCCCGCAAGTCCGAGTACCGGCGCTTCGCCATCAAGGGCGTTGAGGGCCAGGACGACGTGGCCAGCATCAACGAGGTCATCAGCCGGCGTTTCCGGCGTTACCTGGCCGAGCAGACCGGCCCGGTGACCGCCATCGGCCCCGGCGACGGCGGAACGCGGCCCGACGGCTCGGGCCCGGACGAGGGCGACGGCCACGACCCCGGCGATGGGGACCTGAGTGGTCCGGTTGACGGGCGGCCGGTTTCCGGCCCCATCGACCCTGAGACCGGGCGGCCGCGCCGGTTCGCCTACCCGCCCAACCTGGTGGTCGTCGACGGCGGCCCGCCGCAGGTGGCGGCGGCCAAGCTGGCGCTGGAGAGTCTCGGCATCCCCGACGGCCCGGGCGGGGTCGCCCTGTGCGGCCTGGCCAAGCGGCTCGAGGAGGTCTGGCTGCCGGACGAGGACGACCCGGTCATCCTCCCGCGCACCAGCGAGGCCCTGTACCTGCTCCAGCGGGTCCGCGACGAGGCCCACCGGTTCGCGATCACCTACCATCGCCAGCGGCGGTCCAGGACCATGGTCGCCTCGGCGCTCGACGGCGTCCCGGGCCTCGGTGAGACCCGCCGCAAGGCGCTGCTGCGCCACTTCGGTTCGGTCGCCAAGCTGCGGGCCGCCTCGGTCGAGGAGATCATCGAGGTGCCCGGCATCGGTCGCCGCACGGCGGAGTCGATCGCCGCCGCGGTGGCCGGCTCCGGAACCGGCCGGTCCGCTGCCCCGCGTCCGGCCGTCAATCCGGTTACCGGAGAAATCATCGAAGCCGACCCTGCCACCGCGGCCGACCCGGTCGTCGCGCGGGGCGCCCCGGGGGACACATGACCACCAGCCCGCCCCGTCTCGAACTGGCCATCATCACCGGCCTGTCCGGCGCCGGCCGCAGCACCGCGGCCAAGTGCCTGGAGGATCTCGGCTGGTTCGTCGTCGACAACCTGCCGCCGGCCCTGCTGACCACCATGGCCGAGCTGGGCAGCCGCTCGCAGGGGGTCAACCGGATCGCCGCCGTGGTCGATGTGCGGGGCCGCGCGTTCTTCTCCGACCTACGGGCCTCGTTGGACGCCCTGGACGCGCGTGGGGTCCGGCCCCGGGTGCTGTTCCTGGAAGCCAGCGACGAGGTGCTGGTCCGCCGCTTCGACCACGTCCGCCGGCCGCACCCGCTGCAGGGCGACGACCGACTCGTCGACGGCATCCACCGTGAGCGGACCCTGCTGATCGAGCTGCGGGGCGAGTCCGACCTGGTCCTCGACACCTCCGATCTCAACGTCCACGAGCTGCGGGCCAAGATCGACGCCGCCTTCGGCGAGCCGGGCGGGAAGCGTCTGCACGCCACGGTGGTTTCGTTCGGATACAAGTACGGGCTCCCGCTGGACGCCGACCTCGTGGTCGACTGCCGGTTCCTGCCGAATCCGCACTGGGTCGACGAGCTGCGGCCGTTCACCGGTAAGGACCAGGCGGTACGGGACTACGTCCTCGGCCGGGCCGGCGCGGAGGAGTTCCTCGCCCGCTACTCCTCTCTGCTGGGCCTGGTCGGGGTGGGCTACGTGCGGGAGGGCAAGCGGTACGTGACGCTGGCCGTGGGCTGTACCGGCGGCAAGCACCGCAGCGTGGCGATGGCCGAGGAGTTCGCGCGCCGGCTCGCCTCCGACGGGGTCGGCGTCCAGGTCGTCCACCGGGATCTGGGTCGCGAGTAGATGGCGCCGGACCCCCTCGCCGAACCGCCAGCGGCCAACGGCCCCGGCCCACTGCCGCCGGGGCAGCTACCGCCCCGCGACCGGTCGCCCGGCTACGTGGAGCCCGGCCGCGTGGCGCCGGGACACCTGGCGCCGGGAAATCTGGCGCCGGGAAAGCTGGTGCCCGGGAATCTGGTGCCCGGAAGTGCGGGTACCGCGGAGCCGGCGGTCGGCCCGGCCGCCGGTCCGGCGGTGGTCGCTTTCGGCGGCGGGCACGGGCTGGCCGCGTCGCTCGCCGCGTTGCGGCCGGTCACCGCCCGGCTGACCGCGGTCGTCACCGTCGGGGACGATGGCGGGTCGTCCGGCCGGTTGCGCGACGAGTTCGGGGCCCTGCCCATGGGGGACCTGCGGATGGCCCTGTCCGCCCTGGCCGGCGCCGAACCGTGGTCCCAGACCTGGGCTGACGTCTTCCAGCACCGCTTCGGTGGCGCCGGTCCGCTGGGCGGCCACGCGGTCGGCAACCTGGTGCTCACGGCGCTCGCCGAGCGGACCGGCTCGCCGGTCGCCGCCCTCGATCTGGCCGCCCGCCTGCTCGGGGTGACCGGCCGGGTGCTGCCCCTGTCGTGCGACAGCATCGACATCGTGGCCCGGGTGGCGGGGCTCGAAGCGGACGATCCGCACGGGGCCCGCGAGGTCCGCGGCCAGGTCGCGGTGGCCACCACCGCCGGCCGGGTGGCCAGCCTCCACCTGCACCCGTCGACCCCCCAGGCCTGCCCGGAGGCGCTGGCCGCGGTCCGGGCCGCGGACTGGGTGGTGCTGGGCCCGGGCTCCCTCTACACCAGCGTGCTGCCCCACCTGCTCGTCCCCGACATGGTGAAGGCGCTGCTCGACTCGCCGGCCCGACGCGTGCTGGTGCTCAACCTCGCCCCCCAGCCGGGCGAGACCGAGGGCTTCCCCCCTGAGGCACATCTGGAGGTGGTCGCCCTGCACGCGCCGGAGCTGACCCTGGACGTTGTCGTCGCCGACCCGGCCACCGTGCCGCGGCCGGCCGTACTGGAGCGGGCCGCCGCCGCCCTCGGCGCCCGACTGCACCTCGCGTCGGTGGCCGTGCCCGGCCAGCCGCGCCACGACCCACTGCGGCTCGGCGAACAGTTCCGCGGGCTGTTCGCCGACGCCGCCGACCGCCGCCCTGCCCCCCACGGCGACCCGGTAGTTCACGGCGATCCTGAGACCCATGGCAACGAAGGCCCCCATGGCCACGAGAGCGAGGACTGATCCGCTATGGCGGCCATGACCGCGACGGTGAAAGACGAACTGAGTCGGCTCCGGGTCGCGAAACCCTGCTGCCGGCGGGCCGAAATGGCGGCCCTGCTGCGTTTCGGGGGCGGCCTGCACATCGTGGGCGGCCGGATCGTGGTCGAGGCGGAGCTGGACACCGGCTCGGTGGCCCGCCGGCTGCGCCAGGAGATCGCCGAGGTCTTCGGCTTCCCGTCGACCGTGGCGGTACTGGCCGCCGGTGGCCTGCGACGGTCGGTCCGCTACGTCGTGCGGGTCGAGCGGGACGGGGAGCAGCTGGCCCGCTCGACCGGGCTGCTCGACCAGCGCGGCCGACCCGTCCGCGGCCTGCCGCCGCAGGTCGTCACCGGTTCGCCGTGTGACGCGGCGGCCGCCTGGCGGGGGGCCTTCCTGGCCCACGGCTCGCTGACCGAGCCGGGCCGCTCCTCGTCGCTGGAGATCACCGCGCCCGGCCCCGAGGCCGCGCTCGCGCTGGTCGGGGCGGCCCGCCGGTTCGGGGTCGCGGCCAAGAACCGGGAGATCCGGGGGGTCGACCGGGTCGTCATCCGGGACGGGGACGCGATCGGCGCCGTGCTGACCCGGCTCGGCGCCCACGACAGCCTGATGGCCTGGGAGGAGCGGCGGATGCGCCGCGAGGTCCGGGCGACGGCGAACCGGCTGGCCAACTTCGACGACGCCAACCTGCGCCGGTCGGCCCGGGCCGCGGTGGCGGCCGGGGCGCGGGTCCAGGCGGCCATGACGATCCTGGGCGACGACGCGCCCGAGCATCTGCTGGCCGCCGGCCGCCTGCGGCTCGAGCACGCCCAGGCGTCGCTGGAGGAGCTGGGGACGCTCGCCGAACCGCCGCTCACCAAGGACGCGGTCGCCGGCCGGATCCGCCGGCTGCTGGCCCTGGCCGACAAGCGCGCGCTGTCCCTGGGCGTGCCGACGACCCAGGCGAGTGTGTCGCCCGACCTGCTCGAGAACGCCTGACCGCGGCCCGGCTCCGGGCCGGTGAGCGGGGTGCGCCGGCCGGGTGGCGGTGGGGGCCGGTCGGGACCGCGCGGGCCGTCTGTTGTGAAGGAAGTGACACGGACTGCTCACAAGGGCCGCTCCGAGGCTCCAAAGTGGCTAGGCTCCTGCGGCAACGCGACATCGGTACCGGCGGATACCCGCACGCGAACGACCACGAACGACCAGAGGAGATCAGGGTGACCACTCGGGTTGGCGTCAACGGCTTCGGACGGATCGGGCGGAACTTCTGGCGGGCCCTCGCGGCGAGTAAGCGTAGCGACATCGAGATCGTCGCCGTCAACGACCTGACGGACAACAAAACGCTGGCCCACCTGCTCAAGTACGACACGACCCTCGGTTCGTTGAGCGAAACCGTCAGTCTCGTCGACGAGGGCATCCAGGTCGGCGACACCGTCATCAAGGTGCTCGCCGAGCGGGACCCGGCCGCGCTGCCGTGGGGCGACCTCGGGGTCGACATCGTGATCGAGTCGACCGGCCGGTTCACCAAGGCCGACGACGCCCGCAAGCACGTCCAGGCCGGCGCCAAGAAGGTCATCATCTCCGCACCCGCCAAGGGTGAGGACCTCACGGTCGTGGTCGGCGTGAACGACGACGTGTATGACCCGGCCAAGCACACGATCCTGTCCAACGCGTCCTGTACGACGAACTGTGTGGCGCCGATGGCGAAGGTCCTCGACGAGGCGTTCGGCATCGAGCAGGGCCTGATGACGACGATCCACGCCTACACGAACGACCAGGTCATCCTCGACTTCCCGCACTCGGACCTGCGGCGGGCCCGGGCCGCCGCGCAGAACATCATCCCGACCACGACCGGCGCCGCGAAGGCCACCGCGCTGGTCCTGCCGCAGCTGAAGGGCAAGCTCGACGGGATGGCGATGCGGGTGCCGGTGCTCGACGGGTCGGTCACCGACCTGGTCGCCACGCTGTCCCGCGAGGTCACGGTCGAGGAGATCAACGCCGCCTTCAAGGCCGCCGCGGACGGCGCGCTGAAGGGCTACCTCTTCTACACGGCCGACCCGATCGTCTCCTCCGACATCGTCGGTTCGCCCGCGTCCTGCACGTTCGACTCGTTGCTGACCATGGCCCAGGGTCGGCAGGCCAAGGTCATCGGCTGGTACGACAACGAGTGGGGCTACTCGAGCCGACTGGTCGACCTGACCGGCATCGTCGGCGCCCGCCTCTAGTGCGGACGATCGACGAGTTGGACGTCGCGGGCCGCCGCGTACTGGTTCGGACCGACCTTAACGTGCCGCTCGACCGGTCCGGCGGCACCGCCCGCATCACCGATGACGGTCGGGTCCGCGCGAGCCTGCCGACGATCCGGGAGCTGACCGACCGCGGCGCCCGGGTGATCGTCTGCTCGCACCTGGGTCGTCCCCAGGGCGCGCCCGACCCGGCGTATTCGCTGGCGCCGGTGGCCGAGCGGTTGGCCGAGCTGCTCGGGCGGCCGGTGGCGTTCGCGTCCGACGTGGCCGGGGACTCGTCGGTCGCGGTGGCCGGCGGTCTGGCCGACGGGGAGGTCGGACTGCTGGAGAACCTGCGCTTCGAGCCGGGGGAGACCAGTAAGGACGGCACCGAGCGGGCTGAGTTCGCCGACCGGCTGGCCGCGCTGGCCGAGTTCTACGTCGGGGACGCGTTCGGGGCCGTGCACCGGGCCCACGCCAGCGTCGCCGACGTCCCCAGGCGGCTGCCGCACGCGGCCGGTCGGCTCGTCATCGCGGAACTGGCCGTGCTGCGCCGGCTCACCGCGTCGCCGGCCCGGCCGTACGTCGTGGTGCTGGGCGGTTCCAAGGTGTCGGACAAGCTGGGCGTGATCCGGGCGCTCCTGCCGACGGTGGACGCCCTGCTCGTCGGGGGCGGGATGTGTTTCACGTTCCTGGCCGCGCAGGGGCACGGGGTGGGCGGTTCGCTGCTCCAGGCCGAGATGGTGGAAACCTGCAAGGGGCTGCTGGCCGATGCCGGCGGCCGCATCGTGCTGCCGACCGATATCGTCGTGGCGGCCGACGTCGCGCCCGACGCGCCGACGACGGTGGTGGCCGCGGCCGCGATCCCGGACGGCCGGAAAGGCCTGGACATCGGTCCGGAATCGGTTGCGCTGTTCGCCGCTCGGCTGGCCGGCGCGAAGACGGTCTTCTGGAACGGCCCGATGGGAGTGTTCGAAATGGCACCGTTCGCCGCCGGAACCCTGGGTGTCGCCGAGGCGGTGGCCGCCATCGGGGACGGTTCCGCCGATGCCCTGTCGGTCGTCGGCGGTGGCGACTCGGCCGCCGCGGTCCGCACGCTGGGCGTCGACGAGGCCCGCTTCGGTCACATCTCGACCGGCGGCGGCGCGAGCCTCGAATTCCTCGAGGGCAAGACCCTGCCCGGCCTCGCCGCGTTGGACGCCTGATGGCCCGGACCTCCGGTTCCGGTCGGGCCGGGTCGGGCCGGCCCGCTGGTCGCCGGGTGCTCGTCGCGGGCAACTGGAAGATGAACCTCAACCACCTCGAGGCCATCGCGCTCGTCCAGAAGCTCGCCTTCGATCTGAAGCCCAAGGAGCTCGAGGTCGTCGAGGTGGTGGTCATCCCGCCGTTCACCGACCTGCGCAGCGTGCAGACCCTGGTCGACGGGGACCGGGTGGCCATCGCGTACGGGGGGCAGGATCTGTCCCCGCACGCCGGCGGGGCCCACACCGGCGACATCAGCGGCGCGATGCTGGCTCGGCTGGGCTGCAGTTTCGTCGTCGTCGGCCACTCCGAACGGCGGGCCGACCACCACGAGGACGACGCGCTGGTGGCCGCGAAGACGCGGGCCGCGTACGCGACCGGCCTGACGCCGATTGTCTGCGTCGGCGAGCAGGAGGACATCCGCGGCGCCGGCGTCCACACCGGCCACGTCCTCGATCAGCTGACCGGGTCGTTGGCCGGCGTCACGCTGGAGCAGGCCGCGACGTTGGTCGTCGCCTACGAACCGGTCTGGGCGATCGGGACCGGAAAGACGGCGTCGGCCGACGATGCCCAGGAGATGTGCGCGGCCATCCGGGAGAAGCTGGCCGAGCTGTTCACCCCCGAGGTCGCGGCCGGCATCCGGGTGCTCTACGGCGGATCGGTCAAGGCCTCGAACGCGGCCGAACTGTTCGCCCAGCCGGACGTCGACGGCGGTCTGGTCGGGGGAGCGAGCCTGGTGGCCGACGACTTCGCCGGCATCGTCCGCGCCCCGCTCCCGACCTGACCTTTTTCTTCGGCGACGGCCCCGCTGCCCGACTGGCATAGCCAGCGGGCGCCCCAGCGCCTGCGGGCAATGACACCCAGCCGGCGTCCGGCCCGGACCTGAAGCTGGCCGGGTCAGCGGGCGCCCGGGGCGCGCTGGCTATGACGGTGGCCTCGGGCGGGGTGCGAACCACTGATCGTCGCCGTAACGCGGCGGTCAAGTGGTTGTCATGGAAACAATGCGTTCCGTGATCTCTTTGACCAGGTCTGTTACCGCGTCGAGCCGGTTGCTAACGATTCGGACTCGGCCGGCCTCCGGAGTGCCCCATCGTCCATCCTCGCAGCTAATGTGCCGAAGGCTCCAGGTTGGCGAACAACCTGGCGCCACGCGCCGTGTTAACGGGAGGAGTTACGGGTGGTCCAGTTCTGCGGACCGGCTCACGGGCCGATGGCCGGACGGTGACGGTTCCCCTCGAGGCGACCGCCTCGGACGAGACCGCGGACCCGGAGGCGATCTATCAGGGCGTCGGCGCGGTCGAGGGCCGGACGCCCTGGCAGATCGCCTGGCTGCGCCTCCGGCGCGACAAGGTCGCGATCGGCGGCGGCGGCGTCATCCTGCTGCTGGTGCTGTTCGCGCTGCTGGCCCCGGTGCTGACCCGGCTGGAGGGCTACGGACCGTACGTCTTCCACCAGAATCTCATCGACCCGACGTTCCAGACGCCGCTCGGTGGTTTCGGCGG
The DNA here is from genome assembly GCA_026225295.1 of Frankia alni. GTDB lineage: Bacteria > Actinomycetota > Actinomycetes > Frankiales > Frankiaceae > JAMFSN01. Next base: position 19,771 of record JAMFSN010000210.1, read on the forward strand.
GGTCAGCTCCAAGCACTGGTTCGGCGTCGAGCCGGGCACCGGCCGGGACATGTTCGCCCGGATCGCCTACGGGGCGCAGGTCTCGCTGCTCATCGCGGTCGGCGCCACGGCGGTCTCGGTGTTCCTGGGAGCCACCCTGGGCACCATCGCCGCCTACGTCGGCGGGTTCGCCGACACTCTGGTCAGCCGGACCATGGACGTCATCCTGGCGTTCCCGTACCTGCTGTTCGCCCTGGCCCTGGTCGCGGTGGCCCCGGACTTCAACCGCAAGCTGCTGCTGATTCTCATCATCGCGGGCATCAGCTGGCCCTACATCGGGCGCATCATCCGCGGCCAGGCCCTCTCGCTACGGGAACGGGAATTCGTCGAGGCGGCCCGCAGCATGGGCGCCGGATCCTGGTACATCATGTTCCGCGAAATCCTGCCCAATCTGGTCGCGCCGATCCTGGTGTATTCGACGCTGATCATCCCGACGAACATCCTGACCGAGACCGCCCTGTCGTTCCTCGGCGTGGGTGTGCAGCCGCCGACCTCGTCCTGGGGCGAAATGATGTCCGAGGCGGCCAGCGGCTATTTCCAGATCGACCCGGCCTACATGATCTTTCCTGGCGGGGCGATCTTCATTACGGTGCTCGCCTTCAACCTGTTCGGCGATGGACTGCAGGACGCCCTCGATCCCCGGTCGAGTCGGCGATGAAAGCGGACTTCGCGGGCTCGTGCGCCCCGGCGTTCCGCGGGCGGACGGTCTGCCCGCGGTGGGAGGTCGTCGCCCCCGCGGCGGCCGTCCCGGTATCACCCAGGAAGGGGCTCATCTCACGATGACCAGGAGACGCGTGGCCATTCGGGTCGCGTCCGTGGCTGCGATCGGGGCCATCGCCCTTGCAGCCTGTGGCTCGTCCGGCAGCGGCGGCAGTAGCAGTGGGAGCAAGTCCGGCTCGACGGCCTCGTCCGGTAGCGCCGGCCTGATCCCGACCAACGAGGTACGCACGTCCGACACCAAGGGCGGCACGCTCAAGTTCGGCACGGTCGACGACTTCGACTCCCTCGACGGCGCCCGCATGTACTACGCGGTGAGCTGGAACTTCGCGCGCTATTACCTCCGCACGCCGCTGACGTTCAAGACCGCGCCCGGCGACGCGAGCACCCAGCTGACCGGCGACCTGGCGACCGCGCCGGCGACCGGGGAAGACAACAACACGGTCTGGACGTACCACCTCAAGAAGGGCATCAAGTACGAGGACGGGACTCCGATCACCTCGGCGGACATCAAGTACGCCGTGGAGCGGGTGTTCGCCACCGACGTGATCAGCGGTGGCCCGACCTACTTCCTGTGCATCCTGACCAAGTGTGACGCGACCGGCGCCTCGCCGTACAAGGGCCCGTACGTCGACAAGAAGGGGCTCTCCTCGATCGAGACCCCGGATGCCCAGACGATCACCTTCAAGCTGGTGAAGCCGTTCGCGGACTTCAACTACCTGATGCAGCTGCCGGGTGCGGCGCCCGTGCCGGCGGCCAAGGACACCCGGGACAAGTACGCGCAGCACCCGGTCGCGTCCGGTCCGTACAAGATCCAGTCGTACAGCCCGGGCAAGAGCCTGACGCTGGTGCGCAACACCGAGTGGGACCCGTCGACCGACAGCGTGCGGAAGGCGTTGCCGGACAAGATCACCGTCGTGGAGGGTCTCGACTCCCAGGACGAGGACAACCGCGTGCTGTCCGGGGCGTTGGACATCGAGCTGGAGCAGACCGGCGTCCAGGTCCCGACCCAGTCGCAGGTTCTGCGCAGCTCGGACCTGAAGGCCAACTCCTTCAACTCGGTCACCGGCTTCCTTCGGTACGTCTCCATCCAGACGAAGGTCAAGCCGTTCGACAACGTGAACTGCCGGATCGCCGTGCAGTACGCGATTGACAAGACCGCACTGCAGACCGCCCGCGGTGGTCCGATCACCGGCGGCAAGATCGCCTCGACGCTCTTCCCGCCGACCCTGCAGGGTTACAAGGCCGCCGACGCCTACCCGGACGGCCCCGGCGACCACGGCGACCTGACCAAGGCCAAGGAATACCTCACCAAGTGCGGGCAGCCGAACGGCTTCTCCACCGTGATGGCCTCGTCGAACAAGGGCAAGGGCCCCAAGGACGCGATTGCCGTCCAGCAGGCCCTGGCCCGGGTCGGCATCAAGGTCAAGATCGACCTGCGTAACCAGAGCACCTACTACAGCAACGACATCGGCACCCCGTCGAACGTCAAGGCCAAGGACTACGGCCTGGCCGACGCCGGTTGGGGCCCGGACTGGCCGGCCCCGTACGGCTTCGTCGAGTCCATCGTCGACGGCCGCGCGATCAAATCGTCCGGTAACAGCAACTACTCCGAGTTGAACGACCCGAAGGTGAACAAGGCGATCGACGACAGCCTGGCCGCCGACGGTCCGGCGGCCGCCATCGCGGCGGCCAGCCAGATCGACCCGGATGTCATGGCGGACGCGAACATCGTGCCGTTCGTCTACGACAACGCGCTGAACATCTTCAGCAAGCGGTTGACGAATGTGTACATCACCAAGGCGCAAGGCATGATCGACTTCGTGAACCTCGGGGTCGGCGGCTGAGCGTAAGGCCCGCACGGAACGTCTCGTAGCACCTCGGGTGTCCCCGGCCGGACCGGCCGGGGACACCCGATCCGGACCGCGACGAAGGGCAGGTGCGGCGGGCCGGCGGCCGGGGGTAACCCGGCCGCCGGCTCTGCCGGTCGATCATGGTGCGTTTCATCATCCGGCGACTGCTGGGCTCACTGGGCGTCCTGATCGCCGCCAGCATCGTCGCCTTCGGGATCTTCTTTCTCATTCCGTCGAACCCGGCGGTGCTCTACAGCGGCCGGACGTCGTCGCCGGCCACTATCCAGGCGACCAAGGTGCGGCTGGGCCTGAACGATCCCGCCTACGAGCAGTACTACCACTACATGAAAGGCATCGTCGTCGGCCGGGACTTCAGTTCCGGCCCCGGCGACGTCAACCACTGTCCGGTGCCGTGCCTGGGCTATTCGTTCAAGAGCAACGAGCCGGTGACGTCCATTCTGTGGAGCCGGCTGCCGGTGACGTTCTCGATCATCATCGGGGCCGCGGTGCTGTGGCTCGTCTCGGGCGTGGCCATCGGCGTCTTGTCGGCCCTGAAACGGGGGTCCGTGATCGACCGGGGGGCGATGATCGTCGCCCTGGCGGGTGTTTCCCTCCCCGTCTTCTTCACGGCGCTGATCCTGCTGAAACTGGTCAGCTACGACTGGAAGATCCTGCCGAACGTCCACTACGTCAATTTCGCCGACGATCCACTCAACTGGGCCCGAAATCTCATCCTGCCGTGGATCGCCCTGGCTTTCCTGTTCTCCGCGTTGTACGCCCGGCTCACCCGGGCCACGACCCTGGAGACCCTGGGTGAGGACTACATCCGGACGGCCCGGGCCAAAGGCCTGCCGGAACGCACGGTCATCGGTAAACACACGCTGCGCGCGGTGCTGACCCCGATCGTCACCATTTTCGGACTCGATCTCGCGCAGGGCTTCACCGGCGCGATCCTGACCGAGAAAGCATTCGGTTTCGTCGGGCTCGGGCAGACGGCGGTGAGCGCCGTGGACCAGTCCGACCTGCCGGTGGTCATCGGCGTGGTCCTGCTGAGCACGTTCATCGTCGTGATCGCCAACCTGATCGTCGACCTGCTCTACGGCGTGATTGATCCCCGGGTCCGGCTGGCATGACCGGACGTATCGTGATTGCCATCGAGTCGCATCACCAGCCGGTAACGGTCCATTCGCCAGCCGGGAGGGCCGGATGTCTCTGACCAAGGACGGGCCGACGCCGCCCCCCGCGACCGCCCGCCGGGGTTTCCTCGACGTGCGCGACCTGGTCGTGCACTTCTTCACCGACGACGGGGTGGTCAACGCCGTCGACGGGCTGTCGTTCTCGGTCGAGCCGGGCCGCACGCTCGGGATCGTGGGCGAGTCGGGCTCGGGCAAGAGCGTGACCAGCCTGTCGATCATGGGGCTCAACCGCGGTCGGGGAACCAAGATCAGTGGTGAGATCTGGCTCGAGGGCCAGGAGCTGATCTCCGCGTCGACCGAGGAGATCCGCGCGCTGCGGGGCTCCAAGATGGCCATGATCTTCCAGGACCCGCTGTCGGCGATGCATCCGTTCTTCTCGATCGGGGCCCAGATCTCCGAGGCCTACCGGGTCCACAACGACGTCAGCAAGAAGGCGGCCCGGGTCCGGACCATCGAGCTGCTCGACCGGGTCGGCATCCCGTCGCCCAACACCCGGGTCGACGACTACCCGCACCAGTTCTCCGGCGGTATGCGGCAGCGGGCCATGATCGCGATGGCGCTGTCCTGCGACCCGCGGCTGCTCATCGCGGACGAGCCGACCACCGCGCTCGACGTGACCGTCCAGGCCCAGATCCTCGACCTGCTGCGCGACCTGCAGAAGGAGTTCAACTCCGCGATCGTGCTCATCACCCACGACCTGGGCGTCATTGCCGAGGCGACGGACGAGGTGCTGGTCATGTACGCGGGCCGGGGCGTCGAGTACGGCCCGGTCAAGGAGCTGTTCGCCGCGCCCGAGCATCCCTACACCTGGGGCCTGCTGCAGTCGATGACCCGGCTGGACCGCAAGGACCAGGACCGGTTGCGGCCGGTCCTGGGCAGCCCGCCGAGTCTCATCCACGTGCCGAGCGGTTGCCCGTTCCACCCGCGGTGCCCGTACGACGCGCAGGCCGCGCCGGCCAGCCGGGAGATCCGGCCCAATCTGATCGAGACGACCCCCGGGCACCAGGTGGCCTGCCACCTGGAGCCGGCCGAGCGGCAGCGGATCTTCCGCGAAGAAGTGAGTCCCGGACTGTGACCACCAACGCCACCCCCGCCGGGAAGACCACCCCGGCCGAGGCCCCGAAGCCGAGCCCGGCGACCAGCGAGGACCTGCTGCTGGAGGTCACCGACCTCAAGAAGCACTTCCCGGTCACCCAGGGCATCGTCTACCAGCGCAAGGTCGGCGCGGTCCGCGCCGTCGACGGGATCACCTTCTCGCTGCGGCGCGGCGAGACCCTCGGCGTCGTGGGCGAGTCGGGCTGCGGCAAGTCGACGATGGGCCGGGTCGTCAGCCGGCTGCTCGACCCGACCAGCGGCACGATCCGGTTCGACGGCCGGGACATCACCAAGCTGTCCCAGCGGGCGATGCGCCCGCTGCGCAAAGACATCCAGATGATCTTCCAGGACCCGTTCTCGTCGCTGAACCCGCGTAAGAACGTGGGCGCGATCGTGTCGGCGCCGCTCCACCTGCAGGACATCGCCACCGAGCACGGCACCAAACGGCGGGTCCAGGAGCTGCTCGAGCTGGTCGGCCTGAGCCCCGAGCACTACAACCGGTACCCGCACGAGTTCTCCGGCGGCCAGCGCCAGCGCATCGGCATCGCCCGGGCGCTCGCGTCCCGGCCGAAGCTGATCGTCGCCGACGAGCCGGTCTCGGCCCTCGACGTCTCGATCCAGGCCCAGGTCATCAACCTGCTCGAGGACGTCCAGGCCGAACTGGGCCTGACCTACATCTTCATCGCCCACGATCTGTCGGTGGTGCGGCACATCAGTGACCGGGTGGCGGTCATGTACCTTGGCAGGATCGTCGAGGTCGCCGACCAGGTCCGCCTGTACGAGCAGCCGATGCATCCGTACACGCACGCTCTGTTGTCGGCGGTCCCGGTTCCGGACCCGGTCAAGGAAGGGAAGCGCGAGCGGATCCTGCTGTACGGCGACGTACCCAGCCCCCTCAACCCCCCCTCCGGATGCCGGTTCCATACCCGGTGCTGGAAGGCCAAGGAGATGTGCAAGACCGTGGAACCGCCTCTGCTGACGATCCAGCCGGGCCACCAGGTGGCCTGCCACTTCCCGGAAGAGCGGACGTTGATTTAAATGGACATGGCGCTGTCGGTGATCGTCATCGCCACGAGCCTGCTGCTGGTGCTGCTCATCCTGCTGCACCGCGGCAAGGGCGGCGGCCTGTCGAACCTGTTCGGGGGCGGCGTCTCCTCGTCCCTGGGCGGTTCCTCGATCGCCGAGAAGAACCTCGACCGGCTCACCATCGCGCTCGCCTCCCTGTGGTTCGTCTGCATCGTTCTGCTCGGCCTGCGGCTCAAGTAGCGGTGTCGGCCCGAGGCGCCCAGGCGCTGGCCGCCGCCGTCGCACTGACCGGGTTGCTCGCCGCCTGCAGCGGGGGAGTGACGGGGCCGGGCACGCCCGCGCCGAGCCCGGCGAGCGCGACGCCGAGCGCCGTGGCCACCGACAAGCCGGGCGGCACGTTGCGGATCGCCGGGCAGACCATGCCGAGCGGGGATCCCGGGTGGGCCGACGACCCGGCCGCGCGGTCGTTGCTGCGGATGGTGTCCCGCCAGCTCTACAGCTATCCCGCGACCGACGATCCGACGGCGGCCACGACCCCGGTGCCGGACCTGGCCGCCGGCCCGCCGGTGGTGACGGACGGCGAACGGACCTGGACCGTCAAGGTGCAGCCGGCCGCCCGCTGGGACGTGCCGGGCGGGCGCCGGGTGACCGCCACCGACGTCGCCCGGGGTCTCAAACGCCTGTGCGTCGGGCCGGCCCCGGCCCCCCAGCGGGGCTACTTCGCCGCCACCGTGGTCGGGTTCACCGCGTACTGCGCGCGGGTGGCCCGGACCCCGGCCGACCGGGTCGCCGACCTGATCGAGTCGACCGAGATCCCCGGCGTCCAGGTCATCGGCGACGACACCGTCGCCTTCCACCTGATCGCCCCGGCGGCCGACTTCACCGACGTGCTCGCGCTGCCGGCCGCGTCCCCGGTGCCGCTGGAGGAGCTGGCCTACGCGCCGAACTCCACGCAGTTCCTCACCCACCTGATCTCCGACGGTCCGTACCATTTCGCCGACGTGCCGGCCGGGCCCGTGGACCGGCTGTCGCGCAACTCGTCGTGGACGGCGTCCTCGGACACCATCCGGGCCGCGCTGCCCGACCATGTGACGATCACCACCGGGATGTCGGCCGACGCGGTGCAGAGCGCGCTGGAACATGACCAGGCCGACATGGAACTCGACACCGCCGTGCCGCCCGGGCAGGTCGCGGGCCTCGCGCGCGATCCGGCCGGCCGGATCGTCCTGGACGGCCCGACCACGCTCACCGCCCTGGTGGTGGGCCTGCACGGACCGGCCTCGAAGGCGCTGCGCAACACCTACGTCCGGCGGGCCGTGCCGTACTGCGTGGACCGTTCGACGGTGGCCGACGCGCTCGGCGGCGCCGAGGTCGCCGAGCCGACCGGGCAGCTGCTCGGCCCGACGATGCTGGGCTACGTCCCGACCGATCCGTTCCCCTCGTTCGGCGACACCGGCGATCCGGCCCAGTGCCGGGCCCGGCTGGCCGCGGCGGGCCCGGCCCGCCCGGCCGCGCTGGTTCTGCTGGCCCCGGCCACCCCGACCGCCACCCAGGTCGCGGCCGCGCTGGTCGCGTCGTTCGCCCGGGCCGGGGTCACCCTCACGGTGACCACCGTCGGGCCGACCGCGTTCGCCCGGGCGACCACCTCGCCGACCCGCCAGTCGTGGGACCTGGCCCTGACCACGGTGACGCCCGAGTGGTACGGCGCCGCCGGTCGCACGGTCTTCCAGCCGTTGCTGGACGGCGCGTGGGCCGGGCCGCGCCCGGCGGACGGCGGGTACCGGTCGACGGCCGTCACGGCGATGCTGGCCGCCGCGCTCGGACAACGCAACGTGACCAAGGCGGGGGCCGACTGGACCGCGCTGGACCGGCGGATCGCCTCGGACGCGGCCGTCGTCCCACTGACCCGCACCGTGACGCCCCGGTTCCACGGCGCGAACGTCCGGGGCTTTGTGATCGTCCCGTCGCTGGGCAATGGTGATCCGACGAACGTGTCGCTCAGCGTGACCTGAACCGGGGGTCCACGGGCTCCCGGGAGGTGCGCCGGTCCGGCCGTTTGTGCCCCGGATTACACTCCCGGGAAGGTTTGACGGCGTCGGGGGGCGCCGGTCGGGTCTGGCCCCCGGGTCCACGGGCCCACCGGGTCCACCGGGTCGGGGGGCTGACAATCGAACAGTCAGCACGTCAACCGAGTTCACCAGCATCCAGGTGTGGTGGGCGAGATGAAGGAGCACGCAGGCCGTGGCAGGTGGCAACGCCATTCGGGGTAGCCGGGTCGGAGCGGGACCGATGGGGGAGACGGAGCGCGGTGAGTCAGCGCCCCGGGTCCGGGTCTCGTTCTGGTGTGCGAACAAGCACGAGACCAGGCCGTCGTTCGCGGAGGAGGCGGCAATTCCGGAGACCTGGGACTGCCCGCGGTGCGGCTTCCCGGCCGGTCAGGACCGGGAGAACACCCCGGCTCCGCCCAAGACCGAGCCGTACAAGACCCACCTGGCCTACGTCCGGGAGCGGCGGAACGAGAAGGACGGCGAGGCCATCCTCGCCGAGGCGCTCGCGAAGCTGCGGGGCACCGCGAACTGACGGGCACCGCGAACGGTCGGGGCACTGCGGCTGATGGGCAGAGGGTGAGCGAGGCGTCGCGGGTCGTCGCTGGGCGCTATCGGCTGGTCGCGCCGATCGGCGCCGGCGGCATGGGGGCTGTGTGGCGGGCCCAGGACGAACTGTTGGGCGTCGAGGTGGCGCTCAAGGAGGTCACCCTCGGGGATGACCTGACCGAGGGTGACCGGACCGACCGGATCACCCGGGCGATGCGGGAAGCCCGCAGCGCGGCCCGACTGCGGTCGAATCCGCACGTGGTGACGGTGCACGACGCCGTCGAGCACGGCGGTCTGCCCTGGATCGTCATGGAGCTGGTGGCGTCGGTGTCGCTCCACGACGCTGTCCGCGACCGCGGGCCGCTGCCGGCGCCCGAGGTGGCCCACATCGGCCTGGCTGTGCTGGACGCGTTGGCCGCCGCCCATGCGCTGGGGGTCCGGCACCGCGACGTGAAGCCGTCGAACATCCTGCTGGCCGACGACGGCCGGGTGCTGCTGACCGACTTCGGCATCGCCACCCACGAGGCCGACTCGACGCTGACCCGGACCGGCTACGTCGGCACGCCCCGGTACATGGCTCCCGAGCGGCTCGACGGCCGCCCGGCGACGCCCGCGACCGACCTGTTCGCCCTGGGTGGGACGCTGTACTTCGCGGTCGAGGGGCGCCCGCCGTTCCTGCGGGACTCGGCGGCCGCGACCATCGGCGCGATCATGTTCGTGGACCCGGACGCCGCGGTCCGGGCCGGGCCGCTCGGCCCCGTCCTGTCCGCGTTGCTGGCCAAGCCGGCCGAGGACCGGCCCTCGGTGGGCGCCGTACAGATGCAGCTGGCGGCGGTGGCCGCCGGGTCGGCCCCGCCGCCGCTGCAAAGGGCGGCGACCGCTTCGGCGGGCGGACCGACGGTCGTCGCCGGGGCCGGTTACGGTCCCCGGACGCCGCCCGGCCCCTACTCGGGCGACCGGGTCTCGCGCGACCGGGTCGCCAGCGACCGGGTTTCCGGTGGCTCGGTTCCGCCCCCGCCCGGGCCGCCGGACCGGGCCCCGGCGGTGACCGCCGACCAGCCCGCCGCGGGCCGTTCACCGGCCCGGACCGCCGGTTTCGCCGCCGCCGCCGTGCTGGCCGCGGCGGCTGTGGTGGTTGCGGTCCTGCTCCTGCGGCCGTCCTCGGGCAACGGGCCGGGCCCGGCCGGCGGCCCGGCCGGCCCGGCCGGCCCCGTCGGCCAGGCCGTCACGGCTGCTCCGGCGTCGGCGGTCGGGACGACCAGCGACGGGACGACCGGGGGTCTGTCTTCCGATGGGGCCGCGCAACGGAGTCGGGCGGCAACCGGGCCGGGCACCCGGGCGACGGTCGTCGCGGCCTTCGTGGGTACCTGGCGCGGCACGGTCCACCAGGGTGACACCAGCTATGACGCCACGGTCGTGCTGCGCCGGGGCGCGGTGAACACCGTCGTCGGGACCAGCGACTACCCCTCGCTCCAGTGCCGCTCGCAGCTGACGTTGCTCGCGGCGACCCGGGCCCGGCTCGATCTGGAGGAGAAGCTCGTCACCAACGCCGGCCTGTGCACTGAGTCCGCGCTGGAGATCGATCTGCGGCCCGACGGCACACTGCGGTACAGCTACCCGTCCGGTCCGCTGTGGTCGGCCGGCGAGGCGACTCTTCGCCGCGGCTGAGAATCGGGGGTCGGCCGCTTCGGACCCGGAGCGGCGAGTGGCGGAGTCAGCTGGCGCTGGACGGTGCGGTGACGATGTCACTTGCGGGGGTAGCCCGGTCGGGTCGGCGCGGGCCGCAGGTTGGTCTGGTCAGCGGCGGCTACAGAGCGCATGGACACTGACGCACGGCCGTCGACCACGCCCGGGCCGGGAACTGGCAGTATCAACGAAGATCCAAAGTGCGTGGACGATGACGGTTGCCGGCGAGAAAGCGGTCGGTCCCGTCTACGGGGGCCCCGACGCTGGCGGGCGATGACACCCGGCCCCTGTCTGGGCCGGGCAGTGCGGTTGGTCGGGTCAGCCGGCGCTGGGGAGCGCAGTAGCGATGTCACTTGCGGTGGCCGCCTCATCGGGCTGGTCGGGTAGGGTCGGCCGGGAAGGGGAGTAGTCCTTTCGCCGGTGGTCGACATGCTGGTCACGCGCTTGACGCGGGTGGCCCGGTCACCGGGTCCGCGGGGGTGTGACCGCCCGCGGATGGGCGAGACCTTCGGCTTGGCAGCGTTCGCGGTCCCGTCCTTCGCGGGGCCGTTCCTTCGTCGCCCGGCCGAGGGCGGCTCCCAGGACGCGGCCTTCGTTCGGGCGGTCGGCCCGAAAGGTGTGAGGCGTCCATGCATCAGCTGCTCATCGGCCTGACCGTGTTCGGTGTGATCTTCGTCGGCGAGCTGCCGGACAAGACCGCGGTCGCATCGCTGGTTCTGGGGGCCCGGTACCGCCCGGCGCCGGTGCTGGCCGGGGTGTCGACGGCCTTCCTGCTGCACGTCACGGTGGCGGTGACCGCCGGCGGCCTGATCGCCCGGCTGCCCCGCACGCCGGTCGAGCTCGTCACCGGCCTGCTGTTCCTGGTCGGGGCGGTGCTCCTGCTGCGGTCGGATCCCGATGAGGCGATGGCCGAGGGCGAGCAGGAAGCCGCCGCCGTCACCGGCGATCGTCAGGGTTGGCGGATCGTCGCCGCGTCGTTCACGCTGGTGCTGGTCGCCGAGTTCGGTGATCTCACCCAGATCCTGACGGCCACCCTGGCGGCCCGCTACAACGCACCGGTGACGGTCGGGATCGGGGCGTTGGCCGCCTTGTGCACGGTCGCGGTGCTGGCCGTCGCGTTCGGCCGGGCGCTGCTGCGGGTCGTCCCGCTGCGGCGGGTCCAGCAACTGGCGGCCGTGATTCTGCTCGCGCTGGCGGTGTTCTCGGTGATCAGCGCCCTGGCCTGACCGGATGCCGGCCGGGCCCGGCCCGGCCCGGCTCGCCGGTCAGCGGGCCGGCCGGCGGGAGGCCGCCGCGCGGTCGAGCAGCCACAGGGTGCGGTGGCTGCCCCGTACGCCGGCCGCCGGAACCTGCGGCGGACCGGCGGCCAGCCCCTGGCTGACCGCGTCGGCCTTCTCCTCGCCGGCGGCGATCACCCATACCTCGCGGGCTGCCGCGATCGCCGGGTAGGTCAGGGAGACGCGGGTCGGCGGGGGTTTGGGTGAATTGTGGACGGCCACCACCGGTCGCTTCTCCTCGAGCGCCGGGGCGCCCGGAAACAGCGAAGCGATGTGGCCGTCGGGCCCGAGCCCGAGCAGCAGAACGTCGAATTCCGGCACCGGGGTGGCGGAATTCGGGGTCGCCCGGTCGGCCAGCAGCGCCGCGTAGCGGTCGGCGGCGTCCTTGGGGCTCGAATCCGGACCGCCCAGCCAGCCCATCGGGAAGACCCGGGCCTCGTCCACGTCCACGTGGTCCAGCAGCGCCGCCCGGGCCTGGCCCTCGTTGCGATCGGGATCGTCGCGCGGGACGAACCGCTCGTCGCCCCACCACACGTCGACCCGGCTCCAGTCGACCGCGTCGATCGCCGGCGAGTCGGCCACCGCCCGCAGGGTCGCACCGCCGATACCGCCCCCGGTCAGCACGATCGAGGCGCTGCCCCGGGCGGCCTGGGCGTCGGCCAGGCTCACCACGAGCCGCGCCGCCCCCGTCCGGGCCAGCACGGTCGCGTCCCGGTGGACCAGGATCTCAGCCGGCGCGCCCATCAGCCGACCGATCCCGTCGAGGAACTGTGACCGGCGGCCGGCGACGCCGGGGCGCTGTCGGGCGAGCCCTTGGTGCCGGCCGGCGCCATCGGGTCGCGCCACACGTGTTCGCGCAGGGTGGGCCGCGCGGACAGGCCGGCGATCCCGCTCCAGGCCGACAACGCGTCGGAATAGGTGGCGTCGACGTCGAGCCGCCGCAGTTCCTCGGCCAGCAGGTCTCCGAGGTCGCGGTCGGCCAGCGGCATCAGGCGCTCGGGCCCACCCAGCAGGGTCAGCTCGGCCGCCCGGGAATCCTTGCGCACCAGGCTGATCTTGTCGCCGCCGATGTCGATCCGGATGGACGACAGACTGCGTCGGCGGGCCAGTTCCTCGGTCCGGACCGGCACGCCGAGCCGGCTGCCCAGCCAACCCGCGACCAGGTGCGCGCTCGGGTCACCGGCGGTCGAGACGACCGTTCCGCCGGTCGCCTGCTCCGTGACCTGGTCGTAGGCGGCGGCCAGCAGGGTCCGCCAGGGGGTGGTCCGGGTCCAGGCGAGATCCACGTCCCCGGGCACGTAGTCGACCGCGCGCTGCCGCAGGGCGGCCACCGGATCGGGCGCCGCCAGGGTGTCGGTGACCCGGCGGTCGGCGAAGACGCCCAGGGGGTCGTAGGCGATCCGGTCGGGGGGCTCACCGTGCCACCACGTGACCACCGGGGCGTCCGGGGCCAGCAGGGGCAGGACGACCGATTCCGCGTGCAGAGCCAGCCGGCCGTACATCCGCATGACGACGGCCTCACCGGGCCCGAGACGCCCGCCGATCGACACCTCCGCGTCCAGTCGAGGGGTGGGGGAGTCGATCTGACGGCGCACGACGACCAGCAGCCGGCACGGATGCGCGGCGGCGGCGGTGGTCGCGGCCGCCTCCGCCGCCGCGACGTGCTGCTCATCGACCACGACGACCAGGGTCAGGGCGAGTCCGAAGGCGAGGGCGCCGGCCGACCGGCGCTCGGCGCCGAGCGCCTTGACGACGTTCGAGCCGGTGGTGTCCCAGAGCGTGGTCATCGGCGACTCCTCCTGGCGGGCGCGGCGGCGGCGGGCGCGGCGGCGGCGGGTGCGGGGGCGGCGGTGGGCCCGAAGGCGATCATGGCCGCCGCCAGCGGCGGCCGTCGGCCTCGAGCATCTCGTCGGCGGCGGCCGGGCCCCATTCGCCGGCCCGGTACGGGTGCGGCTTGGTGTCCCGCCAGTAGGCCTCCAGCGGGTCGATCACCCGCCAGGACGCCTCGACCTCGTCGTTGTTCGGGAACAGCGTCCCGTCCCCGATGAGGACGTCGAGGATCAGCCGCTCGTAGGCCTCCGGCGAGCCCTCGGTGAACGCCTCCCCGTACAGGAAGTCCATCGCGACGTCGCGGACCTCCATCGCCGAACCGGGCACCTTGGAGCCGAAGCGCAGCGTCACCCCTTCATCGGGCTGGACCCGGATGACGAGCTGGTTGTGCCCCAGCTCGGTGGTGTCGGTGACGTCGAAGGGCAGGTGCGGGGCCCGCTTGAACGACACCGCGATCTCGGTCACCCGTCGCGGCAGCCGTTTGCCGGTCCGCAGGTAGAACGGGACGCCGGCCCACCGGCGGGTCTCGATCCCGAGCCGGACGCCGGCGTAGGTCTCGGTGCTCGAGTCGGCCGGGATGTTGGCCTCGTCGAGATAGCCCTTGACCCGCTGGCCGGCCAGCCAGCCCTGTTCGTACTGGCCCCGGACGGCGTAGCGGGCCAGGTCCTCGGGCAGCGAGATGGCCCGCAGGGCCTTGAGCTTCTCGGTCCGGATGGCGTCCGCGTTGAAGCTGACCGGCTCCTCCATCGCGGTGAGGGCGAGCAGCTGGAGCAGATGGTTCTGCAGGACGTCGCGGGCCGCGCCGGTCTCGTCGTAGAAGCCGGCCCGACTGCCGATGCCGACGTCCTCGGCCATCGTGATCTGCACCGAATCGACGAAGTGGGAGCCCCAGATCGGCTCGAACAGCGTGTTGGCGAACCGCAGGGCGAGCAGGTTCTGGACCGTCTCCTTGCCCAGGTAGTGGTCGATGCGGAACACATCGCCGGGCGAGAAGACGTCGTCGACCAGCGAGTTGAGTTCCCGGGCGGACTCCAGATCGTGCCCGAACGGCTTCTCGACGACGACCCGGCGCCAGCCGCCGGCCGCCTCGTTGGAGGCCATCTGGGTGCGCTCCATCTGTTTGAGCACGGTCGGGAAGGCCGGCGGCGGGATCGACAGGTAGAACGCCGCGTTGCCCTGGATCCCGTGGCTGGCCTCCAGGTCCCGCAGTTCCTGGGCGAGCCGGTCGAACGCGTCGTCGTCGTCGAACGCGCCGGACAGGAACTTCAGGGAACCGGCCAGCCGGTCCCACACCTCGTCCCGGAACGGCGTCCGGGAGCCTTCCTTGGCGGCCTCGCGGGCCAGGTCGGCGAAGTCCTGATCCTCCCAGTCCCGACGGGCGAAGCCGAGCAGGACGAAACCGGGCGGCAGCAGGCCCCGGTTGGCCAGGTCGTAGACGGCCGGGATCAGCTTCTTTTTCGCCAGGTCCCCGGTCACGCCGAACACGACGAGCGCGCACGGCTCGGGCAGGCGCGGAAGCCTGCGGTCGCGCGGATCGCGCAACGGGTTGGTGCTCACCGTTCTCGCCACCTGGTCCCCTCTGTGCCTACGACGGTTCTGTGCCTACGGCGGCTTTGTGCTTACGGCGGTTCTGTGCTTACGGCGGTTCTGTGCTTACGGCGGCTTGGTGCCGTCCGGGCGCGCCGGGAGCGCGCGCCGCCGGCCGGACGAGTGTGTAGCGCTGCCCCGTCATTCTCGTCAGGACCCGACGGGGCCGCGCGCGGCCCCCCGCGAAACCCGGTCGCGACCGGGTCCGGCCCGCGCCCGGCGGACCTATTCCCCGCCGCCGGTGGCCGCCTGGTCGCCGCCCTTGTCCGCGAGTTGGGAGCGCACGGCGTCCAGCAGCTGGTTCCAGGAGTCTTCGAACTTCTCCACGCCCTCGGTCTCCAGCGTGGCGATGACGTCGTCGTAGGAGACGCCGACCGCGTTCAGTCCGTCGATCACGGCGTGGGCGTCCGCGTAGTGGGGCCGGATGGTGTCGCCCGCGACCACCCCGTGGTCGGCGAATGCGTGGATCGTGGCTTCCGGCATCGTGTTGACGGTGCCCGGGGCGATCAGGTCGGCAACGTAGATCGTGTCGGGCAGTGACGGGTCCTTGGTGGACGTCGACGCCCACAGCGGCCGCTGGGCCTTGGCGCCGGCGGCGGCCAACGCGGCCCACCGGTCGGTCGCGAGGACCTTCTCGAACCGCTCGTAGGCGAGCCGCGCGTTGGCCACGGCGGCCTTGCCCTTGAGCGCCCGGGCCTCCGCCGAGCCGACCTTCTCCAGGCGCTTGTCGACCTCGCTGTCCACCCGGCTGACGAAGAACGAGGCCACCGAGGTCAGTCGGGACAGGTCGCGGCCGGCCGCCCGGGCCTTCTCCAGACCGGTCAGGAACGCCTCCATGACGGCGTCGTACCGGTCCAGGCCGAAGATCAAGGTGACGTTGACGCTGATGCCGGCGGCCAGTGTCTCGGTGATGGCCGGCAGCCCCTCGAGGGTCGCCGGGATCTTGATGAACAGGTTGGGGCGGTCGACGAGCCACCACAGCGCCCGGGCTTCGGCGACCGTCCGCTCGGTCTCGTGGGCCAGGCGGGGGTCGACCTCGAGGGAGACCCGGCCGTCGACGCCGTCACTCGCGTCGAAGGCGGGCCGCAGGACGTCGCAGGCGCCGCGGACGTCGGCCGCGGTGATGGAGCGGACGGCCTCGCCCACGTCCACGCCCCGGACCGCGAGGTCGCGCAGCTGCTCGTCGTAGGCCTCGCTGCCGACGATCGCCTTCTGGAAGATCGTCGGGTTGCTGGTCACGCCGACGACGTGCTGGTCGTGGGCCAGGGCGGCGAGGTTGCCGGTGGTCAGGCGGTCGCGGCTGATGTCGTCCAGCCAGACCGCCACGCCCGCCTCGGACAGCTCTGCCAGGGGGTCGGTCACGGGTGGTGCCCCTCTCGTGCGGTGGTGGTCGCCGACGGCGTCGGCGGCCAGCCGGGCGGTCCGCTGTCCCCGGTGTCGGTGGGTGGGCGGTTGGTCCGTTCTGGACCGACTGTGACCCTTACGGGAGACACCTACGGGCTACCCGGTACGGCCGGTGTCATCCCAGTGTCCCAAGCCGGATGACGGCCGGGGAACACCCCGGAGAACTTCGGGGTGCCAACCGGCACCGGAAACGGGCCGGCCCCGGTGCGCGCGCGGCTCCCGGGCGGGGCGGCTAGACTCCGACACGTCGTAGAACACCCCCAGCGCGGAGCGGGTTGCCGTCCGCCCCGCCGTCCCGGGCCCGGGGCCCTCGTGGCCCCCTGCCGATCGCGAGGTCGTCCTGTCCGCTGACGTGTCATCGACGGCGATCCCGGAACTCGTGATCGCACCCGGGGCCGATTCCGGGCCGCTGGTCGCGGAGCCCACCGCGGTACCCACGGCGCCGGTCGTTCGGGTGACGGGGGTGACGGACGGCCCGGCCGGTCGGAACGGCGGCCGCCGGCCGTTGGTCCCGCTCGTGCGGTCCTATATCGCCCTGACCAAGCCCCGCATCATCGAACTGCTGCTGGTCACCACGGTCCCGGTGATGTTGCTGGCCAAGGGCGGCCTGCCGTCCGGGTGGCTCATCGTCGCGACCCTCGTGGGCGGCACCCTGGCGGCCGGCAGCGCCAACACGATCAACTGCTACGTCGACCGGGACATCGACGAGCTGATGGACCGGACCGCCCGCCGGCCGCTGGTCCGGGCCGAGGTGCAACCGGTTGAGGCGCTGCGCTTCGGAATCGTGCTCGGCATCGTCGCCACGGCCCTGTTCGGCTTCGTCGTGAACTGGCCGTCGGCGCTGCTGGCCGACGGCGCGATCCTGTTCTACGTCTTCGTCTACACGCTGGGCCTCAAGCGCCGCACGCCGTCCAACATCGTGATCGGCGGCGCGGCCGGCTGCTTCCCGGTGCTGATCGGCTGGTCGGCCGTGACCGGCACGGTCGGCTGGCCGGCGGTCGCCCTGTTCGGCGTGGTGTTCCTGTGGACCCCGCCGCACTTCTGGGCCCTGGCCATGCGGTTCAAGGACGACTACGCCGCCGCCGGGGTGCCGATGCTGCCGGTCGTGGCCACGCCGCTGGTGGTCGTGCGGCGGATGCTGGCCTACTCCTACGCGAGGGTGGCGGTGTCGCTGGCCGTCGGGCCGCTGGCCCACGCGGGCTGGCCCTACTCGGCGGCGGCCGGGGTGCTGGGCGGCTGGTTCCTGTTCGAGTCGCATCTGCTCGTCCGGCGGGTCCGCCAGGGCCGGGAAGCGCACGCCATGCGCGTGTTCCACCTGTCGATCACCTACCTGACCCTGCTGTTCGCCGCGGTCGCGATCACCCCGTTCAGCTGACCGGTCCGCGCCGCCGCGGGGCTCAGAAGACGCCGACGTCGAAGCCCAGTTCGGCGGCGCCGCCCGGCGCGGTCGAGCGGATCGTCTCGTAACACCAGGCGCCGGACAGCAGATCCGCCCGGCCGCGGAACGGGTTCACCACCGGCGGCAGGATGATCGACTGCCATCCGCACGACGAGCCGGGCGCGATCGTGGCGCCGCGGCAGCCCGCGGCCCCGTCGCTCACGACGTTGACCGATGACACATCCCGGCCCCGGGTCAGGGTGATCGCCGTGATCCGCAGCGGTGCCGTGCCGGTGTTGCGGACCGTGAAGGTGTAGCGGGCGCTGTTCGGGCTGCTGCTCATGGCGGCGGCCAGGTGCGGTGCCGGCGGAGCGGCGGCCGGTCCGCCCCGCCCGCCGGCCCCCGGGGCCGGGCGCACGGCGACGACCGACCGACGGGCCGGCGCGGACGGGGCTCGCCGGGGGCGGCCGGTCGGACCGGCGCTGGTCGTAGGGGCGGGGGAGCCGCTGCCGGCCGCGCCGGTCGCCGCCGGCGGGACGGTCGGCGCGGCGGTCAGGGCCGCGATGAGGTCGGCGGTTGCGCCGGTGTGGCTGCTCCGGCTGTTTCCGGCGGTCAGCTCGATGGCCACCGCGTCCCCGATCGCCGCGCCGAGCAGGGCCAGGACGACGCCGGCGATGGCCGCGCTGCGCCGACCGGAGTCGTACGTCGCCATCCGGGCCCGCAGTCCGGCCAGGCGGTCCGGGACGGCCGGAGTGGCTGATCCGGCCGGTGCGGTTGAGGCGGTCGGAGTGGCCGGAACGATCGGTTCGGTGATCGGGGCCGGGTCGTACGGCGGCCAGTCATTCGGGTGCTCGTAGGGCTCGTCGTCGTACCCGCCGCCCGCATCCGCGCCGACGGCCGTGCTGGGCGCGCCGCCGTCGGATAGCACGGAGGTCCAGTCGTCGCCGTTCATGCCCGTGCTTCGCCCCCCGGTTTGTTCACCGGGTCTGGACGATAACGCCGATGTCACCGCTGGGGTGGGCGTCTGCGTGACTTCGTCACTTACCAGCCGGTCCGGTGACGCTGGGACCGGCGGTCAGGCCGAAACCGGCGTCCCGGGCCGGGCCGCGGGGAGGTCGGCGGCTCCGTCCGGTCCGGACCGCCCATCGCCGACGGCGCGTCCGTCGCCGGCGGACCGTCCGTGGTCGGGACCGGCTGTCCCGCGGGCGTCGGGCCCACCGCCGGGGGCGGGCTCATCCTCGGCCGGGGGGCGTTCCATGACGGCCAGGGCGAGCCGGATCGTGATAATCCACAACAGCGTCGCGCCGGCGATGTGGAGCTCGACGAGCCCGACCGGAATTCCCGAGAAGTACTGGGCGAAGCCGATCCCGCACTGGGCGGCGACCGCGGCGAGCAGGGCGACGGCCGTCCGGCGGGCTTCGGCTCCCGCGTCGGCCAGGCGGACCGCGAGCACGGTCGCGGCCACCAGGCCGATCAGCACCATCGCCACGTCGGCGTGCAGCTGGGCGACGGCCCGGACGTCGAACCCGAAGCGGCGGGCCGCCCGGCCGTCCCCACTGTGTGGTCCGCTGCCCGTCACCACGGTGCCGAACACCAGGGTGGCCGCCGCGACCGTGGCCAGCAGTCGGCTGAGCCAGAACAGCTCGGGCCGGGCCGGTCGGCGGACGGGGCCCCGACCCTGGCGGGCCCGGCGATCGAGGACGACCACGTTCAGCAGCAGGACCATCGAC
Source organism: Frankia alni (assembly GCA_026225295.1). Taxonomy (GTDB): domain Bacteria; phylum Actinomycetota; class Actinomycetes; order Frankiales; family Frankiaceae; genus JAMFSN01. The sequence continues at coordinate 39,183 of JAMFSN010000210.1, forward strand.
AGCAGGAAGTGCGCGGCGACCAGGGCCGGGTTGAGCTTGAACAGGACGGTCAGGCCACCGAGCACGACCTGCCCGACGAACCCGACCCACAGCCCGAACGAGAGCCGGAGCAGGTCGCGGCGACGGTCCCGCAGCCGCGCGGCGACCAGCGGGAGCACCAGCATCACCAGGCCGACCGCGATGGTGATCAGACGGTTCCCGAATTCGACCCAGCCGTGCCCGGCGTATTGCGTGCGCGTCACGAACGATCCGTCGCCACACTGCGGCCAGGTCGGACAGCCCAGACCCGACCCGGTGAGCCGGACCGCGCCGCCGGTGACGACGATCAGGCCCAGCAGGACCACGGCGGTGAACGTCAGGCGGCGGAAGGCCGCGAGACCCACCGTCGGAAGCCGCCGCGGGAAGCTCATCTCCCGCATCGTACGGCCCTCGCCCCACCGATGGTCGGTCACCTACGACACGTCGTAGGAGATCCCCGCGCCGCAGCGGCGCGCGGGCCGTCCGGCCGCCGCGGGACCCCGGCGCCGGCCTCCGCGGCGACTTCCGAACCGTCGACCTCAGCGTGCTTCAGGTGATGCGCTGACACGGACGCTTGCCCGGCCCGTCGCCACGCCGGCTTCCGCTGGTGCTGGCTCGCGAGGGTCGGTGTCGGCGCAGGTCTGGGCCTGCGTTGGTGCTGACGGACGGGGGGGAGTGACTGGGTCGGGGCGCCCGAAGGGGAGAGACGGCGGCGTCAGGCGCTGCTGTAGCCGAGCAGCTCGCCGCGGTGCTTCCAGGCCAGCCGGAGCAGCGCCGCGCCGGCCGGTTGCATCGGCTCGACCGTCGAGTACCGCAACACGTTCGCCGCCGTGAACGCCACCCCGACGACCTCGCCCTCGTTGTTGTGATGCACGAGGCCGGCGAACATCCGGTCGAACACCTCGGCATCGAACACCGCGACGGCCAGGAGGTCGGTCGACAGGGTCAGCGGGTCGATCCCGAGGCCGAGCCAGGACAGGGTCAGCCCGTCCTCGGCCCGGGCCGCTCGCCACCCGCGGTAGAACGGCCAGGTGTCGTAGTCGAGCGCGGCGCGGGTCGTCCCATGATCTTCGGGCCCGCCCAGCAGCTCCTCGCTCATCTCGCGGACGACCGACCGTTCGAGGTCGAAGTCGCTCAGCAGATTCCACCGGCCCTCCGCCGACGGCTGGAAAACGCCCACCGGCGCCACCTGGAACAAGCCGTTGTTGGCGGCCACCCGGGCCGGGTCCCGCCAGTGCAGCAGCATGCGGGCATCGCCGGTGCGCCGGTCGTGGCGGATGGTCAGGACGCTGACCGCCGGCAGCATCGCCCGCCGACCGGCGTCGCCGGGATCACCGATGCGCCGGCGCAGCTCCAGGGCCCGCATCGGTGGCAGGGTCGGCTCGGTTGCCGGCCCGTCCCCCCCACCCGAGAACGGGGCCGGCATGGTCGCCGCCGCGAACTCGTGGGCGAGCGCCTCACCGGTATTGATCCCGTCGAAGTAGTGACCGGCCCCGAAAACCATCCGGGGCGCGACGCCGACCCCCGGCATTACGTCGAGCAACCGGTAGCAGGTCCGGTTGTCGAAGGTGGTCGGCCGGTCGAGCGCGCCGAGCACCTCGGCGTACGAGGCGAAGCGGCCGCCCGTCGCGGTGCGGGGCCGCAACGGCAACGACGCCGGACCGGTTCCGTCGATCACCGGGGGGAGCGGATCGGGCTCCCAGATCAGCGCGACGTCGTCGAGCGGCCGCGGTCGGTTCGGAATCCAACCCGGGCGGGCCAGTAAGCGGGTCCCCGCGACAGCCGGCACGGAAGGGTACAGACGGGCGGCGAGACGGGTGAGATCATGGCGATTGGCGATGAGATGACGACGAACCGCAATCCAGGCGCGGCGTTCGGCGCCGCCGGTGCCGCCCCGTCGGATGTCAGAAGGCACGAGTGGCCCGATCACGGGAGAAGGAATCGAACACATGTTCGATTATAGGCTGAGAGGGCCGGCCTGACGCAAGGGGCATGAGTCCCCTCCTTGCGATCAAACCGGCACGTTCCGCAACCGGTACCGACGCCGGGCGGTCCCGACCGGGCCCTTACCCGGCCTACCGGGACCGCCGCCCCGTCGTCGGGGACGCGGGCCCACCTGGTCGCTGTGCGGATTGTTCCGTCCCCGGAGGGAAGGTAAGCAGGGCAGCGCGGGGGTGGGCTTTCCGATTACGCCGGAATGTGCTTACTCCCACCGAAATGTGCGCGCCGCGAGGGTCAGCGACACCACGGCCCAGGCGGCCAGAATGCCGAGATCGGCGGCCGGTACCCCGGAACCGTCCCGCAGGACCGAGCGCAGCCCCCCGGCCAGGGCGGCGGTCGGCAGGACCTTCGCGATCGCCTCGGCCCACCCGGGCAGGTTGCTCAGCGGGAAGACGATGCCCCCCAGCATCAGCAGCACGAGATAGACCCCGTTGGCCGCGGCCAACGTCGCCTCGGCCCGCAGGGTTCCGGCCATGAGCAGCCCCAGCCCGCTGAACGCGACCGTACCCAGGACCAGCAGCAGGACGACCCATCCGAAGGAGCCGTGCGGGTGCCAGCCGAGCAGCCCACCCGCGATCAGCAGCAGCAGGACCTGGAGGACCTCGACGGCCAGGACGGCCAGGGTCTTGCCGGCCAGCAGCACCCAGCGGGGCAACGGCGAGGCTCCGAGCAGCTTGAGAACGCCGTAGGACCGTTCGAACCCGGTCGCGATCGCCTGGCCGGTGAAGGCCGTCGACATGATCGCCAGGGCGAGCAGGCCCGGCACCAGGAAGTCGATCGGGCGGCCGGCGTCGGCCGGCAGGGCCCCGACCCCGTCGAAGAAGAACAGCAGCGCCAGCGGGATGATCAGCGTCAGCAGGACCGACTCGCCCCGGCGCAGCGTGAGCCGGATCTCCGTCGCCGTCTGGGCGAGCAGCATCCGCCCCGGCGGCGCGGCCCCCGGCGCCGGTCGCAGATCCAGGGCGGCGAGAGGGACCGCGGCGCCGGCGGTCACGGGCGGAGCTCCGAGCCGGTCAGTTCGACGAACACGTCCTCGAGGCTGCGCTGCTCGACCCGCAGGTCCTGCGCCATCACCCCGTTGCTGGCGCACCAGGCGGTCACCGCGGCCAGCAGCTGCGGGTCGACCTCGCCGGCGATGAGGTAGTGCCCGAGCGGCATTTCCCGGGCCACCGTCCCGTCCGGGAGTGCGAGCAGGAGGCGGTCGACATCGAGGCCGCCGGGCGCGCGGAACCGCAGCTGGCCCTCGGCGCCGCCGTGGGTCAGTTCGGCCGGCGAACCGGCCGCCACCACCCGGCCGTGATCGACGATCACCACCTGATCGGACAGGCGTTCGGCTTCGTCCATCGCGTGCGTCGTCAGCAGCACGGTCACGCCGCTGGTGCGCAGCTCCTCGATCAGTTCCCAGGTCGCCCGCCGGGCCTGGACGTCCAGGCCGGCCGTGGGCTCGTCCAGGAACACCAGGTCGGGCCGGCCGATGACGGCGATGGCCAGCGCGAGCCGCTGGCGCTGGCCGCCGGACAACCGGCGGTAGACGGTCCGGGCCGCGTCCACGAGCCCGAGGCGACCGAGCAGCGCGTCCGGATCGAGGGGGTCGCGGTGATGGGCGGCGACCAGCCGCAGCATCTCGCCGGCCCGGGCGCCCGGGTACACCCCGCCGGCCTGGAGCATGACCCCGACCCGGGGATGCAGCGCGGTCCCGCACCGGGCTGGGTCGAGCCCGAGGACCCGGACCACGCCCGAATCGGCCCGGCGGAATCCCTCGCAGATCTCGACCGTCGTGGTCTTGCCGGCGCCGTTGGGCCCCAGCAGGGCGGTCACCGAACCGGTCGGCACCTGGAAGGACAGCCCGCCCACGGCCGTCACCGGGGGGGCCGACCGTCGCCGGTAGGTCTTGACGAGCCCTTCGATCTCGACCGCCAGGACCTCTGCCACGTCACCGATCCTACGGAACCGGGACCGGCCGGGAACCTCCCCGGGCGCCGCCAGCCACCCCGTGGTCGGCCGCCGGTCGGGTCAGCGGTCGGTCAGCCCCACACCGGCAGGAGCGGACCGCTCAGCGCCCGGTGGGCGGGACCACGGGCCGCTGCGCCGCCGGCCGGGACGCCGTCGGGGGCCGGACCGGGCGCCCCGGGCGGGCCGGGCCCGTACCGGTCAGGCCGCCCGACCCGGGCGAGCCCGGTGCCGCCGGACCCGCCTCGGCGAGCGCGCCCCACGCCTCGAACCGTTCGTACAACGCCAGGGGAGCGGTGCTGTACAGCCGGGACAGCGCGTGCAGATCGGTCCGGCGCAGCTTCAGCACGTCCCGGGAATGGTCGTTGCGCAGCACCTGCACGATCGCCAGCCAGCGGCGCAGGGGTCCGGTCCGGGTCGGCGGCAGGCGCCGCAGCCGGACCAGGTCGATCACGACCGTCGGGAGACCTTCGCCGCTGCCCAGGTCGGCCCGCTTGGGTAGCAGCAGGGTGGCCGGGATCTCGTACAGCTCGGCCAGCTCGGCGAGCCGCTGGACCCGCAACGAGCGATTGCCCCGCTCGTAGGCGCCCAGGGTTCCGGGGGTCCACCGACCGGCGGAACGGATCTGAACCTCGACGAGGGACATCCCCCGGTGGTGACGGGCGGCGCGGAGGCGGCGACCGAGTTCCTCTGCGTAATCGGAATCGGTCACGCTCTCCGTCCGGGGTCACGGCGAACGGGACGCGCTCGTCCCGGGTAATAGCCTGTCAGGACTTCGATCTCGCGGCAGCCGATCGCTCAAGAAAGACCGCCCAGATGCACATGCGTGCACCCCGGGTGGCGGTCCGGGCCCGGTGCCGGCGGTCACGCTCGGTGGTCCCGCCGGGTGGGTCAGCGCCCGGTTCCAAGATCGTAGGCGCCGGCCGGCGTGGTTACGCTGAGCGGTTGGTTGAAGTCGCTGAACACGCTGGTGACCTTCCCCCCGGCGGTCACCGATCGCAGGGGGTAGGGCGGTCCGGTCCCGGCCACGTACAGCCGCGAGCCGTCCGTTCCGCTGACCATGACAGTCGGCTGCCCGTCGAGGCGGATCCGGGCGACGGTCGCGCCGGCCAGCCCGTCGAAGTTGGCGTGGGACGTCACGCCGGCCAGGGTGAACGGCGCGAACTGGGCGGCCTGGCCGGTCGGAACGCGGATCCACCGGGTGCCGATGACCGCGGCGGTCCGGGTGTTCGTGACGGCGGTCGTGAAGGTCCGGTCGCCGTGCAGGAACACCCCGGCCGCTGTGATGACGATCGAGACCGGGCGCCCGAACTCGGCAATCGTGCCGACGCTGGCCGTGCGGGACATCCGCAGGTCGTAGCCGCCCGGGCGGGTGGAGACCGCGCTGGTACCGGCCGACCCCGCTGAGCCGCTGGCCTCGGTGGGACCACCGACCAGGTGGACCGTCCGGACCCCGCGCAAGGCGGCGATCGATTCCCGGGTGACGGCCGCCGGCCCGGCTTTTTCGGCGCCGTTGCCGGCCGGGGGACCGCCGCAGCCGACCAGCGTGGCGACGCCCCCCAGCGTCGCTCCCGCGACCAGCACCGCCCCGAAGATGTGCGGGGCGCTTACCACCCGTACCACCGCCGCCCCACACCGATCGACCAGCTCCGCTCCGCAGTGTTGCAGTCGTCACATCCCACCGGACGCCGATCCGGAAACCTGGTCGGCTGGTGGCGGTTTGGCCGAGTCAGCGCCCGCTATGAGACGCCGGGGCGATGACACCTGCGGACAGCCCCGCCACCGCGGGTGGCCCTGGTCACCCGGTGTTCGACCTGCCCCGGGAAATAGGGCACACTGGTGTTGTGAAAACAGTGACGGAGCCTCCGACCCCGGGAGCGGCCGACGGCCGCACCCGGGACCGGGTCGCGCGCTCGCTGCTGACCGACGGCCCGTCGACGGCCGCCGGCCTGGGGGCCCGCCTCGGGCTTTCACCGGCGGCGATCCGCCGGCATCTCGACGCCATGCTCGCGGCGGGCACCATCACCCCGCGGGCCGCGCACGCCCGGCCCGGCCGCCGGGGCCGGGGTCGGCCGGCGAAGGTCTACGCGCTGACCGACGCGGGTCACGCCGCCGCCGGTCCGGTCGCCTACGAGGAACTCGCGGCCAGCGCCCTGCGTCAGCTGGGCGAGGTCGGCGGCGACGCGGCGCTGCTGTCGTTCGCCGCGGCCCGCGCCGCCGACCTCGAACGCCACATCCGCGAGGTCGCCGAGGGCGCCGACGAGGACGGCCGGCCCGAGGCCGTCGCGACCGGCATGACCGCCGCCGGCTACGCGGCGAGCGTGTCGCGGGTGCCCTCGGGCATCCAGATCTGTCAGCACCACTGCCCGGTCGCCCACGTGGCCGAGCGGTTCCCGATCCTGTGCGACGCGGAAACCGCCGCGCTCGCCCGGGTCCTGGACTCCCACGTCCAGCGGCTCGCGACCATCGCGCACGGCGACGGCGTCTGTACGACCCACATTCCGATCGCGGCCGGCCCGTTCATCGGGCCGGGCTCCGCCCCGCTCAGTCTCGCGACCGGTACACACAGCCCCACCTCACCGAAGGTGCGTTCCGAATGACGACTTCAGCCCAGACGTCGGCCACCCCGACGTCCGCTCAGACCGGCCTCACCGACAGCCCCGGCCCGGTCGGCCCCGGCGGCCTCGATGAGCTCGGTGCCTACAAGTTCGGCTGGTCAGACACCGACGCCTACGCCGACGACGTGCAGCGCGGTCTGTCCGAGGCGGTCGTCCGCAACATCTCGGCCAAGAAGAGCGAGCCCGACTGGATGATCGCGCTGCGGCTGCGCGGCCTGAAGCTGTTCGGCCGCAAGCCGATGCCGACCTGGGGTTCCGACCTGTCGGGGATCGACTTCGACAACATCAAGTACTTCGTGCGGTCGACGGAGAAGCAGGCCGAGTCCTGGGAGGACCTGCCGGTCGACATCCGCAACACCTACGACAAGCTGGGCATCCCCGAGGCGGAGAAGCAGCGCCTGATCTCCGGGGTGGCGGCCCAGTACGAGTCGGAGGTCGTCTACCACAAGATCCGTGAGGATCTTGAGGAGCAGGGTGTCATCTTCCTCGACACCGACACCGCCCTGCGTGAGCACCCGGAGATGTTCCAGGAGTACTTCGGCTCCGTCATCCCGGTCGGCGACAACAAGTTCGCCGCGCTCAACACGGCCGTCTGGTCGGGTGGCTCGTTCATCTACGTCCCGCCGGGCGTGCACGTCGACATCCCGCTGCAGGCCTACTTCCGGATCAACACCGAGAACATGGGCCAGTTCGAGCGCACGCTGATCATCGTCGACGAGGGTGCCTACGTGCACTACGTCGAGGGTTGTACGGCGCCGATCTACTCCTCGGACTCGCTGCACTCGGCGGTCGTCGAGATCGTGGTCAAGAAGAACGCCCGCTGCCGGTACACGACCATTCAGAACTGGTCGAACAACGTCTACAACCTGGTCACCAAGCGGGCCGCCTGCCACGAGGGCGGGACGATGGAGTGGGTCGACGGCAA
>JAMFSN010000211.1 GCA_026225295.1 Frankia alni
AAGAGGGGAGTGATCGTGCCGACCAGCCGGAGCTACGGGGAAGCCTGTGGGATCGCGCGCGCCCTGGACGTCGTCGGCGAACGGTGGGCGCTGCTGCTGGTGCGGGAGCTGCTCCTCGGGCCCCAGCGGTTCTCCGACCTGCGCCGGGCGCTGCCGAAGGCCAGTTCAAACCTGGTCGCCGACCGGCTCCGCGAGCTGGACGGCCACGGGGTCGTCGCCCGCCGTAAGCTTCCGGCCCCGGCCAGCTCCTGGGTGTACGAGCTGACCGCGTGGGGCCGTGAGTTGGAACCGGTCGTACTGGCCCTCGGTGGCTGGGGGCTGCGCGTCCCGCTGGCGCCCGAGCCGACGCTGAGCGCCGTCTCGGTTCTGCTGTTCCTGCGGGGTTCCGCGCGCCCCGACCCGACCGCGCCGCCGGCCGTCCACCGGCTCGAGCTCGACGAGCGGGTGTGGACGGTCCGGTCGGCGGCCGGTCAGGTCGACATCGGGCCGGGGGAGCCGGCCGCGCCGGACGCCTCCCTGCGTACCGACCCGACGACTCTCAACGCCCTGCTCGCCGACCCGGGGGCGTTCGATGCCTTCGTTTCCGACGGCCGGATCGTCGTCGAGGGCGACCGGCCGGCCCTGCGTCGCCTGCTGACGATCACCGGCCCGCCGCCGACCGCCGTCTAGCGGCTCAGGGGAGGCGGCGGCGGACGACCCAGAGACCGGCGCCGGCCAGGATCAGCGCGGCGGCAAGGAAGATTGCCGTCTCGTACCACTGGAACGTCCAGTACCGGCTGGCCGGCTGGTAGGTCACCAGCTCGTGATAGGTCGCGCCGACCTTGGTGACGCAGTTCGCGAGCCCCTGCCGGGCCTCCTCGGGAACCGGCCCCGCGACCCGGGATCCGGATGGGTGCGGTCCGTTCAGCTCGGCCAGGGCCGGGCAGTCGGCCTTTACGACCTGACTGGTGAGGGCGTGGCCCCGGCCGTCGACGATCCGGGTCGAGTAGATCCAGGCGCCCGGGATGTCCGGTGGCTCGGGCTGCAGGTTCGCGGCCGGCAGGTGTCCGCGCAAGAGACCGGACAGCCCCGAGACCGACGACCCGAGGCCGGTGCGGTTCGGGTCCAGCGCGTGGGTCAGCTGGGTCGGAGCGAGCAGCCGCGGGCGTAGCCAGGACGTCGCGAACAGCCGGACGGCGACGAAGGCGACCAGGGTGATGGCCATCGCCGGCAGGGTCCGGCGCAGCAGCGCCCCGATCGTCACGCCCAGCATGAAGGCGAACAAGGCGTAGGCGAGCGGGACGAGGTCGCGCTGCCCGAAGGTCCCGAACCGGTTCGCGGCGGCGTGGTCGAGCGGGCTGGCCCACCAGGTGACCGCCAGGCTGAGCAGCCCGGTAACGGCCACGCTGGCCGCGCCGACAACGCCCAGTTTGACGGCCAGCCAGCGGGTCCGGGTGACGCTCTGCGTCCAGGCCAACCGGTAGGTGCCGTCCTCGAGCTCGCGGGCGACCAGTGGTGCGCCCCAGAAGACCCCGATGATGCCGGGCAGGACCAGAACCAGAATGCCGAGCCACGTGCGCAGGGTCCGGTCGGTCCGCAGGAACGCGGCCGTGGCCGTCGGGCAGTCGCCGTTGGTCGCGCAGGGGGCGACGGTCGTGTCGTAGAGGTGGACCAGATGCGGGCCGGTGAAGGCCAGCGCCACCGCGACGATCGCGAGAGCGGCGCCGGCCACGATCCCCGGGGTCCGGAACTGGCGCCCGGCGAACCAGATCAGGCCCGGGCCTCCGCCCGGGCCGCCCGCTCGTCGCCGGCGCCGTGGGCCTGCTTCATGTACGCCAGCACGACCTCCTCGAGGGTCACCGGCTCCACGGTCCAGGCGGGATCTCCGGGGGCGGCGTCGGCGCGCACGACGAACGTGCTCGTCCGGGCGGTGCGGTGGGCCTCGATGATCTGCTGGTCGGCCGGCGGCTCGCCGCGGCCGGTTCCGGTCAGGCGGAAGTGGGTGGCCAGCAGGGTCTCGATGGTCCCGGCGACCTGTACGCGCGAGGTGGCCAGGACCACCACGTAGTCACAGACCCGGTCCAGATCGGCGACCAGATGCGACGAGAGCACCACGCTGACCCGCTGGTCGGCCGCCACCTCCAGCAGGTTCGCGAGGAACTCCCGGCGGGCCAGCGGATCGAGGCTGGCGACCGGCTCGTCGAGGATCAGCAGCTCCGGCCGCTTGGCGACGGCCAGGGTGAGGGCGAGCTGGGCCCGCTGGCCACCGGAGAGTTTCCCGGCCCGCTGGCGGGGGTCGAGGCCGAGCTGTTCGATCCGCCGCCGGGCCGCGTCGCCGTCCCAGCGGTGGTTGAGCCGGGCGCCGAACCGAAGATGATCAGCGATCGAGAGCCCCGCGTACGTCGGGGTGTCCTGGGCGACGAATCCGACCCGGGCCAGCTGCGCCGGCCCTTCCGCGGGCCGTCCGCCCAGGACCGTCACGGTGCCGGCCGTCGGCGCCACCAGCCCGACGGCCAGCTGCAGGAGGGTCGTCTTGCCGGCCCCGTTCGGTCCGACCAACCCGACCACGTGCCCGGCCGGGATGGTCAGGGTGCAGTCCGACAGGGCCCAGCGCCGCCCGTACCGCTTGCCGAGCCCGTCCGCCCGCAGCACGGCACTCCCGCCGGCGCTTTGCCCGTCCCGGGTCGGGGCGCCCTGGACCCGGCCCGGAGCTTCGCCGCGTATCCGCTCGTCGTTCATGGAACGGCCCATCTCCTTCGGTGGCTGACCTTGTGAACGACGTTGTACGGGGCGGCGGGTGACAGGACGGTCACAGCGGTTGTGACCGTCCTGTCACCCCGCACCTGCCACGCTGGCCCGGTGAGAGTCCTGGTCGTGGAAGACCACGAGATCCTGGGCCGGACGATCGGCACCGGACTGCGTCGGGAGGGCATGGCGGTCGACGTCGTCCTCGACGGAAACGACGCGCTGGACCGGCTGGTGGTGACGCGGTACGACGTCGTGGTGCTCGACCGGGACCTGCCGGGCGTCTCCGGCGACGAGGTCTGCCGCCGGCTGGCGGAGCGGCGTTCGGAAAGTCGGGTCCTGATGCTGACGGCCGCCGGCACGGTGCGCGACCGCGTGCACGGCCTCCGGTTGGGCGCCGACGACTACCTGCCGAAACCGTTCGACTTCGCCGAGCTGGTGGCGCGCATCCAGGCCCTGGGCCGCCGGACCGCCGCGCCCCGGCCGGCCACCCTCGAAAGCGGAGACGTGACGCTCGATCCCCAGCGGCGCGCGGCGTCCCGCGGTGGCCGTCCCCTCCTGCTCAGCCCGAAGGAGTTCGCGGTCCTGGAATGTCTGCTCGCGGCCGCGGGGGCGGTCGTCCCGGCCGAGACGCTGCTTGAGCGGGTCTGGGACGAGGCCGCCAATCCGTTCACGACCACCGTGAAGACGACCGTCGGTCGGCTGCGGGTCAAGCTCGGCGAGCCGCCGGTCATCGTGACCGTGCGCGAGGGCGGCTATCGGATCGGTGGCCCGTGACGCTCCCTCCCGCCGGGCGATCGGCCTCGGCTGGGGCTGGGGCTGGGGCCGGACGGCCGCGGGGCACGTTGCGCCTGCGGTTGGCCCTGCTCTACGGCGGCTTGTTCTTCGCGTCGGGGGCGGCGCTGCTTGCTTTCACCGATGCCGCGCTGCTGGGCGCGCGGTCGGTCCGCCACACCGCTCCCGTCCCGTTCGACGGGGTCGCCCCACCCCCGGGGGCCATCGCCGTGCACACCACCGGCGTCGGTACCGGTCAGCTGGTCATTCTGTCCATCGTCGCGCTCGTGGTCGTGGCCGGGTCGTCCGGCGCGCTCGGCTGGATCGTGTCCGGCCGGGTGCTGCGCCCGTTCTGGACGATCATGACCACCGCGCGCTACATCTCCGCCAACCGCCTGCACGAACGGCTCACGCTGGAAAGGCCCTACGACGAATTCCGCGAATTGGGTAACACCCTCAACGATTTGTTTTCGCGGCTCGAGGGTTCGTTCGAGGCGCAGCGCCATTTCGTGGCCAACGCCTCCCACGAACTGCGTACGCCGCTGACCGCGGAGCGGACCCTGATCCAGGTGACGCTCGCCGACCCGGACGTCTCCGTGGAAACGCTGCGGGCCACCTGCGAAGAACTGTTGGTCCTGGGGCGGCAGCAGGAGCGGCTCATCGAAGCGCTGTTGACCCTGGCCAGCGGCGGGCGCGGCGTCGAGCAGTGGGAATCTGTCGACCTCGCCCAGATCGCCGGGAAGGTGCTGCTCACCCGGGGCGCCGAAGCTGACCGACGAGACGTCCGCGTCGACGTGACGCTCGCCCCGGCCGGCACGGCCGGTGATCCCAGCCTGGTGGAGTCTCTGGTCTCGAACCTGATCGACAATGCGCTGCGCCATAACGCGCCGGGCGGGTGGATGGAGATCTCGACCGGCACCAGCGGCGGATGGGCGACGATTGTGGTCCGCAATACCGGTCCGATCATTTCCGCCGATGAGATCGAGCGGCTGTTCCAGCCGTTCCAACGGATCGGTCACGAGCGCCTGCGCCATCCGGACGGCTACGGGCTGGGGCTCGCCATCGTCCGCGCCATCGCCGACGCCCACGGCGCCACCCTCACCGCCCGGGCCCGGTCCCGGGGCGGCCTCACCATGGAGGCGCACTTCCCACCGCCCGGGTCCCGGCCGGCGACCACCGAAGCCGACGGGGCCGGCCGCGTTACCCTTGATGGAGGCTGATCCCGGTTGGAGGCTTCATGGCCGTGGCCCGCGACTACTTCCCGGGCCTGGCCTTTCGGCGCCCGGAACTCCGGCCCGAGCACCTGGCCGGCCAGCTCGGCGGGCGTGGGACGCCGGCCACGGTCACCTGTGCGACCTTGACGAACTCGACTGTCGACTGCGGACTGCGGACTGCGGCTGATCAGCACTACGTCGTAGGGTGTGCTGGTGCCTGAAAGCACCGCGCCGCAACCGGCGGGAGCGGGCCGATGACCGACGACGGCCGGTTCCGGGCCGCAATCGAGGCGATCCGCGTCGGCGACCTCGCCGGGTTGCGGCACCTGCTCGCCGAGCATCCGGGGCTGGCCGGGTCCCGGCTCGGCGGCCTCGCGCACGGACGTACGCCGCTGCATGTCGTGTCCGACTGGCCGGGCTACTTCCCGAACGGACCGCTGGTCGCGCACCTCCTCCTCGCGGCCGGCGCGGACCCGGACGCGCGCAGCACGGACGACGGGCCCGGCGAGACGCCGCTGCACTGGACGGCGAGCAGCGACGACGCCGACGTGGCGGCCGTCCTGATTGACGCGGGGGCGGACCTCGAGGCGCCCGACGGCTCGATCGGCACCCCGCTGGACAACGCGATCGGCTACGGCTGCTGGCACGTGGCCCGGCTGCTGGTCGCGAGCGGTGCGCGGGTCGACGCGCTCTGGCACGCCGCGGCCCTCGGCCGGTTGGCCCGGGTCGAGGAACTGCTCACCGACCCGGCGGAAAGCACCCCCGAAAAGATTTCCCAGGCGTTCTGGCACGCCTGTTCGGGCGGACAGCGCCGGGCCGCGGAACTTTTCCTCGCGCGGGGCGCCGAGCTCAACTGGCAGCCCGGTTACAGCGACGGCACACCCCTGGATGCGGCGACCGGCCGCGGCACCCGCCGGCAGAACGTCATCGAGTGGCTGACCGACCGGGGCGCCCGCTCGGCGGACGCCCCGCACCGGTAGGCCGGCCCCGGACCCCCAAGGGGACCGCGGGCGGTCCGCTCACCCGGCCACCTTCGGTCGGGAACCCGGTCGCCCAGCTCAGTTAGCGGAGGGCGGGGGCCAGCCGGCGCCACTGCTCGAGCGGCAGGGTGGTCTGGTCGTCCGTGAGGACCTGCACGCAGACGTGGTCGGCGCCGGCCGCCCGGTGCTCGTCCACCCGGCGGCGGATCGCGTCCTCGTCCCCCCAGGCGATCAGCGCGTCGAACAGACGGTCGCTGACCGTCGCCAGGTCGTCAGCCGAAAAACCGAGCCGCAGCAGGCTGTTGGCGTAGTTCGGCAGCTCCAGGTAGTGCCGCAGCCAGTCGGTTCCGATCGCGTGGGCCTCGTCGGCCCCGGAGCACAGGATCACGGTCTGCTCGGGCAGGACGAGCGCCCCATCGCCGAGTGTTTCGCGCGCGGTCCGGGTGTGGTCGGGAGTGACGAGATAGGGATGGACACCGTGCGACCGCTTCGTGGCGATTTCCAGCATCTTCGGGCCCAGCGCGGCCAGCACCCGCGCGTCGACCGGCACCGGCGGGTCGGCCGAGTCGAGCCCGTCGAGAAACGTCTCCATCGCGGCCAGCGGCCGGCGGTACCGGCCGGCTTCCGCGGCGTCGATCAGCAGGGCGTGGCTCACCCCGATACCCATCAGGAACCGGTCACCGTGGGTGGCGGACAGCGACGCGAACGCGGACGCGGTCTCGTCCGGCGTGTGCATCCACAGGTTCAGGATGCCGGTCGCGATGACCGTGTTGCGGGTCGCGGCCAGCAGGTTCTCGACGGCGTCGAACACCGGGCCGCCGACGTCGGGCAGCCACACCGCGCTGTAGCCGAGTTCCTCGATTTCGGCGGCCGCTTCGGCCGACTCGGCCGGGTCACCGAACCGCAGCTGATGACTCCACACCCCTACGCCGGAAAGATCCACAACGTTCCTCCGCTCTGGTGGTCGACCTTCTCCACAGCATCGTTGGAGGGTCACATCTTCCGGAAGTCCCAGCTGGTGATCTTTTCGGGGGGTCGGCCGCAGCCCGGCGTGGCGCCCGAACCCGGCCGCGCTGGCCGGCGGGAGCGGCACGCTTCCCTTTGCTGTCTTGTCGCGGATCCTCGTCGCGGATCGAGCAACGATGGTGTCAGTTCCGTGCGGACTCCTGGTTGACGAGCCCGTCGATCTGCCGTTCTATGAAGGCGATCACGCTTTCATAGTCCGTCTCGAATCCGAGATCGGCGTCGATCGCCATGATCTGGGTAATGCCCGTGAGGGCCAACTGGGCGAACAGGGGCGGGCAGCGCTCGGGCGGAACACCGAGATCCGTCAGCGCGACCGTGAACGCGTCCAGCTGCAGTTCACGGTATTTCTTGAAATACTCGGTGATCGCCGACCGGATGGCCTTGCGGTGATTGGCCAGGGCCACGAACTCGAGGCTGAATCTGGTACTCGCCATTCCGATCTCGCGCAGGTCCCACAGCTGTCGCAGGGTCGGGCGGAAACGGAATGCCTCCCGGATGTATTCCAATCCGGCGTCCGCGCGGCGCCGAAAGACTTCGAGAAACAGGTCGTCCATCGTGCGGAAGTAGTAGTGCACCAGCTGGGGAGTGATCCCGGCCTGAGCTCCCACGCGACGCGAGGTGACCGCCGCGTACCCTTCCTCGAGCAGTAGCTGCTCAGCGGCGTCAAGGAGCTGGGTGCGGGTGTTCGACGTGGCCGGGCTGGCCGGGTTCTGGCTGACCATGCTCCTATCGTGTCCTGTCGACGGCCGTCCCACTGGTGACCCGGGGGACCATGGCTTCCGGCAGCGCCAAGAAACCATGACCGGGCCGCCTTCGGCCCTCTAGGGCAGCGAGCCTACCTCTGCGTTTGTGGTGCCGGGGGGGCCTGCGGGCCGGGGTCGGTCCGGTGCTCCGGTGCTCCTGAGCGCGGTTCACCTGTCCAGGCCGCCGTTGACGCCGATGATCCGGCCGGTGATGTAGCTACCGCTCTCGGAACATCCTTCGCGGCTCGGCGACCCGCTCGCCGCCCGCTCACTGGTCGCCGTCGGCGGGGTCGAACTCCAGATGCAGTTCGGTCAGGCCGCGCAGGATCCAGGTCGGTTCGTAGGTGAAACGCCGCTCGCCGACCGGTCCGTGATGCTCCTCGGACAGCCGGATGTTACGGGTCTGCTTCAGGATCCGTTCGATACTGATCCGACCCTCGACGCGGGCCAGCGGGCCGCCGGGACACGAGTGGGCCCCCCGCCCGAACGCGATGTGCTGGCGGACGTTGTCACGGTCGATCCGGAACTCGGCCGGGCACTCGAAACGCCGCGGGTCGCGGTTGGCCGCGCCGTTGAGCAGCATCACCGGTGTCCCGGCCGCCACCTCGACCCCACCGATGGTGGTGTTGTGCCGGGCCAGCCGGAAGTCGGTCTTGACCGGGCTTTCCACCCGCAGGGTTTCCTCGATCATGTCCGGGATGAGCGCCGGATTCGCCCGTAGCTGGTCCTGGACGCCCGGGTTCTCGGCGAGGTACTTGAAGGCGGAGGCGAGCAGCCGGGCGGTCGTTTCCTGGCCGGCGGCGAACAGGAACGTGGCCGCCCGGACCACCGAAACCACCTCCGGCGTGCTGCCGTCCGGGTAGGTGGCCAACGCCAGCTGGGTCAGCACGTCGTTGCGGGGCTCACGTCGCCGGTCCTCGATGTACTGCGCGAACCAACCATCCAGCCACCCGAGCGCGTTCAGTTCCCCGTCGCTCTGATCGCCTTCACCGATCCCGCCCGGGGTGGCGCTGAGACCGAAACCTTCCCGGAACCGCTGGTGGTCGGCTTCGGGCACGCCGAGCAGGTCCGCGACGACCAGCATCGCGAACGGCTGCGAATACTCCCGGATGAACTCACACCGACCACTCGCGCGGAACTCGGCCAGTTGCTGATCGGCCATCCGCCAGATGAACTCCTCGTTCTCCCGGAGCCGGTTCGGGGTGAGCAGCCGCATCATCAACGCCCGCTCGCGGGTATGCGCCGGCGGGTCCATCGTGACCATGTGCTCGTTCATCGGCAGCTGGTCGCGGTACTGGTCGATGATCGCGCCGACGTCGTCGCCCTCCAGGGGGACCGGGAACGTCGCGTACGGACCGATCACCGAATTACACGACGAGAAGGTATCGATGTTGCGATACACCTCGGTCGCCTCTTCGTAACCGCTGACCGCCACCACGCCGAGGTGCGGCAACGGCAGCACCGGGCACGCCTCACGCAGGTCAGCGAAGTAGGGGTACGGATCCTCGGCCAACGTCTGATCGTTGAAGTAGTCGATCGTCTTCCAGTCCGTCAACCCACTCACCTTCCAGCCGTGGCAGCCCCGGGATCCCGCTTTTTGGCAGCCGCCAAAATATCTGCCCGACACCTCTCTAGCGCATCCCGGTCGTCGCAGCAAGGGGACCGGTTCGAGGTCGAGCGCCGGCGAGGAGGGCCGGCTCCGCCCGGTCAGTGCGGGCCGGCGCTCCGGTGCTGAGAGTTATGGGCGCGAATCGGGGGTGAGGGTGCGCCAGAGGAACTCGTAGGTCAAGGCGGACTTGTAGGCCAGTTGCTCGTTGTCGGCGGCGCCACCGTGGCCGCCCTCGATGTTCTCGTAGTAGCGGACGTCGTAGCCCAGTTCGCGGAGCCGGGCGGTCATCTTGCGGGCGTGTCCAGGATGGACGCGGTCGTCCCGGGTTGACGTGGTGATGAACGTCGGGGGATAGGGTCGCCCGGAGCGGACGTTCTGGTACGGGGAGTATTCCTTGATGAACGCCCAGTCGGCGGGCTCGTCGGGGTCGCCGAACTCGGCCATCCAGGAGGCACCCGCCAACAGCCGGTGGTAGCGGCGCATATCGAGCAGCGGCACCGAGCAGACGACGGCTCCGAACAGTTCCGGACAGCGGGTCAGCATGACGCCCATGAGCAGGCCGCCGTTGGAACCACCCTGGATGCCCAGCGTGGCCGGGGTGGTGATGCCCCGGTCGACGAGATCTCTGGCCACGGCGGCGAAGTCGTCGTAAGCGCGCCGGCGGTTTTCGCGGATGGCCGACCGGTGCCACTGCGGGCCGTATTCTCCGCCGCCGCGAATGTTGGCCACCACATAGGTGCCGCCGCGCGCCAGCCAGGCCCGGCCGATGGAACCGCTGTAGCCAGGGGTGAGCGAGATCTCGAAGCCGCCGTAGCCGTAGAGCAGGGTGGGCCCGGGCTTGCCAGCGCCGACGACGAAATACGGGACGCGGGTGCCGTCGTCCGATACCGCAAAATGTTGTTCGACGGTGAGGTCGTCGGACGGGAAGAAGGCCGGTGCCTGTTTGAGGATCTCCGGTTCCGCGCCGATGCGGCCCCGGTACAGGGTCGCCGGCTGGGTATAGCCGCTGGCATCGAGGTAGTACTCGTCGTCAACGTCGGGACTGGTGTCGAGGATGTGCGCCGAGCCGGCGTCCGGAGCGTCGGCCAGCGCCGCGGTCGTCCAGCCTCCGGCGCCCGGGGTGAGCACCGTGAACCGGCTTTTCACGTCCTGCAGCGTGGCGACGATCAGATGGTTGCGGGTCCAGGCGTGATAGGCGAGCGAGGTGTGCTCGTCCGGTTGGAACAGGATGTCGAGGTCTCGTTGCCCGGCGAGGAAGGCGTCGAAGTCGGCGGCCAGCAGGGCCCCGGCCGGGTAGGCATGCTCGCCTACGCGCCACTCCGAACGGGTGGTGATGAGCAACCAGTCCCGGTGGATTGATGTGCGCGCGTCGTCCGGCACCCCGATGCGGACCAGTCCGGTCGGGGTCCGCAGGTACTTTTCCGTGCGGTAAAAGTCGAGGCTTCGGTAGACGACGTCCCGCGCGAAGCCTTCGGTCGGATCGTGGTACGCGCCCACCTCGACGTCGTCCGACTCGCCCTCGAAGACCGTGACGGCTTCGTCGAGCGCAGTGCCGCGCCGCCATTCCTTGACCACCCGCGGGTAGCCGGAGGCGGTCAACGAGCCGGCCCCGAAGTCGGTGCCGACGTAGATCCGGTCCTCGTCGATCCAACCGACCTCGGTTTTCGCTTCCGGCAGGGAAAATCCGTCGGGCACGAAGGACTTGGCGTCCAGGTCGAATTCGCGGATGACGCTGGCGTCCGCGCCGCCCCGGGACAGCTCCACCAGCGCCAGCCGGTAGTCGGGTCGCAGCACTTGGGCGCCCTTCCACACCCAGTTCTCGCCGCCGCTCTCAGCGAGCCGGTCGACGTCGAGCACGACTTCCCAGTCCGGGTCGGCGTCGCGGTAGGACGCGAGCGACGTGCGGCGCCACCGGCCGCGCGGATGGGAAGCGTCGCGCCAGAAGTTGTAGAGGTATGCGCCTCTCGTGCGTGGGTAGGCAATCCGGTCGTCCGCGTCGAGCACCGCCCGGATCTCGGCCTGTAACGCGGTGAACCGGGCGGACGTCGTGAGCTCGGCGAACGTCTCGGCGTTCCGGTCGCGCACCCAGGCCAGGGCGGTCTCCGCGGCGACGTCTTCCAGCCAGCGGTGCGGATCGTCGTCGGACACCCCTCAAGTCTGCCCGACCCCGGCGGCGCCCCCGCCGCGTCTGAACCTCCGAGGATGTCCGTGAGTTTGTGATGTGGCACGCCCCGTGGCAGCGGTCAGTGGTGTGCCTCTGCGGGCGGTGCTCGACATGGCCTGAGCCATGCGCCACAATTGTGGCCATGAGCACCGAGTCGCTTCGTACCGTCCGCGATCACCTCAGCGAGGTGGTGGATCGGGTCGAGCACCATCACGAGCGCGTGATCGTGACGCGCAACGGACATGCCGCCGCCGTGTTGATCAGTCCGGAAGATCTGGCCCAGCTCGAGGAAACCCTGGACGTTCTCGGAGATCCGGCGGCCCTGGCTGACATCCGCGAGGCGGACCGCGCCTATGGTCGCGGCGATGTCGTACGCGGAGTCGACGCTGTCCGCCGTCTCCGTGCGTGACGCCCCCTCCGCCGTATGAACTCGTCCTGACCCCGCCAGCTCAGCGGGCAATTGCCGGGAAACTTCCAAAGGCCGTGGCGGTCGCCGTGGTCGATTTCCTTACGACGGCCTTGGTGGAGAACCCGCACCGAGTCGGAAAGCCGCTCCGAGATGACCTGGTCGGCGTCTGGTCGGCCCGGCGCGGCACCTACCGCGTTCTGTATCGCATCAACGACGATCCGCGGGAGGTCGTCATCCTGCGGGTGGAACATCGCCGCGACGCGTACCGGCCCATGTAGAAGACGGTCGGCGCTCGGGCTACCGGCGCACGTGCGCGCCGCCGGACCGATCATGGGGTTCGACATTGCTCGTCGAGCGCGGAGGCCGGACATGGAGTACCTGGTCACAATGACCACGCACGTCCCCGAAGGAGTGTCGGAACAACAGGTCGCCGACGTCCGGGCGCGGGAGGCGGCCCACACCCGCGAGCTGGCCGATGCGGGACGGGTCCGCCGGCTGTGGCGGCCGCCGCTGCGACCCGGCGAGTGGCGCACCCTCGGACTGTTCGTCGCCGCTGACGCGGACGATCTGGAGGAGGTCCTCGCGGCGATGCCGCTCCGCGTCTGGCGCACCGACGAGCCCACACCCTTGACCCCGCACCCGAACGATCCAGGGCCGGGCACGGTCCCTCTGGTCACCGGGCGCGCGGAGTTCCTGACCACCTTTCTGGTGGCGGTGCCGCCGGGAACGAGCGCGGCCACCATCGGCGAGGCCGAGGCGGGAGAGGCGCGGCGCACCCGCGAGTTGGCGGCCCAGGGAGATCTTCTCCGCCTGTGGAAACTGCCCGGTGAGGGGCGAAACCTCGGTCACTGGCAGGCCGACGATGACCGGCACCTGGCGGAAAGCCTGGGCTCGCTACCGATGGCCGACTGGCTCACCGTCGAAACGCTGCCCCTCAGCCGCCACCCCAGCGACCCGGCGGCCGCTTGAGCCGGGTGGCCGGCGGCGGGGGAGGCCCCACGCTGGATCTGGAGGGCATCCCGTCGCCGACCTGCGGGACGTCGAGTTACGGTTTTGGAGCCCTGTGAGCTACGGATCTGCCGACCTCTGAGCTGCGGATCTGGAGCCCTGCTGTGCGAGCGTCATTCCCGAAGCACCGTCCCTCACGCGAAGGACAGCACCACGCGGTCCGCGACCGGCTCGTCCAGCCGTTGATACAGACTGTTGCTGGTCGGATTAGCCAGATCCGTGAAGAGCAGGACCTCACGCGCTCCCGCGTCCAGTGCGGCCTGGCTCACCGCGGCAGTCACGGCTCCGGCATAGCCCTGCCGCCGGTGAATGGGCGGTGTATAGACGGGAGCGAGACGCACCATGCCGACCGCGGGACGGCTAATCCCCGCCATGGAGACCGGCGCCCCATCGACCTCCCACAGGGTGAGACCGCCATAGCCGACACGGTCGTCGACCGTCCCGGGGATGTTCTCGGAAACCGCGCCCGCCTCCTCGCGGAGGAACGCCTCATACCAGACGATCAGCAGATCTCGGTCGACCGAGGTGGCTACCCGCGCGCCGCCCGGCGGCCCCGGTCGAGGTGAGGCAAGCTGCCCGAGCCTATAAAGGCGCAGGCGCTCGCGAAGGTCAGACGTGACCCCGGTCTGCTGGAACCAGGCTTCGGCAAAAGCAGCGCCGGCCTCCTGGCCCGCATTCACCCCGGACAGCGGCAATCCGCGTCTCACCAAGGACTCGGCCAAGGGCCCAACGGCCGGACGCGGCATTCCGGCCAGAAGGATCGGATGCGGCGGCGTCTGCAGGAACGCGCTTTCGACGGCGTCCTCGTCCGAACCCCACCACCCGAACAGCGGAGCCGCCTCCCCGAACGCGGCGGTGCCGCGCGCGAAGCGTGTCCGCGACGGTCAACAGCAGGGTGTTCTCCGCTGGCCGCGACTCCAGAAAAGCACCCGCCGCCGCGAGATACTCCGCGAGATCCTCGGTGATGAACCAAGCCACACCGCCATGGACCATCGCCGGGCCGCCTGGTTGGTACTCTGCTGGTGCGCTGACGGGTCGACTACGGGGGTACGGCCAGGCGCAACGGGGGAAATATGTTTGTTCGACGTGGACTGACCACGAGCTACGGCATTCTCATGAGCGTATTCATTGTTATTGTCTTCCTCTTGGCGCGACCGGCCGGAGCGGTCGTCAACGGTGCGGTCGTGCCGGGCGGGTGGCGCGGCGACGTACCACCGGTGCCCAATCCCTATGCCTTTGTCGGGCGGGTGATCCTGCCCGGTGACGTTGGTTGTACGGCAACCCTCGTCGCCCCTTCTCTGGCTCTCACCGCGGGCCACTGCGCCGGCCACGGAACGATAACATTCGGGCTGCTGAACGCCGACCGCGATCGCGGGGAGACCAGAACCATGGTCGCCTGGGGTTATCAAGGCGATGCGCCGGGCCTTCTGGGACTCGGCGACATGTTGTTGGTGCGGCTGGACCAGCCCGTTCTCGACATTCGGCCGGTTGCCCTCGGAAGCCCGGCCGACAGCCGGCTCTGGGCCACCGGTTCCCAGGTCACCGCGCTCGGATGGGGACAGATCAACGATACGCGAAACGGCAGCGGAATCTGGACTCGAGAGTTGCGATCCGCGCAGTTGAAGGTGCGAGACACCGCAATCAGCCTACCGCCATTTCGTGGACTGATGAAACTATCGAGCGTCTCGGGTCATCCCACGCACGGCGACAGCGGTGGCCCGGTTTTCGCTACCGATCCGAGCGGCCGGATCGTCCAGTTCGGAGTCGACGAAGGAGCCACGGGGCTTGGTGGCTACTACTACAACCGAACCTGGCCGGACAAAGCGATGCTCGATTACGTCGCGTCGCACCAATGACAGCGCCGTAGCGGGGCCAACGGTCGCCGGGGTGGCCACCGACGAGATAGCCTCG
>JAMFSN010000212.1 GCA_026225295.1 Frankia alni
CGTCTCGGAGACGTCCACCTGCAGGAACTCGGTGACGTGGGGGGCGCTGAAGGCGCTCGCGACCATCGCCGCGGCGGTGTGCTTGCGCACGCCGCGGACCGGGAGCCGCTCGTCGGCCACCGGTTCCGCGGCCGGCTGGCCGGCGAGGTCCGCCGGCTCCGGGCGGGGGTGTGCCTCGTCCGCCGCGCGCTCCACGTCGTCCCGGGTGACCGAGCCTTCCGGGCCGCTGCCCGCGAGCTGCCCGAGGTCGATGCCGAGGTCTCGGGCCAGACGCCGCACCGGCGGCTTGGCCAGCGACCGGGGGCGGCCCTGTCCGGGTTGCGGCGGCACCGGTATACCGGGGGGAAGCTTGAGCCCGGCCGGGAAACCCGGGATTCCGGGGCCGCCGGCCGGGGGCGGAGCGGTCGGCGGGGCCGACGGGGTAGCCGGGTACGAGCCCGGGCGGGTCGGCGGCCGCTTGCGCGGACGGCGGCTGGTCGAGCCGGGCTTGACCCCGTAGCCGACGAGCACCGGCTGGCGTGCCTCGGGTTCCTTGCCGCCCGGGGTGCCTGTCTCTGGTGGGCCGGTTTCTGGAGTGCCCGGTTCCGGCCCCTGATCAGGCTCGGGCGCCGCGTCGTCGGCGCTCGGCACGTCCACCGCGATGATCGGGACCCCGACGTCGACCGTCTGGCCCGCCTCGACCAGCAGCGCGCTCACGGTGCCCGCATAGGGGCTCGGCAGCTCGACGACCGCCTTCGCCGTCTCGATGTCCACGATGACCTGGTTGACCGCCACCGGGTCGCCCGGCTTCACGTGCCAGGCGACGATGTCGGCCTCGGTCAGGCCCTCCCCGACGTCGGGGAGTCTGAACTCCTTCTTCACTGTTCTTCTCCCCCAGGTCAGTAAGCGAACGTGCGGTCGACCGCGTCCAGGATGCGGTCCAGGTCCGGCAGGTAGTGGTCCTCGACCTTGGCGGGCGGGTACGGGGTGGCGAAGCCGCCGACCCGCAGCACCGGGGCCTCCAGGTGGTAGAAGCACTGCTCGGTGACCCGGGCGGCGACCTCGGCGCCGAGGCCGGCGTAGACCGTCGCCTCGTGGGCGACCACGCAGCGGCCGGTGCGGGCCACCGACGCGCTGATCGTGCCGGTGTCCAGCGGTGCCAGCGAGCGCAGGTCGATTACCTCGACGGAGCGCCCGTCGGCCCGGGCCGCCTCGGCCGCCTCGATGCAGGTCCGGACGAGCGGGCCGTAGCTGATCAGCGTCACGTCGTCGCCGCTGAGGACCACCCGTGCCTGGTCGAGCGGCAGCGCCTGGTCGAGCGGTGCGGCCGTGTCGACCTCGGCCTTGTCCCAGTACCGGCGCTTGGGCTCGAAGAAGATCACCGGATCGTCTGAGCCGACCGCGAGCTGGATCATGGCGTACGCGTCGGCCGGATCCGCGCAGGCCACCACGCGCAGGCCCGCGGTGTGCGCGAAATAGGCCTCGGGCGACTCGCTGTGGTGCTCGACCGCGCCGATGCCGCCGCCGAACGGGATGCGGATCACCACCGGGAGCGAGATACGGCCGCGCGACCGGTACCGCATCTTGGCGAGCTGGCTGATGA
>JAMFSN010000213.1 GCA_026225295.1 Frankia alni
ACGCGCCGTTCGAACGCCCGGTTCCGGCCGACCAGGACTTCTTCAGCGCCATGGCCACACCTACTCCCCGGAGCGGCAGCCGGCCGCCAACGAAATCGCGCTGGTCGGTTGGGTGGACACCGATCTGATGCTGCGCGGCCGGCAGGCCGCTGGACCCTGCCCGACCCGCAGGTCCTTCATGACCAACCTGCGGGCCGTCCACTCCTACAATGCCGGCGGGCTACTGGCCACCCCCGTCGACATGAAGGCGATTTTCGGGGAACCGACCTTGTGCTACTCGTTCCTCAAAATCGCCCCCAGCGGGAACGCGTTCCGGCCGGTGGGCAACGGACCACTGTGCGGCAAACGTCTCCCGTAGCCCCGGCCGGCTCAGGTGACCGCGATGCGCAGTTCGACCCCGGTCGCGGCCCGGACCTCGTCGACCGACACCCCGGGCGCGGTCTCGCGCAGGATGAGCCCACCCTCGGGCGCCGGGTCCACGTCGATGACGGCCAGATCGGTGATGATGCGGTGCACGCACCGCCGGCCGGTCAACGGCAGCGTGCACTGATCGAGAATCTTGTGGCTGCCGTCGCGGGCCGTGTGCTCCATCATGACAATGACGTGCTTGGCCCCGTGGACGAGATCCATTGCCCCGCCCATGCCCTTGACCATCTTTCCGGGAATCATCCAGTTCGCGAGATCCCCGCCGGCCGAGACCTGCATGGCGCCCAGCACCGCGGTGTCGACATGGCCGCCGCGGATCATTCCGAACGACGTGGCGGAATCGAAGAAGGCCGCCCCGGGCAGGGTGGTGACCGTTTCCTTGCCGGCGTTGATCAGATCCGGGTCGACCTGGTCGGCGAACGGGTACGGACCGACCCCGAGAATGCCGTTCTCGGAATGCAGGACGACGTGCACGCCCGCCGGGATGTGGTTCGGCACCAGGGTCGGCATGCCGATCCCGAGGTTGACGTACTGGCCGTCGGAGAGTTCCCGGGCGACCCGGGCCGCGAGCCCGTCGCGATCGAGGGCCATCAGGCACGCACCGTCTTCTTCTCCACCGGCTTGTCGATGCCGGTCACGTGGACGACCCGTTGGACGAAGATTCCCGGCGTGTGGACCGTCATCGGATCGATCTCCCCCGGCTCGACAAGTTCCTCGACCTGCGCGATGGTGATCCGGCCGGCCGCCGCGCACAGCGGATTGAAGTTGGCCGCCGACTTCTCGTACACCAGGTTCCCGTGCCGGTCCCCACAGACCGCGTGGACCAGCGCGAAATCGCAGACAATGGCCCGCTCCAGCACGTACTGGGACCCGCCGAACTCCCGGACCTCCTTGGGCGGCGACGCCTCCGCGATTCCGCCCGACCCGTCGTACCGGACCGGCAGACCCCCGTCCGCGACCCCGCTGCCCACCCCGGCCGGGGTGTAGAAAGCCGGAATACCGGCCCCGCCGGCCCGCAGCCGCTCGGCCAGCGTCCCCTGGGGAATCAGTTCGACCTCCAGCTCGCCGCCCAGAAACTGCCGCTCGAACTCCTTGTTCTCCCCCACGTACGACCCGGTCGTCCGCCGGATCCGCCGCTTGGCCAGCAGCAGCCCCAGGCCGACCCCGGCCACCCCGCAGTTGTTGGAGACCGTCGACAGATCGGTGGCCCCCTGGATCAGCAACGCCTCGATCAGCACCGACGGGACGCCGCAGAGCCCGAAGCCCCCCACCGCCAGCGACGCGCCGTCGCCGATGTCCGCGACCGCCGCCGCCGCACTCGCCACGACTTTGTCCATCAACCGCACCGCCTTCCACGATCATGGCCTGTCGCGACCCGGACGTCAGTGCGGGCCACCGCCGGACGTTAGCGCCCGCTAACGGGATCGTCCAGAGCGTGAACGGGGGGCCCGGCCCACCGCCCGCTCAGCGGGTCGGTTCCACCAGGGCCGCACTCAGGGCCAGGTCGCGCAGGACGGCGGCCATCGTGGTGCGGTCCAGCTCGGTGGCGCTGTGGGGCGTCGAGTTGAGCAGTCCGAACAAGGCGTGGGCCCGGGCCCGGCTCTCGGTCACCCCGAGGCTACCGTGGATCCGCCTCAGTACGCCCGCCCAGGTTTCCACGTAGGCGCGCTGCAGGCGGCGGACCCGGTGCTCGTCGGCCCGCGGCAGGTTGGCCAGATCACGGTCCTGGACGGTGATGAGGTACGGCTCGTCGAGCGCGAACGCGACATGCAGCGTCACGAGCCGGTCGAGGGCGTCGCGGGCCGCCGGGTGGGCACGGACGGCCGCGTCGCCGTCGGCCCGCAGCTTCTCGCTGACCCCGACGAGCATGGCCGCGAGAATCGCGTTCTTGCTCGGGAAGTGCCGGTAGATCCCCGGCCCGCTGATGCCGATAGCCGCGCCCAGCTGTTCGATGCTCACCCCGTGGAACCCGTGGGTGGCGAACAACCGGGCCGCCTCGCGCAGGACGTCGTCGCGGCGCGACGAGCGCGGGACCCCACCCCGGGCCGTCGCCGGGCGCCGGCCGGCGCCCACCGGCCGGGCGGCCGGCGTCGACCCGGAAACAGACGGTGACGCAGGAGCAGAAGGTGACGCAGGAGCAGAGGATGTCACCGGGCGGCCCCCTCGGTGTTAGCGGTTCCTAACAGTACGACCCGCGCGGTCCGGTCGGGTCCGACGACCGGCACCGAGCGCGCGATCCGGTCACTTTCGTGGGCCGGGCGCCCGTGCTAGCGTCGCCAGCCAATGTTAGTGACCGTTAACGTCACCCGTCCGACGACCCGCTTGGGGGGCGGCCATGAGCCAGACGTTCCGCCCGAGGCGACCATGACCACCGCCTCGGCGCCATCCCGGACCCGCCCGCCCGGGTACGCGGACTCCCATCGGGCGCTGGTGAGCGAACTCGATTCCGCTCTCGGGACAGCCGCCCGGGGTGGGTCCGAGCAGTCCCGCCAGCGGCACGTGAGCCGGGGCAAGCTGCTGCCCCGCGACCGGGTGGACACCCTGCTCGACCGGGGCAGTCCCTTCCTGGAGCTGTCCGCGCTGGCCGCCCACGACCTGTACGGCGGCGACGCGCCGGGCGCCGGGATCATCACCGGCATCGGCCGGGTCAGCGGGCGCGAATGCGTGATCGTCGCCAACGACGCGACGGTCAAGGGCGGCACCTACTACCCGATGACGGTCAAGAAGCACCTGCGGGCCCAGGAAGTGGCCCTGCACAACCGGCTGCCGTGCATCTATCTGGTCGACTCGGGCGGCGCCTTCCTGCCCGAGCAGGACGAGGTCTTCCCCGACCGGGATCACTTCGGCCGGATCTTCTTCAACCAGGCCACCATGTCGGCGGCCGGTATCCCCCAGATCGCGGCCGTGCTCGGGTCCTGCACGGCCGGCGGCGCCTACGTGCCGGCCATGAGCGACGAGTGCGTGATCGTGCGCAACCAGGGGACGATCTTCCTCGGCGGCCCGCCGCTGGTGAAGGCGGCCACCGGCGAGGTCGTCAGCGCCGAGGACCTCGGCGGCGGCCTGCTGCACAGCCGGACGTCCGGGGTGACCGACCATCTGGCCGACGACGACCGCGACGCGCTGCGCCGGGTCCGGACGATCGTCGCGACCCTCGCCCCGCGCGCGCCGCGACCCTGGGACGTCCGGCCGGTCCTGGCCCCCGAGGCCGATCCGGCGACCCTGTACGACGTCGTGCCGACCGACGGTCGGATCCCCTACGACGTCCACGAGGTGATCAAGCGGGTCGTGGACGGCGGAACGTTCGCCGAGTTCAAGAAGGAGTACGGCTCGACGCTGGTCACCGGGTTCGCCCGGCTGCACGGCCACCCGGTCGGCCTCGTCGCCAACAACGGGGTGCTGTTCAGCGAGTCGGCGCTCAAGGGCGCGCACTTCATCGAGCTGTGCGACCAGCGCCAGATCCCGCTGGTCTTCCTGCAGAACATCACCGGCTTCATGGTCGGCAGCACGTTCGAGGCCGGCGGCATCGCCAAGCACGGCGCCAAGATGGTCACCGCGGTGGCCTGCGCCCGGGTCCCCAAGTTCACGGTCGTCATCGGCGGGTCGTTCGGGGCCGGCAACTATTCGATGTGCGGGCGGGCCTACTCCCCCCGGTTCCTGTGGATGTGGCCCAATTCGCGCATCTCGGTGATGGGCGGCGACCAGGCCGCGGCCGTCCTGGCCACCGTCCGGCGCGAGCAGCTCGAGGCGCGCGGCGGGACCTGGAGCGCCGCCGACGAGGAGGCGTTCCGGGCCCCGATCCGCGGGCAGTACGAGCGCCAGGGCAGTCCCTACTACGCCACCGCCCGGCTGTGGGACGACGGCGTCATCGACCCGGCCGACACCCGCACCGTGCTGGGCCTGGGCCTGTCGGTCGCGGCCAACGCGCCGCTCGAGCCCGTCTCCTACGGCATCTTCCGGATGTGAGTCCAATGCAGCGGAATGCAGCGCGAACAGACCCGGTGCTGGTCGCCAACCGCGGCGAGATCGCGGTGCGGGTCATCCGGACGCTGCGGGCCCAGGGCCGGCGGTCGGTCGCGGTCTACAGCGAGGCCGACGCGGACGCCCGTCATGTCCGCGAGGCCGACGAGGCCGTCTGCATCGGCCCGGCGGCGGCCCGCGAGTCCTACCTGTCGATCCCCCGCCTGCTGGCCGGGGCGGCGGCCACCGGCGCCCGGGCCGTCCACCCCGGCTACGGCTTCCTGGCCGAGAACGCCGCCTTCGCCCGGGCCTGCGCCGACGCCGGGCTGGTGTTCATCGGACCGCCACCGGCCGCCATCGACGTGATGGGCGACAAGATCCGGGCCAAACAGGCCGTCAGCGCGGCCGGGGTGCCGGTGGTGCCCGGCCGGCTGGCCGCCGGGATGACCGACGACGACCTGGTCGCGGCGGCCACCGAGATCGGCTACCCGGTGCTGATCAAGCCGTCGGCGGGCGGCGGCGGCAAGGGCATGCACCTGGTCACCGAGCCGTCAGCGCTGCGCGGGGAGCTGGTGTCGGCCCGGCGGGAGGCAGCCGCCTCCTTCGGCGACGACACGCTGTTCCTGGAGCGGTTCGTGACCCGGCCCCGGCACATCGAGGTCCAGCTCCTGGCCGACGGGCACGGCACCGTCATCCACCTCGGCGAGCGCGAGTGCAGCCTCCAGCGCCGCCACCAGAAGATCATCGAGGAGGCACCGTCGCCGCTGCTCGACGCGGCGACCCGGGCCCGGATCGGCGCGTCGGCGGTCGGGACGGCCCGGGCGGTCGGGTACACCGGCGCCGGGACGGTCGAGTTCATCGTCTCGGCCGACTCCCCCACCGAGTTCTTCTTCATGGAGATGAACACCCGGCTGCAGGTCGAACACCCGGTCACCGAGATGGTCACCGGCATCGACCTGGTGGCCGAGCAGCTCCGGATCGCCGACGGCGAACCGCTCGGTTACGGCCAGGACGACGTCACGCTGACCGGCCACGCGATCGAGTCCCGGGTCTACGCCGAGGATCCGGCCCGGGGCTTCCTGCCGTCGGCCGGCACCGTCCTGGCCCTGCGGGAACCGACCGGCCCGGGGGTCAGGGTCGACTCCGGGATCGCGGTCGGGCAGCGGGTCGGCACCGACTACGACCCGATGCTGGCCAAGGTGATCGCCCACGGCCCGGACCGGGCGACCGCGTTGGCCCGGCTGGACGCGGCCCTGGCCGACACGGTGGTGCTGGGCCTGCGGACCAACGTGGCGTTCGTGCGGGCGCTGCTGGCCCACCCGGACGTCGTCGCCGGCCGCCTCGACACCGGCCTGGTCGAACGGGATCTTGAGACGCTCGTCGCCGACGAGCTGCCGGCCGACGCCCCGGCGGTCTTCGGACTGGCCGCGCTGGCCGAAGCCTGGGCCGACCCGGTCGACCTGTGGGATGCCCCGACCGGGTGGCGCGGGACCCGTCCGCCGGCCCCGCTGGTCTGGCGGGTCGGCACCGCCGCGCAGCACCAGGCGGGCGTGGACGTCGTCGTGACCGGCACCCCGGCCGCGGCCCGGGTCGCCGTCGACGGCGGCGCGACCCGGTCCGGCGTGGTGGAGACCACCGCTGACGGCGACCTGCTGGTCACGCTGGACGGTCGGACCCGCCACTGGTCCTACGCCCACGCCGGGCGGACCCGCTGGCTGGGCCGGGAGGGCGCGGCCTGGCCGTTGACCGAGGCCGACCCGGCCGCGTTCGCGTCGGCCGAGGCCGAGGCGGTCGCCGAGGTCCGCAGCCCGATGCCGGGCACCGTCATCGCGGTCCACGCGCTGGCCGGCGACCACGTGACGGCCGGCGATCCGGTGGTGGTCGTCGAGGCGATGAAGATGGAACACACCCTGACCGCGCCGCGGACCGGCAATCTCAAGGACATCCTGGTCGCGGTGGGCGACCAGGTCGCCCTCGACCAGGTGCTGGCCGTGGTCGCCGAAGGCGCGGCCGAGCCCCCGACCGGCCCGAGCGGCGGACCGGCCGACGCACCGACCGACGCACCGACGAAGGAGGCCCCCGATGCCTGACACCCGGCTGACCGACGAGCAGGAGTCGCTGCGCTCCACCGTCGCCGACTTCGCCCGCGAGGTCGTGGCGCCGGTCGCCGGTCGCCACGACGAGGACCAGACGTTCCCGTACGAGGTCGTCGAGGGCATGGCCAAGATGGGCCTGTTCGGCCTGCCGTTCCCCGAGGAGTACGGCGGGATGGGCGGCGACTTCTTCGCGCTGTGCCTGGCCATCGAGGAACTGGCCCGGGCCGACTCGTCGGTCGCGATCACCCTGGAGGCCGGTTGCTGCCTGGGGGCCATGCCGATCTACCGGTTCGGCACCGAGGCCCAGAAGCAGGAATGGCTGCACAGGCTGTGCTCGGGCGAGGCGCTGGGCGCGTTCGGGCTGACCGAGCCGGACGCCGGCAGCGACGCGGGCGGGACCCGGACCACCGCCGTGCTCGACGGTGGCGAGTGGGTCATCAACGGTTCCAAGTCGTTCATCACCAACTCCGGCACGGACATCACGAAGCTGGTCACCGCGACCGCCGTGACGGCCACCCGGGACGACGGCCAGAAGGAGATCAGCTCGATCATCGTGCCGGTCGGCACCCCCGGTTTCAGTGCCGGGCCGCCCTACTCCAAGGTCGGTTGGCACGCCAGCGACACCCATCCGCTGACCTTCGCCGATGTCCGGGTCCCGGAAGCCAACCTGCTCGGGACCCGCGGGCGGGGCTACGCCAACTTCCTGTCCATCCTGGACGAGGGCCGCATCGCGATCTCGGCGCTGGCCGTCGGCCTCGCCCAGGCGTGCGTCGACGAGTCGATCACCTACGCCCGGGCCCGGACCCAGTTCGGGCGGCCGATCGGAGCGAACCAGGCGATCGCCTTCAAGATCGCCGAGATGGAGACCCGCACCCACGTGGCCCGCACCGCCTACTACGACGCGGCTTCGCGGATGGCCGCCGGGCGGCCGTTCAAGAAGGAAGCGGCCATCGCCAAGCTGTTCAGCAGCGAGGCGGCCGTCACAAACGCCCGCGAGGCGACCCAGATCCACGGCGGCTACGGCTTCATGAACGAGTTCCCGGTCGCCCGGCACTGGCGGGACAGCAAGATCCTGGAAATCGGCGAAGGCACCAGCGAGGTGCAGAAGCTGCTCATCGCCCGCCAGCTCGGCCTGTGACCGGCCGCGCCGGCCGGCGCCGGGCGCCCGTGGAAGGGTTTACGACGTGAATGAAGGAACGACGATCCGCGCGATCGAGCAGCGTGGCCTGTGGTGGGAAGAGTTCGAAACCGACGTGCTGTACCGCCACCGGCCCGGCCGCACCATCGGCGAGGCCGACAACACCCTGTTCAGCACGTTGACGATGAATCCCCAGGCCCTGCATCTGGATGCGGCCTGGAGCGAGACCCAGCCGTTCGGCCAACGGATCGTGAACAGCCTGTTCACGCTCTCGACCCTGATCGGGCTGGCGGTCAACCACCTGTCCCAGGGCACGACGGTCGCCAACCTCGGCTTCAGCGACGTCCGCTTCCCGGCGCCCGTCTTCCACGGGGACACGCTGTACGCCGAAACCGTGGTCCGGGAGAAGCGCCTGTCGCGCAGCCGCCCCGGCCAGGGCGTGGTGACCTTCGAGCACACCGCCCGCAACCAGCACGGCACGATCATCGCGGTCGCCGTGCGTTCGGCGCTGATGCTGTGCGCGCCGGGCGACGAGCCCGGCAACGGCGGCGAAGCCTGAGCCGGGCGGCCGGTCAGGCGCCGCGCACGGGCCGGGGCGGGTCGCCCGATCCGGCCGGGCCCACGACCGCGGCCAGCGCCTGGGCCTTGAACGCGCGGGCGGCGCGGCTCAGTGGCGGCCGGGTCGAGCTGGCCCCCGGCCGCAGGTTGGTGACCCCCTGGTCGCCCCAGAGCCAGACGTCGGTCCACCCCTCGTCGAGGGCGTCGTGGACCATCCGCCGGACCCGCGCGTCGGAGGCGTGGAGGTCCGTGTGGACCGCGATCGTGTGGGGCCGGGGGGCCGCGAACGGGGCCGTCAACGCCAGCTCCAGGTCGCCGGCCCGGGCTCCGAGGATCCGCAGGGGCCGCGCGTCGGGGTGGTCGGTGGTCAGGACGGTGACGTCCCACCCGGCCATCGCCCGGTCGAACAGCCACCCGCCGGCCAACCGCACCACCTCGACGGTGCTGGCCGCGACCACCACCAGGCGCTGCCTCAGGACCCGCCGGTTGGCCAGGGCACCGTCGGCGGGCCGGGGGCGAGCTGCCGGGCGAGTGCCCCGATGTACTCCCTGAAAACAGCGGTGACCGGAATCGAAGGGTCGAGCAGCCATGATTTCTCTATCCCGTTGAGAAAGGCGACGATCTCCACGGCCTTGACGACCGGGTCCAGATCGTCGCGGAACTGTCCGGTCCGCTGCCCCCGCCGGATTCCTTCGGCGACGGCGTGCAGTGCGGACCGGTACCGGTCCAGGAAGCGGCGGTGCAATGGAGCATCGGGGTCA
This sequence comes from Frankia alni, assembly GCA_026225295.1. Taxonomy (GTDB): domain Bacteria; phylum Actinomycetota; class Actinomycetes; order Frankiales; family Frankiaceae; genus JAMFSN01. The sequence goes on from JAMFSN010000213.1 coordinate 8,937, forward strand.
AGGTTTTCGACCATGAGGACGGCCGGCATGCCCACCAGTTCGGGTGCCCGCCGGTAACGTTCGGCAACCCCTTCGAGCTGCTGGAGTAGGTCGCCCGAGCGGTCCGCGTTGGCCTGATCGTAGGCGTCCCGCTCATCGAGCACCGCATTGAACAACTGCTCCTTGGACTCGAAATGATGAAGGAGCCCGGCCGGGCTCAGGCCCGCCTCCCGGGCGATCTGCGCCAGGGTCGTACCCCGCAGCCCGTTGCGCATGAGTAGCCGCTGGGCGGCGACCAGGATCCGCTGCCGCCGTTCTTCTCCCTTCGCCAGGAGCGAGGCGTACGGCCGTTGATCAAGCGGCACCAGGCTCCTTTTCGAGAGGCAACCTACTGAACTGACGTTAGGTCGGTTCCCCGGCTGTGACAAGCGACACCCGACCGCCCCACCACCCCCCGTCCCGGGGGGATCGATGACGGATGGTGCCTGGTGGTGGCCGGTCCCGAGCCGACGGCGATCTGTCGGTTGCTTCCCGTCCGGAACGACGAGATCGTCCGCTCAGGCGGCGGACTTCTCCAGGATGTGCACGCCGCAGGCCGAACCGAGGCCGATGACGTGGGCGAGCCCGGCCCGGGCGCCTTCGATCTGGCGGTCGCCGGCCTCCCCGCGCAGGTGGTGGCACACCTCCCAGATGTTGGCGATGCCGGTGGCCGAGATCGGGTGGCCCTTCGACTCCAGGCCGCCCGAGACGTTGACCGGCGTCGTCCCGTCCCGCCAGGTCGCGCCCGAGTTGCAGAAGTCGGCGGCGCCGCCCGTCTCGCACAGGCCCAGGTTGTCGTAGTGGACCAGCTCGGCGGTGGCGAAGCAGTCGTGCAGCTCGACCAGGTCGAGATCGGACGGACCGAGTCCAGCCTGCTCGTACGCCTGGTTGGCGGCCGCCTTGGTCAGCGTGTTGATGTCCGGCAGCACCTGGCAGGCCGCCTGCCACGGGTCCGAGGTCAGGACCGACGCCGAGACCTTGATCGCCCGCCGCTGCTGCTCGAGCGACAGGGTCCGCAGCTTCGCCTCGCTGACGACCACCGCGGCCGCGCCGCCGTCGCAGTTCGCCGAACACATCGAGCGGGTGTTCGGGTACGCGATCATCACGTCGTTCATGATCTGATCGAGCGTGAACCGCTTCTGGTAGGCGGCGAGCGGGTTGAGCGTCGAGTGCGCGTGGTTCTTCTCGGCGATCTTGGCGAACAGCTCGAAGCTGGCGCCGCCGTACTTGTGCCCGTACTCCATGCCGACCTGGGCGAACACCCCGGGCATGGTTTCGGTACCGGTCCGGCCGTCGAGGCCGGTGACCGCGCCGAACCGCCCGGCCGGGGTCCACTCGTCACCCTCGGCCCGCGCCGTGTTGCCGGTCAGGAGTCCGACCCCGGACAGCTTCTCGGCCCCGACCGCCAGCCCGAAGTCGGCCTCGCCGGCCTTGATCGCCATGATCGCGACCCGCAGCGCGGTCGCGCCGGTCGCGCACGCGTTCGCCACGTTGAACGCGGGGATACCGGTCTGGCCGATCTGCTTCTGCAGCGCCTGCGCGAGACCGCCGCCGCCCCGCAGGTTCCCGGCCGCCAGCACCTGGATGTCCTTCATGCCGACGCCCGCGTCCTTGAGCGCGCCCAACGCGGCCTCGGACGCCAGGTCGACAACATCGTCGGTGGGCCGCTTACCGAACTTCGTCATGTGGATTCCGAGAATCCACGCGTTCTCCGCCATCACGCTCTCCCTGTAGAACTGCTGGAGCCTTCGGAACTACTGGTACTGCCGGAGCCTGGGAACCGTCACGCCGCGACCGGTGAACGTCAGGCCGGTTCGAATCCGTACCCGATCGCCTCGACGCCGGCCTTCTCGCCCAGGGAGTAGGTCGCCAACCGGACCTTCATCCCGAGGGTCACGTGCTCGGGGTCGGGCGGCGTATTGATGATGTTGCCGCGGGCGGCCGTCCCGTCGCAGTCGACGATGCCGGCCACGAACGGGGTCGGAATACCGGGGGCCGCGTGGTGGACGATCGAGAACGAGATCAACGTCCCCTGGGTCGGCACGTCCTGGTGGGAGAAGGACGTCCCACCACAGTGCGCACAGGCATTGCGCCGGTCGAAATACGTCGCGCCGCAATCGGAGCAGAGCGTCGCCCGCAGGTGCGGCCGCTCGTCGAGAATCAGATAGTCGACCATGGGAACCGGCTCGGCCACAGGGTGCCTCCTTGATCTTGTCACCAGCCCAGGCGCGCGGCGCCTGAGAAAACGTCGACGGAACCGCACCGGTCCGTGCACCCCGGTCCGTGCACCGGTGCCCACCGCTGCGCCCCACCCCGGGCCACCACCGCGGCGGACCACGCCGGATTCGACTCCGAGTACACCACGGGCGTTCACTCAGATGCCCGATGTCCGATCCGGCTCCGACGCGGACCAGGTCGGAGTGGGGGCCACCGCCGCGCGGGTCGCGCGGTCGGGACGGTCTGCGCGGTCCGGGCTGTTTCCGCCCGGATCAGGCCCGGACCGTTGACGTCGCGGCCGCTCCGTGGAAACGTAATACTCAAATCGGAGAACGTCGTTCTCACGACAGGCGATGGAGACTGTCGGCGATGGGATCGGGTGATGATGCGGACCGGGGCCCCGGTGGCCGGCGCGGCCGCCGGGGCCGGGTCGGTGGTGCCGGCGGCTCAGCTGAGCCTGTGTGTGTCTTGTGTTTTTCTGGATTGGAGAGGTGGACCGTGGCCCATTTTGCGAAGCCCTCGGCGGGCAGTTGGACGCAGCAGTACCCCGAGCTCGGGACGAGTCCGGTGGACTACAACGACTCGATCGACCCGGCGTTCTATGAGAAGGAACGCGCCGCGATCTTCAAGCGGACCTGGCTGAACGTCGGCCGGATCGAGCAGCTCCCCCGGACCGGGAGCTACTTCACCAAGGAACTCCCCTCCGCCGGCACCTCCCTGGTGATCGTGAAGGGCGGCGACGGCGCCGTCCGCGCGTTCCACAACGTGTGCCGCCACCGCGGGAACAAACTCGTCTGGAACGACTACCCCGCCGAAGAGACCGCCGGGTCCTGCCGGCAGTTCATCTGCAAATACCACGCCTGGCGCTACGACCTCACCGGGAAACTGACCTTCGTCCAACAGGAAGAAGAATTCTTCGACCTCGACAAGGCCGACTACGGGCTCAAAGACGTCGCCTGCGACAGCTGGGAAGGGTTCATCTTCATCAACCTCGACCCCCAGGAAACCCTCACCGAATATTTGGGTGAGATGGCGAAATCCCTGGCCGGCTACCCGTTCGGAAAAATGACCGAGGTCTACCGCTACAAAGCCGAAGTCGGCGCGAACTGGAAACTGTTCATCGACGCCTTCGCCGAGTTCTACCACGCCCCCGTCCTGCACCAGAAGCAAGCCGTCAAAGACGAAGCCGACAAACTACTCACCTACGGCTACGAAGCCCTGCACTACGACCTGTCCACCAGCCCCCACTCGATGATCTCCTCGTGGGGAGGGATGTCCCCGCCGAAGGACCCCTCGATGGTCAAACCCATCGAACGGATCCTGCGCTCAGGGCTGTTCGGCCCCTGGGACAAACCCGCCATCGACGGGCTGGACGCCGCCAGCCTCCCGCCGGGTCTCAACCCGGCCCGCCACCGGGCCTGGGGCTCGGACTCGTTCGAGTTCTTCCCGAACTTCACCCTCCTCATCTGGGAACCCGGCTGGTACCTCACCTACCACTACTGGCCCACCGCCGTCGACAAACACATCTTCGAAGGCACCCTCTACTTCGTACCCCCCACCAACGCCCGCGAACGCCTCGCCCAGGAACTCGCCGCCGTCACGTTCAAGGAATACGCCCTCCAGGACGCCAACACCCTGGAAGCCACCCAAACCATGATCGCCACCAGGACCGTCACCAAATTCCCCCTCAACGACCAGGAAATCCTCCTCCGACACCTCCACAAAGTCGTCGGCGACCGCGTCCAGGAGTACAGCGATGCCACTGCCCACTGAATTCGCCGATCTGACCCCCTACACCGACTGGATCCTGCCCACCGAACCCGAACGCTACAACAAACGCCTCAACTCCTCGATGGACCAGATGCAAACCTTCTACGACGCCGCCATCAACCGCCTCGAAGACGCCATCACCTACTGCGACCAATACCCCATCAACGACCTCCCCGACCCCGCCCGCGAACTCATGCACCTCATGCAATCACTGATCATGGTCTCCTTCCCCGTCGAAGTCTGGAAACAACCCCGCGTCCCCGACAGCGGCGCCGCCTACCTCAACATCACCACCGAACCCGTCATCTGACGTGCTCACCCTAAAAGCGGCCGGATACCTCGACGTCGACGCCGGGGAAATCATCCGACCCGCAATCCTGAGAATTGATGGCGACCGGATCGTCGGGGTGGACGGGGCCCCCGAGGGCGAGGTCGTCGATCTGGGCGACCAGATCCTGCTGCCCGGCCTGATGGACATGGAAGTCAACCTGCTGATGGGCGGGCGGGGCGAGACCGCCACGCTGTCGCCCATCCAGGATGACCCGCCGTTGCGGATGCTGCGAGCGGTCGGTAACGCCCGCCGCACCCTGCGGGCCGGCTTCACGACGGTCCGCAACCTGGGGCTGTTCGTGAAGACCGGCGGCTACCTGCTGGACGTCGCGTTGATGAAGGCGATCGACGCCGGCTGGATCGACGGTCCGCGGATCGTGCCGGCCGGCCACGCGATCACCCCGACCGGCGGCCACCTCGACCCGACGATGTTCGCGGCCTTCGCGCCCCACATCATGGAGCTGACCGTCGAGGAGGGCATCGCCAACGGGATCGACGAGGTCCGCAAGGCGGTGCGGTACCAGATCAAGCACGGCGCGCAGCTGATCAAGGTGTGCTGCTCGGGCGGGGTCATGTCCCACACCGGTCTGCCCGGCGCCCAGCACTACTCCGACGAGGAACTGCGCGCGATCGTCGACGAGGCGCACCGGCGCGGCCTGCGGGTCGCGGCCCACACCCACGGCGCCGAGGCCGTGAAGCACGCTGTGGAAGCCGGGATCGACTGCATCGAGCACGGCTTCCTGATCGACGACGAGGCGATCGAGCTGATGGTCAAGCAGGGCACGTTCCTGGTGGCGACGACCTTCCTGGCCGACGGCATGGACGTCTCCAAGGCGGCGCCCGACCTGCGGGCCAAGGCGGCGGAGATGTTCCCGCAGGCCCGCAGGTCCATCCACGAGGCCATCGAGGCGGGCGTGAAGATCGCGGTCGGCACCGACGCGCCGGCGATCCCCCACGGTCGGAACGCCAGCGAGCTGGTCGCCCTGGTCAGCCGGGGGATGACGCCCCTGGCGGCCATCCAGGCGGCCACGGTGACGGCGGCCGAGCTGATCAACGTCACCGACCGCGGCCGGTTGGCCGAGGGACTGCTGGCCGACATCATCGCCGTGGCCGACAATCCGCTCGAAGACATCACCGTGACGCAGAAGGTGAGCTTCGTGATGAAGGGCGGCAAGCGCTTTGTCTACTGACCCTGTGTCTACTGAGCACCGATACACCGACGACGTCATCGCGCTGCAGCAGCTGCTCGCCAAGTACGCGGTGACGATCACCCAGGGCGACATCGACGGGCTGGTCTCGGTGTTCACCCCGGACGGCACGTACAGCGCCTTCGGTGAGGCGTTCGCGCTCAAGGACTTCCCGCGGCTGGTCGGCGCGGCCCCCAAGGGCCTGTTCCTGACCGGGCTGCCTCTGCTCGAGGTGTCCGGCGACACCGGGACCGGCACCCAGCCGCTCTGCTTCATCGAGCACGCCAGCCACGACCTGCGGATCGGCTACTACAACGACACCTACGCGCGGACGGCGGACGGGTGGCGGCTGCGGACCCGGGCCATGACCTTCATCCGCCGTAGCGGGGTCCATGATTCGGGAATCCCGCACGTCCTCGAGCGTCTCGACCCATGAGCGCTGCGCACCTGGAAGTCGGGGACCCCGACACCCGGTATCCGGACGTCGCGTCGTTCCGGTCGGAGCTGCGGACCTGGCTGGCCGACCACGACCTGTCGCCGGGGCCCGACCACTCGCTCGACGCGCAGGTCGCGCAGCTGGCCCGGGTCCGCCGGGCCCTCTACGACGCGGACTGGATGCGGTACGGCTGGCCGGCCGAGGTCGGGGGCCTCGGCGGGCCGGCCGTCCTGCGGGCGGTGCTCGGCGAGGAGGTCGCGACGCGGGGCCTGGCCGAGCCCGGCATCTACTCCATGATCGAGGTCCTCGCGCCGACGATGATCTCGTACGCCCGACCGGCGCTGGCCGCCGAGATGCTCCCGCTGCTGCTGTCCGGGCGCGAGCAGTGGTGCCAGGGCTTCTCCGAGCCCGGCTCCGGCAGCGACCTCGCGTCCCTGACCACCAGGGCCGTCCGGCAGGGCGACACCTGGGTGGTGACCGGCCAGAAGGTCTGGACCAGCCTGGCCCAGTACTCGGCGCGGTGCGTCCTACTGACCCGCACGGCGCCCGGCCACGCCGGGATCACCGCCTTCTTCCTCGACATGGACACCCCCGGGATCACCGTCCGGCCGCTGCCGATGATGCACGGGGTCGAGGAGTTCGCCGAGGTCTTCTTCGACGAGGTGGTCATCCCCGGCGACCGGCTGCTCGGTCAGCCCGGGGACGGGTGGAAGCTGGCGATGGATCTGCTCCCCCACGAGCGGTCCACCTGCTTCTGGCACCGGATCGCCTACCTGTTCTCGCGGTTCGACGGGCTGCTGGAAGAAATGACCGAACCCGACGACGCCGAGCTCGGGGCGGCCTACCTGGCCCTGCACACCATCCGGTGCCGGTCGCACGCGACCCAGGAACGGCTGGCCGCGGGCATTCCGCTCGGCCCGGAGACCTCGATCGACAAGGTCCTGCTGGCCACCGCCGAGCAGCAGCTGTTCGACACCGTCCGCGACCTGTTGCCCGGTGAGATCGAGCTGACCGATTCGCACTGGCGCTCGGAGTTCCTGTACTCGCGGGCGGCGACGATCTACGGCGGGACGGCCGAGATCCAGCGCAACATCATCGCCCGCCGACTGCTCGACCTGGGTAGGGAGTGACATGGACGCCGATGAGCGCGACCTGCTCGCGGACACGCTCCGCAAGACCATGACGTCGGCCTCAGGGGCCGCTCTCGACGCCGAACTGACCGACCTGGGCTGGCCCGACCTGCTCGCCGAACTGCCGGACGTGGCGATCCCGATGGTCTTCACCCTGCTCGGCGAGACCGGCGCTTCGGCGCCGCTGCTCAACGACGTGCTGCTGACCGCGGCCGGCCAGCCGGTGGGCGGCACGGTGGCCATGCCGTACACCGGCGGCTCCTGGGTGGTCTGGGAGCGGACCGACACGCCGACCGACGCCCGGAACAGCACCGACGCCCGGAACAGCACAGAGGCCCTGGACAGCGAACTGCCGCTGCGGCCGGTGCCGGCCGGGGAGCCGGTGGACCCGGCCGCGCTGGCCGCCGGTCGCCGGGCGCTGGCCTGGTGGCTGGTCGGCACCGGCCGCACCATGCTCGAACTGGCCCGGGCCCACGCTCTGGTTCGGGTCCAGTTCGGCAAACCGGTAGCCGCCTTCCAGGCCGTCCGGCACCGACTGGCCGAGACCCTGGTCGCCCTGGAAGGCGCGGAAGCGACCCTGGCCGCC
>JAMFSN010000214.1 GCA_026225295.1 Frankia alni
CCACCACCGTGCGGGCCGCGCTGTAGACCCGAACCGATTCCCCAGGGGCGACCTCCAGATCCGTCCGACCCAGCTCGAACGTCCCTGCGGAAAACTCTGACACCTCGGCCGGCGGATAGGAGATGTGCGGTCGGCTGGTCGCACGCGGCACCGCGATCTGCACCGCTCCCGGCACCTCGTCGGTCAATTCATGCAATGCCAGCGCGGATACGAGGCACACCACGGCCGCCGGAGCCCGCCGGGCCACCGCGAGAACGTCAAGGTGCGCGGTCTCGGGGGCATCCGCTCTCCGATATACGCCACGGGACAGCTCGTACACAGCACCGTCGTCCTGAGCCGGTAAAGATCGTGGCGCCACAGGCCGCCCTCCACCGCCTCGGTGGTGGTGAAGGTCGGAGGAAACGCCGCAAGCCGCTCAACCGATTGACCTGGCACGACACCTCCCAGTATCGAATCCACCGCAGCTAGCGCCAAAATACGGTCGATTTGATACTGGCCGGCCACGCCGTGGAAGCAGCGCGGCATCGACGCGGATCGAAAACATCGGTCGGATCACTCGGGGGGCCTGGCGTCCCACCGCCGGCAAGCGGCGTCTCCAGCTCGCGGGCGGCCTGGAATGGCCCGGCGACGGATCACTGCCGGGCCTTGCCACGCTGTCCTGGTGGCCGGCATCTAGTTTGAAAATCACGTTGCGAGATCCGCGACGGTCGGTGTGGCGCCGGCTGGTGGTTACCGCGTCAACGACGCTGGCCGAGCTTCACGCGGTGTTTCAGACCGCGATGGGCTGGACGGACAGCTACCTGCACTCCTCCGACATCGACGGCGTGTTCTACGGCGACGTCTAGGAGCACGACGTACTGATCGAGCAGGCCGTTCCGACGTTGGTGATCGCACCGTACTGCGAGGCGGAGCGACGGACGTGCCCGCCGGAAGACTGCGGTAGCCCCGCGGGGCTATGCCCACTTGATGGAGGTTCTCGCCGACCCGCAGCATGAGGACCATGCCAACGTCACGGACTGGGTCGGCGGCTCGTTCAACCCCGACGTCTTCGACGTGGCCGAGACGAGCTACCGCCTGCGCATTGCCGTCGCGACCAGACATCCCGGTGCCCGAGGGCTCTCCTGGGGAGCAACATCGGTCGAAGCCCCCGGAGCTGGCGCCGACCGGCGGTCGATCTGATACTGGCCGGCTGACCGCTGGGGCAACAGGACGGTATTGACGGACTGGTACCCCATGATCGACGCTGCCGGGCATGTTCGAAAGGTTCAGCCCGCACGCCCGGCGCGTCGTTGTCCTCGCCCAGGAGCAGGCCCGCGATCTCCACCACGACTACCTCGGCCCCGAGCACCTGCTGCTCGGCCTGCTGGCCGAGGTCAACGGGCTCGCCCACCGCATCCTCGACAGTGTCGGCGTCACGCTGGACGAAAGCCGCCGCATCCTCGTGGAGGCGGTTGCCCCTACCGAGATCGCACCGGGACGACACATCCCCTTCACCCCGCCGGCGAAGCAGACCCTGGAGAAGGCGGTGCGCGAGGCTCTGGCCCTGCACCACACCGGCGTGGGCACCGAGCACCTGTTGCTGGGGTTGATCAGCGTTGCCGACGGGCGGGTCCTGACGGTGCTGCACCGTCAGGACGTCGAGGGCGAGGTACTGCGCCAGGCGGTGCTCGACGAGATCGCCGACCGTCCACCCGATCCGGAACAGCGCCGCCGCCAGCTGGAGCAGTTTCCCCGGCGGCCCGCTCGTGGCAACCGGCTGACCCGAACGACCTGGGCCATGGACGAGGCGCTCGACCAGGCGCGCCGCTACGCCGGGGCCGAGGCCGTCGGCTCCCACCACCTGCTCCTCGCGGCGCTGACCGACCGGACGAGCGCCGCCGCCCGCGCGCTGACCGACGTCGGTGTCGACCTTGAGGCGGCCCGCGCGGCACTGCGCGCCGTGGACGTCACCGGCACCGCGGATGAGCTGCCCGAACTGGCCGGCCGGCGGCAGATGCGGCTGCGGCTCACCGACGACGCCCTCATCCTGGAGGCCCGGGACCCGGTACTGCTCGAACAGGCCCGGGCAACCGTGGCCGCGTTGCGGGACACCGAACCGGACCGTGAGCGGGGCGCCGAACCGAGCCCCGGGCAGGACGTCGAGCTCATCGCCGACGACCTGGACGTCACCGTCAGCCTGACCGACGTCTGGCAGGCGCTGCACCTGAGCCTCAGGGACATCCGACGCCGTCGGTTCGACCGGACGCCCACCCCGGGACCGGACGACGACGACACCCCGGCCTGAGAGTCAGCGGCCGCTCTCAACCGCCGTCGTCGAATCCCTCCCGGACCGCGAAGCGGGTCTGCTCGACCCGGTTGCGAAGCTGGAGCTGGCCGAGAATGTTGTGCACGTGGTTCTGGGGCTGGCCAAGCGCGTGCGGATCAGCAGGAGGCCACCGCCGTGCTCACCCGCGTCGACCAGGTCCGGCTCGACCGGTTCCTGACCGAACACGACCCGTTCAAGCAGCCCGCGGCCTGAGGGAAACCGGCTTCGGTGGCTGAGCGGCCGCCCGGCGGCGGGTCAGTCGGAGCGGCGGCGGGGACAGGTGGCGCAGGTGTCGTCCGGACTGGCCGTGTAGAGCAGGCAGCACCGCACCCGGGTCCGGGTCATCGCGGACCCCGGGGCCCGCGGAGGCTGGGAGGCGACCCCGTCGACCGGCGCAGCGGGCCGGAAGGCGGCTGCCCCGACGAACGGCGGGGTGTCGCCGGGCAGGAGCAGGGTGGCGATCGAGGTCGCCTCCTGCTCCCGGTCCAGGGTCCGACCCAGATGCCAGAGCCCGCCCGCGATCTGGTCGGTCGCGGCCCCCCACAGGGAACGTTCACCGGCCCGGGTCGGCGACCGGTAGGCGGCCAGGAGCGGCGCGCAGTGCCCGACCAGCGCGGACCGCAGGTGCGCGGCGGTCGCCGGCGCGCCGGCACCGTCACCGGCGGCCACCCGGGCGGTGATCCCCGCCGGGTCGAGCGCGATGCCGCCGGGCGCGATCCGCGGAATCCGCCGGTGGATCAGGTACGGCCCGGTCAGCATCAGGGCGGTGACGAGCAGGTGGCGGTGCAGGGCCCACAGCGCCGCGACCGGCCGGCGCACCGGACCGTAGCGGCGTTCCAACATCGTGGACTGGTGGTCGATCGCCCGGTCGAGGTCCACCGGGCGGACGGCGCGCTCCGCGGGATCACCCAGCTGGATCTGCACCCCGCAGGCCCCGGCCACGGCGCGGTACGCGACACCCAGCGATTCCGCGTCGGTCGGGACGGGCTCCATCGTCACCTCTCGGCTGGCGCGTCGGCAGCGGAATTCCGCTCGTCTTAGGCAAGGCTAACCTTAACGTTGCCGCGATGCCGGGCGGCGGGCGGCGGGCGGTGTAATCCATCACCGGCACCACCGACGGGAGCGAACCCGCCACGCACACGATTCGGTGACGATAGGGTTAGGTTTCCCTTACCTGCCGTGTTCGCGCATGCGTCGACCCGATCATGGAGCGTCCCGTGGCCATGTACCTGACCGCGCTCAACCCCACGGCATCGGTGACCGCCGGGTTCCGGCCGGCCGCGGCGCGGCTCGGGTTCGACCTGGTCGTGCTGACCGACCGGCCGGCCGAACACGCCTCGGTGTATGTCCGGCAGCCCGGTCCCCCGGTCACGGTGGTGGGCTGCGACGTCCGGGATCCCGGCGCGGTGGCCACCCAGGTGCTCGCCCTGCGGGGCCGCCACGGCCGACCCCACGCGCTGATGACCAACAGCGATCACCTTCAGGCCGCGACCGCGGTGGCGGCCGACGTTCTGGGACTGCCCGCCAAGCCGGTCGCGGCCGCCGTCAGCTGCAAGAACAAAGCCCTGATGCGCCGCCGGCTGGCCTCCGCCGGGCTGGACACGGTGTCCGCCGCCGAGATCCGGCCGGACGACGACCCGGCCCGCGCCGGTCACGGACTGCCCTTCCCGGTCGTACTCAAGCCGCGGGAAGGCGTCGCGAGCGAAGACGCCTTCGTCTGCGCCGACCCCGCGGACCTGGCCGCCCGGGTCGCGCAGGTCCGCCGCCGCCGACCCGACCAGGTGCTACTCGCGGAGGAGTTCCTGGTCGGCCAGTTGCGCACCTACGAGACGCTCGGCGACGGCCACGAGCTGGCCTTCCTCGGCTCCTGGCGGACGACGGTCGCGCCACCCCCGCTGTGCGCCGAACTGCGGCTGGACTGGGCGCCGGACCTGCCGACCGCCGTGCACACCCACCTACGGGCCCAGCTCGCGCTGCTCGGGGTCGGGCTCGGCGCCGCGCACACCGAATTCGTCCTCCAGGGCGACCGGGCCCGCATCGTCGAGGTCAACTACCGCCTGCCGGGCGACGCGATGGATCTGGCCCTCACCACCCTGCTCGGGATCGATCTGTTCGCGGAGGTGCTGGCCGTCCATCTCGGGCGGCCGATCAGTGACCGCGCCCGGCGGGACCCGGTCCGCCTCGGGCGGCA
>JAMFSN010000215.1 GCA_026225295.1 Frankia alni
GCGGTGCTGGTCGGCGGTTCGCCGGTCTGGCGGGGCGCCCAGGACAAGGGGCACGACGCGGCGGTCGCCGCCTTCCGGGACCGCATCCTCGATCCCGGCGCCATCGGCGACGAGCCCGATCCGCTGGCCTCGTCCCGTCTGGTCCTGCTGGCCGCCGCGCAGTTGGGCCGGCCCGCCCGCGAGCCGGACCGGCCTCTGAACGTAGCCGACAACTACAATGAGTGACTGTTCGGCTTGCGTGGGTCAGCGTCCCGTGGGAGGTCCGTCCTGAGCGCCACCCTCCGCTCCTTCGCGGAACGAACCACCCACGGCGTGACCGTCCGCCGGCGACTGCCGGCCCCGTTCGGGTCGGGCACGTTCCTCGTCTCGACCGAAGGCGGCCTGAAGTATCTTTGGCGCAGCCTGGACGCGGTCGATCCCCTGCTGGTCCGGTTGGCCAGCGACGTCGTGAAAACGGGCGACGTCGTCTGGGACGTCGGCGCGAACCTTGGCTTGTTCAGCTTCTGCGCGGCGTCCCGGGCCGGCCGGGCCGGGACCGTGGTCGCCCTGGAACCAGATCCGTGGCTCGTCCGGCTGTTGCGCCGCTCGGCCCGGGGGCGGGCGGCCGGGGCCCGGGTCGACGTCGTACCGATCGCCGTCAGCGACCGGGTCGGGATCAGTCGGTTCCACATCGCCCGGCGCAGCCGGGCCACGAGCCACATCGAAGGCTTCGGGACCGACCAGGCCGGCGGCACCCGGGAGGTGCACTCCGTGCCCACCACGACCCTGGACCGGTTGCTGGACGATTTCCCCGCGCCCGACGTCGTCAAGATCGATGTCGAAGGGGCCGAGGCGCTCGTGCTGGCCGGCGCCCGGCACCTGCTCGGGTCAGCCCGCCCGACGGTGATCTGCGAGGTGTTCGAGCCGAGTGCGGACGCGGTGGCCGCGACCCTGGCGGCCGCGGACTACGTCGTGTTCGACGCCGACCGGTTTCCCGGCGCCGAGCCGGCCCCCCGGCCGACCCTGGCCACCCTGGCGTTGCCCCGGGAACGGGTCCCCACCGCTGGACCCGGCAGCGGCCGCCCCACCCGAACGGCACCCCCCGGCGCCGTCCCCGGCCAGGCGAACCCCCTCGCGGCCGAAGCAAGAGAGTGAGCCACCCCATGGGGACCATCAGAACCCGGGACGTCCGCCGCTTCGGACGGGACCTACGGGACGTCGCCCGCGCCACGGGCGTCGCCACGACCGCCGCCTACCTGGGCGGCGTGGTCCGGACCCTGCCCGAAATCGCCCGGACCCGCAGTCTCGTGCCGGCCGACGAACGGATGGCCGGCCGGATCTGGCCGTTCCAGGTCGCCTGCGCCCGGGTTCCGGTCCAGGTGCCGGTCGACGGGACGATGTTCGCCGGCGCCCGGGAGATGTACGCGCGCCGGGTCTACTTCCCGCCGATCGCGCCGGCCCTGACGATTCCCCTGGGCGGCACCGTCGTCGACCTGGGTGCGAACCATGGGCTGTTCACCTGCCTGGCCGCCCACGTCGCCGCGCGGGTGGTGGCGGTCGAGGCCCAGTCCGGCTTTGTCGCCACCATCACCGCCGCCGCGCGGGCCAGCGGCGGCCGCGCGGAGGTCACCGTCGAGCACGCGCTCATCGGCGCGGGTTCGGGGCTGGTGGCCGACCCGGACTGGGTGACGGCCGCGTCCGACTACGAGACGCGCCCCCCGGTGATCGGCCTGACCGACCTGCTCGACCGGCACGGCCTGGCGACGGTCGACTTCATGAAGATCGACATCGAGGGGTCGGAGTTCGCCCTCTTCGACGATGACCCGGCCTGGCTGGCCCGGACGAGCCGGATCGCCATGGAGGTCCACACGGAGTTCGGCGATCCGGGACGCCTCCGAACGCTGCTCGAGGGGGCCGGCTTCGCGACGGTCATGGCCGACAACGAACTCCGGCCGACGAACGTGGTGGCGGAGGAGTCCGGGTACCTCTATGCGTGGCGGCCCAGCTGACCATCGTCGGGCCGCTACCGCGGCATCACCGGATGCCGGAGCGGCGGTGCGAACGCACCAGTTGGCCGATCGTGAATTCGTGCCAGGCGTGATAAAAGCAGAAGGTCAAACCGGTGCGGCCGTCGCGCCAACCCCGCCGCAGGACGAACATGTAGAAGAACTTCACGAACGCTTTCGCGGGCAGCGCCGGAAACAGCACCTCCTTGGCGATGGTGCGCACCACCGGCCGTTGGCGTCGCGCCGCCCGCGATGTCACCAGGGCGATGAGCACGGCTCGGGCGCCCGGCGCCTGCCGGCGACGCTCCGCCTCCAGTTCGGCGTAGTCGACATGCTTGCGGAGCCAGGTGGCCAGGCCCTTGGCGTCCTCGTCGACCACGTCGAACCGCAACGTGCCGACCCGGCCGTCGATGGTCGCCCGTTCCCCGTAGGCTTCCGCCTCGGCGAACGACGCCGCCCGCCGGTCCATGAGTTTCACCTGCCAGCTGCCGCCGTACCAGCCGCAGTGCGCTATCCAGCGGCCCAGGAAGACCAACCGGCGACGCTGCCGGTACGCTCGGACCCCCCGCTCGCCGATCCGCCCGGCCATTTCCGCGGCCAGGTCCGGTGAGACCCATTCGTCGGCGTCGAGAAAATAGATCCAGTCGTTGTCGACGGCCGGATGGCGCAACATCCATTCGCGCTGGGCCGGGAAGCCGCGCCACCGGTCGCGCAGCACCGTTGCGCCGAGCGCTTCGGCCTGCTCCGGCGTGCCGTCCGTCGACCCGGAGTCCACGACGATGACCTGGGAGCACCACGACACCGAGCGGACCGCCCGGCCGATGTTGGCGCTCTCATCCTTCGTGAGGATCACGGCGGTCACCGCCGCGGCTCCGGCCCGGGCCCCCGCCGCGGCCGACGGCCCCGGAGCGGCCCCCGGGCCGGGCACCGTCGCCATGTCCGAGATCATGTCCCTCCCCTGAATCCCGGCCTTCCTACCGCTACTTAATGTCACCTTCTCATCGATGGACCGCCCATCGGGTCACCGAGGGTCACAACGAACCCGTGTCGGAAGCCGCCCCCGACGAGCCGCCTCGACCAGCGGCCTGGACCAGCCGGTCCGACGCGCACCGCACGCCGTGGTACCTCCGATACCCAATGTGATCACCCGGGCGTGGCATCCTGCGCGCCATGACGATCAGCTCTCAGCTCGCGAGCCGCCTTCCGCCAGCCCACCGGGGGCGGGGGGCCGGTGCGGCGCGACCGGTTCCGGCCACCACGGCCACTCCGCATGCGACGGGGATGCCGGATGCCACGGCGTTCCGGATCGCCCCGTGGGTCGCGTTGGTCACGCTGAGCTGGTTCGGCCCGTACCTGACCGGCGGGATCCGGACCGAGCAGGTGGTCGTCTATCCCTCCGCGGGCGTCGCGCTCTGGTTCGGGACCCGGCGTCACCGCTCGGTCCGGTCGGGGGCACTCGCGGTGTGGTCCGTGCTCGTCGCCGCCATCGTGCTCGCCCCCCACCCGGCCTTGAACGGCATGTACTACGCCGGACGGTACGCCGCCGGCCTGGACAACTACGCCGGTCCGCTCGCCACCCTGGCTCTGACGGTCATGTGGGTGCGGGCCTACTACCCGCCACGCGTCATCCTCGACACGGTCTGCGTCGTCCTGGTCGTGTGCTGCAGCCTCAACGGCCTGCTGGCCATTGCCCAGCTCTCCCTCAACATGACGCCCTACCTGAGCTACTGGTGGCCGTCGGCGAAATTCGACCCGGACACCGGCCTGATCTTCTCGGGTCCCCTGGACGCGCTGGCGCTCGGCCGGGCGACGGGGATCTTCGAACAGGCCGCGGAGGGCGGGAACGCCTACGCCTGCGGTCTGTTCGCTGCCATCTATCTGGGTGGCCGGCTGCCCTCCGGGAGTCGGTGGATAGCCGGCGTGGGCGGCGCGCTGGCGACCATCGGCGGCTTCCTCGTCGCGTCGAAGTCGTTCTTCCTGGTCGCTCCGCTGATCGGAGGCTGGCAGTTCTCACGGGAGCCCTACGCGCTGCACCGGTGGATGAAGATCGCCGTGGTCTCACTGGGCGCCTACGTGGCGGCGGTCGCGGTCGGGGCGCGCTGGCGGTCCTCGTTCCTCATCGCCGATCTCACCCACAGTCACGGAAACCTCCTGCTGACGCTCACCAACGGCCGACTCGGCGGCGACAATCAGAGTTCGCATCTCTGGGGCTATGTCTGGTCCACCTCGAAGTGGCTCGGGTACGGGCCGGCCGGCATCCTGGGGCCGTACGACTCGGCCTGGCTCGAAGCGATGGTCGTCGGCGGCCTGATGGGCATCACGCTGCTCATTGTCACTCTCAGCTACGTCGGCTTCCGCTTGTTCGACGGCTGGAACGCGCGCCCCCGGGAGGTGTCGGCATTCGCGGCCGCCGTCTTCCTCGGCGCGCTGATCAACTCCGTGGGACTGCCGGTCTTCACCGCCAACCGGGTCGGGTCCCTCGTCTGGACGCTCTTGGCGGTCGCGGTCCTGCCCTGCTGGGCTGACGAAACAACCCCGGCGGGGCTCGGATCAGGGTCCGCGGACCACCCGTCGCGACCGCCCGGCGCGGCGCGGACCTGGACGTCCGACCGACCCCGACCGGAGGTCCGGACCCCCGTCCGGGGCGCCGGACCGGTACCGACGGGCCCGGGCCCACCGGCCGGCGCGGCTGGCGACTATCACGCTGAGTATGCAATAGGTTCTCCATCGTGATCGAGCCGGACCGCCCGTGACGATCGGAACCCCGCCCGTCGCGGAACGGTTTGAGCAGATCGCCGACCCGCCGGCCGCAGGCCCCTCGACGGCCCGGATACCGCCCTGGCTAGCCATCACGGTAGGTAATGGCATAGCCCTCGCGACGGGCATGCTCACGGGGGTCGTGGGCGCCCGGGTCCTGGGACCCGGTCTGCGCGGCGAGTTTCTCGCGACGCAGACGTTCGCGACCCTCGCCGCCGTCCTGCTGACCCTGGGGGTGACCCAGGCCGTGGTGACCTGCCGGTGCGACGACGCCGAACTGGCCCGGCCCCTGCTCGCCCAGACCGGTGGGGCGCTGGCCGCGGGGGCGATCCTTTTCTTCGGACTGCGGGCGAGCGGCACCCAGTCGTGGCTGACCGGGTGGGGGATCGTCGGAGCGTCGGCCGCCACGGCCGGCGGGGTCGCGGTTTCCCTGTCCTCCGGGATGGCCCAGCGGAGGGCCCGGATGACGGTCGAATTCCAGCTCGTCCGCATCCTGCCCCCGCTCGCCGGGGGGGTCGGCCTGGTCGCGGCCTGGTGGTTGGCGGCCGCCGACCTCGACACCTGGCTACTGCTGTCCGGGCTCGGCATCTTCGCCGCGGGCCTGGCCGGTCTCGTCCACACCATCGGGGGCCGGGCCGGACTGGTCGCGGCCCGGCGGTCACGGTTCCCCGCCGGCCTGGCCCGGGACGCGCGGGCGGCCTTGGCCACCGTGGTGGGCGCGCAGATCGTCTACCGGCTCGACTCGGTGGTCGTCGCCGTGGTGCTCGCCCCCACCCGGGTGGCTTACTACGGCGTTGCGGTCACCGTGAGCCAGTGCTGTGCGACGCTCGGCCAGTCGGCCGGCATGCTCGCCTTCAGTCGGCTCCGGCAGGTCACCGACGCGCGGGCGCGCGGGGTACTGGTCCGCCGCTCCGTCGCGGGGGCCCTCGGGGTCACGACGGCCGTGAGCGTCCCGATGCTGTTGATCACCCCGGAGCTGATCCGCTGGGTGTACGGACCGGGCTTCCTTCCGGCCGCCGCCCCGACCCGCGTCCTGACCGTGGCCGCGATCCCGCTGTCGGTCGACTACCTGCTGATCCACATCCTGCTCGGCATCCGCGCGGAACGCGCGGTCTACCAGACCCAGGCCGTGGTCGGTGCCATCACGGTCCTCGCCTTGTGCGCGGCCGCCGCGACCCACGACCTGGTGCTCGTGGCGGTGGTTTCCGTCGTGACCTACACCTTGTCCGCGTCCCTGCTGTTGACGGCGGCCCGGCGCCGGACAACGGCGACGGTCACTGTGCTCGCTGGAGAGACCGTGCTCGCTGGAGGGACCGTGCCCGCCGAAGGAACCATGCCCGCCGAAGGAATCGGATGAGAGCCTTCGCCGTCGTCGTGCACTGGGGGCACCCCGGCCCGGCGGTCGCCCTGGCCTCGTGGCTGGCCGACAGTCCGTCGGTGGACGGGGTCACGGTGGTGGCCAACGACGCCGGCCCGCGGCCGGCGGACCTGGCCGCCGAGATCGGTTGGCTCGTGCCGGACCGCAATCTCGGGTACGCGGGCGGCTTCCTCGCGGCGGTGGAGACCCGGCCCGACGCGGACTGCTACCTGCTGCTCAACAACGACGTCCGCCTCACCGAGGACACGCTCGGCGAGTGTCTCGGGCTGGCGGCCGGCGAACGGGTCGGCGTGGTCGCCCCGACGCTGGTCAACGACGACGGGATCCAGTCCGCGGCCGGCACCCTGAGCCGCCTGCTGGCCGCCCCGCGGGTACTGGAACCGGCCGGACCGACCGCCCGCAACGTGGACTGGGTGACGGGGGCGGCGCTGGTTATCCGGGGCGACTGCCTGCGCGAGGTCGGCCTGGACGGCCGGTACTTTCTGGGCTTCGAGGACGTCGACCTGTGCTACCGCGCCCGCGACGCCGGCTGGCGGGTCGTCCTGACCCCCCGCCCCGCGTGGCACCGCGGCGGCGGCTCGATCCGGGGCGACCGGTACGTGTTCTACATCGTGCGCAACCGGCTGTGGTTCGGCCGGTCCCGGCGGTGGCGAGCCCGGACCGCGCTGATCGCGGCCTGGAGTGCGCTGTACTTCCTGCCCCGCATGGTCGTCGGCGACGTGGTGCGCGGGCGCCGCCCGGCCTGCGCCCCTCTCGCCCTGCACGGCCTGATCGACGGCCTCGCGCGCATGCCGCCCGGGCGGGCTCCCCGGGCCGACGAGCCTCGCCCGGCCCGGTGGATCTCGTGGTGACCACGGCTGTTCCCGGACGCCCGGTCCGACCAGCCCCGCCGACCACCGGGCCCGACCAGCCCCACTGATCCCGGTGACCCGTCCCTCTGTCGTAGGAGTTGCGCATGACCACCACCCCGTTGGCCCCCGCTGCCCTCGCGGGCCGCTACGTCGACCTGCTCGAGGAGGTGCTGACGTTCTCGCTGTGGGACGGCCGCGACGGCGTCCGCTGGAACGGCGGCCCGGGCTCGAAGACCGTGAAGGCGTTCCTGCGTCGCCATGATCTGGAGATCGTGCGGATGACCACCCCGGAGGCCCGGACGTCCGGCGAGGACTGGCCCCGGCTGGCCCACACGATGATCGGTCGGAAGCGGATCGAGAACCTGCGGTGCTGCGTCGAGACGGTGCTGGCCGACGGGGTGGCGGGCGATCTGATCGAGACCGGCGTCTGGCGGGGCGGATCATGCATCTTCATGCGCGGGATCCTCGCCGCCCACGAGGTCACCGACCGTACGGTGTGGGTCGCCGACTCGTTCGCCGGCCTGCCCGCCCCGGACGCCGAGCGGTACCCGGCCGACGCCGGCGACCCGCATCACACCTTCGATGACCTGGCCGTCCCACTGACCGAGGTCCAGCGCAACTTCCAGCGGTACGGGTTGCTCGATGACCAGGTCCGCTTCCTGCCCGGCTGGTTCGCGGACACGCTGCCGGCCGCGCCGATCGACTCGCTCGCGGTGATCCGCCTCGACGGCGACATGTACTCCAGCACCATCGAGGCGCTGACCACGCTGTACCCGAAGCTGGCGGTCGGCGGTTTCTGCATCGTCGACGACTACGGCGCGGTCGACGGATGCCGCCGGGCGGTCGACGACTACCGGACGGCGGAGGGGATCACCGCGCCGCTCGTGGCGATCGACGCCTGCGGCTCGTACTGGCGACGCTGAGTCGGCGGCCCCGGCGCGTCCCCCGGGACCGCGACCGGGATGACCGCCGGCCGGGCCAGGAACAGGCTCTGCCAGGCCAGCAGGTTCGGCCATCGCCGCACCAGCCACCGGTCGGCCCGGGTCAGCACCGTGGGCGGGACGACGGCCCGCAGCCGCCACCAGGGCAGGCCGCCGGCCACGTCCTCGGTGACGATCCGCAGGCCGCTGTCGCGAAGCAGCCGGGCGGCCGTCGACACAGTGAAGAAGCGCAGGTGGGTGGAGTCCATCGGGCCGGTATCGGTGTAGTCGAACCGGCCGCGGGCGAGCGCCGCCCGGGGCCGGAAGTGGGCGATGTTGGGCAGCGCGACGGCCACCGCGCCGGTCGGCGTGAGGACCCGGGCCGCCTCGGCGAGCAGCGCGGCCGGGTCGGCCAGATGCTCCAGAATGTGGGACAGCACGACCAGGTCGATGCTGTGATCGGCCACGAACGGCAGGCCGTGAGCCAGGTCGGCGAGGTGTACCTCGTCGCAGAACGCCGCCGCGGCCGCCCGCTCGGTCACGTCGAGGGTGACACCCCTGACCGACCAGCCGGCCGCCCGCAGCAACCGGGCGTTGTCCCCGGCGCCGCACCCACAGTCGAGGGCCCGGCCGGGCGGCAGGTCGACGATGCGCAGCAGGTCGACGTTTCCCGGATTGCGATATCGCAGCTCGCCCAGCACCTGATCTCCCCTCTGCGCCCGAACCCGGTTCGGCCGGTGTCCGCCCCCGCGAAACGGTCCGCCCGGCACCCGTAACGCCTCGTGGCCGTCCACTACCCATGGTACAAGAGCATCAACTCAGAGTAACCGCAGGAGGCTCGGTGACCGACGTGCGCACGCACGCCCCCACGGTCCGCTCGCAGTTCGATGGCCGGACCAACAGCCTGAATTTTCTCCGCGTCGCCTGCGCGGTGATTGTCCTGATCGTGCACGCCTGGACCCTGGGTGGATACGGCATCGTCCATTTCGCCCGGTACGATCCGGGGGCCTTGGCCGTGGACGGATTTTTCGTCATCAGCGGGGTGCTCATCACCCGGAGCTGGTGCCGCCTCGACAGCCCGGCGGGCTTCATCTGGCACCGGTTTCTCCGCATCATGCCGGCGTTCTGGATCAGCCTCCTCCTGGTGGCCGGCGTGTGCGCGCCGATCGCCTGGTTCCATACCCACGGGACGCTGAACGGCTACCTGTCGGCCACGCCGCACGGGCCCCTTCAATACGTCACCGACAACATCGTCCCGAAAATTCATTTCTACGACATTGCCGGGACGCCGAGCGGGGTGCCCTTCCCGCCGGCCGGCTCGATCCTCCCGGTCTCCTGGGACGCCTCACTGTGGACCCTGTACTGGGAAATAGCCGCGTATCTGGGCGTGATCGTGCTCGGGCTGACCCGCGTCATCCCCCGGCGGCGGTGGCTGGTCCTGCTGGTCACGGTGAGCTCTTGGCTGGTACTGCTGATCCACACGATCAAGCCCGCCTTCGGCGGCGTTCTCATCAACAACGCGACGATTCCGACCGCATTGCGCTTCGGTCCCCTCTTCCTCAGTGGCGCGGTCCTGAGTCTCTACGAGGATCGGGTCCGGGTCAGTGGCCGCTGGGCGACTGCCGCGGCTGCCGGTGTCTTCGGGGCCTTTTTTCTGTCCCAACCCCTGCTGCTGATCGTCCCGTGCCTGGCCTACCTGATGCTGTGGCTCGGCATCCGCCTCCCGTGCGCGCGGATCGGGGCCCGCAACGACCTGTCCTACGGCCTTTACATTTACGCGTTCCCGATCCAGCAGCTGTTCGCGGTGTACGGGTTCTACCGGTACGGTTTCGTCGCTTATTTCCTGGTCACCGGCGCAGCCGCCGTCGTCACCGCGTACGTCAGCTGGAATCTGGCCGAGCGGCCGGCCCTCATGCTCAAGGACGTCCTGCGCCGCCGGCCGGTCCCGGTCCCGACCTCCGGTCCGGACGCGGTGCCCCTGGCCGGCATCCCCGCCCAGAGCCCGGCTCCGTCCGCCGAGGCAACCACGGAAACGGGCGGGGAGACGTCCAGCGGGCCAAAGGGGCGGGCCCGGCTGTGAACCACCTGCGCGCCGATCGACCCGGTCGCCGGGGTGTCGACGTCCGGCTCCCCTGGTGAGCCTCGGGACCGCGCACGCGCGACCGATCCCCCGCACCGAACCGGCTCCACTCACCGAGCCGGCTCCACCCACCGAGCCGAGCGAGGCCCGCCAGCCGACCGCCCGGGCCGCACATCTGTACTGGTCCAGCGGCTGCCTCCTGCTCCTGGTGATTCTCCACACGGTCGGGGTCGACGGCGAGATTCCCCTGGCCCTCGCGTTGGCGACCTGGTGGGGCGCCCGTCGGGAACTGTCCGGCCTGATTCACCTGCACCTGGTGAGCGTGGCGCTGGCCTTCGTCATCGCGCCCCGCCTCGACCTGTCGGTGACAGTTCCCGGCGGTGAGCAGGCGCAGGTCCGGACCTATGTGGCGCTGTGGATCCTGACCGGGGTCATCGCCGGTCTCGTCGTTCCCCGGTCCCGGCGACGGCGTCCGCCGCCGGTCGCGTACGCCCCGACCGGAAGCGCCCCGGCGCAAGGCACCCGGACCGGAGCCGGACCGGGCGGCATTGACGCGGCGGTCCTCGGACCTTTGCTGGTCGCAGCGTTCCTGTGCCTCCTGGTCCAGGCCAGCCTGATCGCGGCGGGCGCGATCGGGGTGGCCGCGCAGTACGCGGGTGGTTCCAGCGGCGGCGGCTACGCCGGGCTGCTGGGCCAGATCGGACCGCCACTCGCCGCCGGCGCCGTCCTCGCCTCCCGGGCCGCCGGGCACCTGCGGTGGCCCCTGGGTATGGCGGCGACCGGGCTGCTCGTCGCGCACCTGTTGCTGCTCGCCCTGACCGGATTTCGGGGCGGCGGACCGAGCCTGCTGCTGGTTCTCCCGTTCGCGGCGGCCGGCGCCGCCGGGCAGCCGCGCGTGCGTTCCTGGCCGGCCGTGGCCGGGGCGCTCGCGGCCGCGATGGTCGCGCTCTTCCTGTTCGGCGCCGCGATCCGGACGCAGGCCGCGACCCAGGTCAACGCCCGGGGCGGAATCGAGACGACCGTCGGGACCGGCAACCTGACCAGCACCGTGGCGGAACGCCTCGACTACGTTCCCGTTCTCGCGCAGGCGATTTATCTGCGGCACGACACCCAGGCCCGCTCGGCGGTCCGGCTGTCCGATCAGGTGCTGGCCGCCACCCCGCGCTTCATCAGCCACCACAAGAAACCGGTCGCCTACGGCGAGTTGGTCGCGGTCGCATTTTTCGGGATGCCACCCGGGGCGCCGACCGCCTCGACGATAACGACGCTCGGCGACGGGATCGTCAACCTCGGTCTCGCCGGGGCCCTGCTGATGCTGGGCGCCTACCTCGCCCTGCTCGACGCCGTCTTTCGCCACGTCGGTGGCCGGCCCACGCCCCGCAACCTGGTTGTGCTCGTGATCCTGGCCCAGATGGCCTTCGACATCGGCTCGCCGGTCATCCTCGCGGCGATCGGAACAGTCCGCACGTTGTTGCCGGCTCTGCTCATCGTCGCGATCGTCGACAAGCTGCTCCCGGTCGGGCTGCTCACGACGCGGATCAACCGTGGTGCTCTGCGAAAAGCCGACCGTCCCGTGACCACCCCACGCCGGAAGGCGACCGATGGCCAACCCGTCTGACCCCCCGACCGTGCTGCTGCTCTCGCCCTCCGGCGGGTTGGGTGGGGGCATCGAGCGGTACCTGATTTCCGTGGTCGTCGCGCTCGAGGAGGCGGGCGCCACCGTCGTGCGGATCGACCTGCGCGGCCCCGACCGCCCGTTCACCGTGGGGACCCGGATCTGGTTCGCGGTCCGCGCCGTCGCCGCCGGGTTGCGGCACCGACAGCCGGCCGCGGTCCTGGTCGGTCATCCGCGTCTGCTCCCGGTGGCCCGGGCGGTGGTCGCCGTCGCCCGGGCCCGGCGGGCGCCGGTGCTCTTCTACGGGACCGACATCTTTGCGTTGAGCCGCGGCGCGGCCGCCCGGCTGCGCCGCGGCCGCGCGTTCTTCCCGGTCACGATCAGCAGTTACAGCGCGGGCGCCCTGTCGTGGTGCGGGCCGGCGCCGGTGCTGCCGCCGGTTCTCGACCTGGACTGGCGCGCCACGCTGATGGCCGCCGGCACGGATCGCGGTGCCGGGCGCTCCCCCAGTGCTCCGGCGCGCCTGCTCACCGTGTTCCGGCTGGACGAGTGGGAGAGCAAGGGTCTTCCCCAGTTGCTGACGGCGACCGCGGCGCGCCGCACGGTCGGTGACGTCCGACTGGTGGTCGCGGGCCGCGGGCCGGCGCCGACCACGCTGCGGGCGGCGGTCGGCCGCCAGGCCGGAGTCAAGCTGGTCGAATCGCCGTCGGACCGCGCGCTGGCCGGCCTGTACGCCGAGGCGGACCTCTTCGCGCTGTGCACGCGGACCCGGACCCGACCCCCGTACAGCGGCGAAGGGTTCGGCATGGTGCTCACCGAGGCCCAGCTCGCCGGCTGCCCGGTCATCGGCCCGGCCTCGGGCGGCTCGCGGGACGCCTACCGCGAGTCGGTCACCGGACGGACCCCCGTGGACGAATCCGCCGAGGCCCTCGAACGGGTGCTGGTTGAGATGCTCGCCGATCGTGACCGGCTGTCCGCCATGGGCGGCGCCGCGGTTCCCGCCGCCCGGGCCGCCACCGACCCGGACGAACACCGCGAGCGGGTCGCGGCCTGCGTGCTCGGTCCGGCGCACCGCCCCCGCCCGAAGCACCGCCCCCGCCCGGAGCCTGATGCGCGACCCCGACCTCCCGTTTCACCGGCGGGCCCGGCCGGCCGGGCGGCACCACCCGCGCAGTCCACCGGGCCCCGCCCGGCCGGCGGGCCGACCCGGGAAGCGGTGCGGCCGTGACGGGCACGGTTCTCGACTGCGCCGGCGCCCGCATGGGGGGTGCCCACCGGCTGGTGAGCGAGCTGGACCTGTACCTGCGGGATCATCTGACGCCGATCGAGGTCGTCGGCCGGGGACAGGCGCTCACCTCGGCCTGGCTGATCCGGCGCGAGGCATCCCGGCGGAGACCGAACCGGGCCATCGCGCTGAACAACGTCAGCTACCAGCGGCTGGGTCGGGAACGTCGGGTTCTCGTACACAACGCGCTGCACTTTCTGACCCCCGCCGAAGCCTCCGACCTCGGTCGTCTGGTCCCGCGCTCGACCTTCGTCCAGGGCCAGGTCGTTCGCGAGGCACTGCGCCGCGCGGACGCGGTCTGGGTGCCCTCGTCGAGCATGGCCGAGCGGGTCATCAGAGCGGTCCCCAAGGTTGCCGGTCGGATCACGGTGCGCCACAACCCGCTCTCGGCACCCCCCGTGGTCGCACCGCCGCCGACCGGGGACAAGCCCCGGCGGGCGGAATTCCTCTGCCCGGTCCTGCCGTCGCCGTACAAGAAGGCGACCGAGCGCCTGGCCGTCCTGCTGGCGGCCTGCGACCGGCTCGCCGGGTCCCCGGACGGAATCCCCGCCTCGCTGGTGATCACGGCGGCCACCGGGGACATCGCATCGCCCGAGATCCGGCGCCATCCCCGGCTCCGGATCATCGGCCACCAGGAACTGGATGTCGTGCACACCTTGATCACCCGCTGTACCGCGGTGATCTTCCCGTTCGAGCTCGAGTCGTTCGGCTACCCGCTGGCCGAGGCCCGGGTGATCGGAGTGCCGGTGGTCGCGCTCGACTCGGCCCACAACCGGGAGATCGCCGGAGCGGCGCTCGTGCCCTACCAGCGTCAGGAGCCCGAGCCGGTCGCCGCCGCGATGTTCGCCGCGCTGAGCGCCCGGCGCACCCCCGAGACCGGGACCGCGTTCTCCCGCGACCGCTACTTCGACGAGCTGTTCGGCTGACCGGCCCGGTGACGGCGGGGATCTCCGTCCCCAGCCGACAGCGGCCCCTCGCCCGACAGCTGGTCGTGAAGCGGCGCAGCCGGCACCCACGATCCCTGCGCCGGGAGACCCGATCGCCGGCCGGGCAGCTCCGGGCGGCGCGCGATGGCGACGTGTTGCCCGGCCACGTCGTCGTCGACGTCGCACAGGTCCCGAACCGGGCGCAGGGTCGCGTCGACGAAGCCCGCCTCGGCCAGGAGATCGATGACCTGCGCCCCGGTCCGGCCGAAGCAGTTCAACCCGTACCGCCACCGGAGCCACCCGAGGAGGCTGGACGCCGCGGCGTGCCGCCACTCCTGCTCGTCCCGCCAGCCGGGCGCATCCACGACGACGTGGAGAACCAACCGGCCACCGGGCCGGAGCGCGGCGAACAGGTCGCTGAGGACCTTTCGCAGGATGGCGTCGGTCAGGTGCTGCGCGACGGCGACCGAGTACGCCACGTCGACGGTGGCGCCCGAGCCGGCGAACTCGGCCGGGGTCCGGTACCGCAGATTCGGCGTCCCGTTGAGCACGCGGGCGCAGGCGAGCACTCCGGCCGAGATGTCGAGCGCCCAGACATCGCCCCGCGTCCGCGCCGCGACGGCGGCGGCCAGGTAGCCCGGACCGCAGCCGTAGTCCAGGACGACGTCGCCGTCGACGACGTAGGCGCCGACCAGCTCGGCGGCGAGGCGCTCCCGGGTCCGCCGGTTACGGGCCGCCTCCTGGTGACGGTCCGGCCCGTGGAAGTAGTGCGGGCTCAGGGCCAGCAGCCCCAGCGCGACATCGCGACGGTATCGGGCCGGCGCGTGGTCCACCACGGCCTCGACCCAGGCCGCGCCGAGGAAGTTCTGGCTGCCGCGCATGGCGACCGCGGCGCGCAAGGTTGCCGACGTTCGTGTCCCCATCTGCGCAAGCCCTCCTTGGTGATACCGCCTCATGGTCGTGCCGTCGCAGTGGCCCCCGCCGGGCCGGCGGGCCGGTGCCGCCACGGAGCTCTAGCACCACCTTTGACTACTCTTCGCAATGACGTAATTACTTTAGGCTTAAGCTAGGACGGTGCCCGTGACCCACGCCGCCGGTCCCCGTACCGATCGCCGCCCTCAGCCGGGTCTGGATCGGACCACCGACGACTACTTCGCGTCGCTGGCCGAGGGCTGGGTGGACAACTACCTCCGCCGCGCCTCGTTCCGATCCCGGCTGGCCGTGGTCGGCGCGGCGATCAACGACGTACTCGGCACCCCGGCCGCCGCCCC
>JAMFSN010000216.1 GCA_026225295.1 Frankia alni
CCGCCGGTCGGGCCGCCGGTCGGGCCGATCTTCACCGTCCCGACCGTGGACATCAGCCCGTACGTGACCGATGGGCCCGGGGCCGACCGACGCCGGGTGGCCCGCGAGATCGACGAGGCCGGCCGGACCGTGGGTTTCATGCAGATCCTGGGCCACGGCATCGACGCCGCCACGCAGGCGGGCCTGGCCGACGCGATGGACCGTTTCTTCGACCTCCCGCTGGCCACCAAGGTCGCCTACCGCGCGCCGCCGGAGATCAACCGGGGCTACGCGCCCCCGAAGAGCGAGTCGCTGAGCCTGACCCTCGGCATCGAGGCGGCCGGCCGGGCGAACGACTTCTTCGAAGCGTTCAACATCGGCGTCGCGGCGTCCGACCACCCCGGGCTCGGGCTGCCCGGCGGGATCTACGCGGAGAACCGGTGGCCGGCCGAGGTCGCGGGATTCGCCGCGGCGGTGTCGCGGTACTTCGACGAGGCGGCCCGGGTCGCGCGGACGCTGACGACGATCTTCGCCGAGGCACTCGGGCTGCCGCCGGAGTTCTTCGCCGGCTACACCGACCACTCCCTCGACGTGATGCGGATGAACAACTACGCGCTGCCGCCCGGCCCGGTCGGCGGCCCGCTCCCGGACGAAGATCCGACCGGGATGGGCGCGCACACCGACTTCGGGATCGTCACGGTGCTGTGGGCCGATCAGGTGCCCGGGCTGCAGGTTCTGGACGGGGCCGGCGGGTGGCACGACGTGAGCCCGGCCGACGGGGCGCTGCTGGTCAACCTGGGCGACCTCACGGCCCGGTGGACCAACGAGCGGTGGCTGTCGACCCTGCACCGGGTACGGCCCCCCATCGTCGACGGGACGATCCGGCGCCGGCGGTCGGCGGCCTTCTTCCACGACGGCAACGTGGACGCGACGATCGCGACGTTGCCGTCCTGCCTCGCCCCGGGCGAGGCGCCCCGCTACGGACCCATCACCATCGCCGACCACCTCCAGGCCAAGCTGGCCGGCTCCCGGGCCGGGAAGGCGAACCCGGGAGCCCCTCGGGAAGCCGCCCGCGTCCGGTCCGCCGGCGACCGCTGACCCCGGTCACAGAACCGGGCCGCAGGCCCAGACGGTCGTTCCCGCGGCCACTTGGCCAGACGGCTGTGTACGGACGGTCGCGGACTCAGGTCAACGTGACCCGGGCGGCCCGCCGTTCGCCGTCGAGGGCGCGCATCGCCGCGGTCAGGGTGGCCGGGAACAGTTCCCGCTCGTCGCGCGTGAACATCGCGGTCAGGGCGTCCCGCAGGGCCGTGGCCTCGGCGACGAGGGCCTGCGCGGACCGCAGGTGGCCGTAGGTCGACCGTTCACCGCCCCGGGCCGGATTCAGGCGGCCCAGCAGGTCGACCACGGCGAGATAGTGATCGACGAACTCGCCTTCGGCGCGGGTCAGCGCGGGCAGCCGGGTCGACCGGTCCGCGCCCTCGGCCGGGCCCGGCCCGCCGGCCGACACCGGCTCGCCGGGCCGGCCTGTGCCCCCCGGATCACCCGGGGCGAAGAAGGTCACGGCCGGTCAGGGCGACGGGGACGGCGACGGGGAGGCCGACGGGCCCGACGACGACGGGCCCGGTCCGCCCGAGCGCAGCGACCCCGACCCGGCCAGCGAGGACGGGCTGACGCTGACCGTCGACTTCCGGCTGCCGACCACCTCGTCGATCAGTCCGTAGGCGAGCGCCTCCTCGGCGGTGAGGATCTTGTCCCGCTCGGTGTCGTGCCGGACCTGCTGGGTCGTCCGGCCGGTGTGCCGGGCGATGATCTCTTCCATGAGATCCCGGATCCGCAGGATCTCGTTGGCGTGGATCTCCAGGTCACTGGACTGACCTTCGCCCTGCCCGGACGGCTGGTGGATGAGGATCCGGCTGTTGGTCAACGCCGAGCGCTTGCCGGGGGCCCCGGCGCCCAGCAGGATCGCCGCCGCCGAGGCGGCCTGGCCCAGGCAGGTCGTCGCGACGTCACAGCGGACGAACCGCATCGTGTCGTAAATCGCCGTCATCGACGTGAACGAGCCGCCCGGCGAGTTGATGTAGAGGCTGATGTCGCGGTCGGGGTCCTCGCCCTCGAGCACGAGCATCTGGGCCATCACGTCGTTGGCGGACACATCGTCGATCTCGACGCCGAGGAAGATGATCCGCTCGCGGAGCAGCTTCGTGTACGGATCCATGCTGAAGTCGCCCCGACTGGTGCGCTCCATGATGTTCGGCAGGACATAGCGTCCTGTGGGCGTGTTCATCGGGCGATCCTCTCCCCTGTGTCGGCGACCCTGCTGACAACATGGTCGACGAACCCATACTCCCGCGCCTCGTCGGCGGTGAACCACCGGTCCCGGTCCGAGTCGCGTTCAATCTGCTCGACGGGCCGCCCGGTGTGGAATGCGGTGCGCTCCCGCATGGTCCGCTTGATGTAGAGGGACTGCTCGGCCTGGATCGCGATATCGGCCGCGGTGCCACCGATGCCGCCGTGCGGCTGGTGCATGAGGATCCGTGCGTGTGGCAGGGCGTAACGCTTGCCGGTCGTCCCGGCGCACAGGATGAGCTGGGCCATTGAGGCGGCCAGCCCGAGCGCGTAGGTCGCCACGTCGTTGCGGATGAACTGCATGGTGTCGTAGATCGCCATCCCGGCGTCCACGGAACCACCCGGCGAGTTGACGTAGATCGAGATGTCGCGCTCGGCGTCCTCGGCGGCCAGCAGCAGCAGTTGGGCGCAGACCTGGTTGGCCAGGGCGTCATCGACCTCCCGGCCGAGGAACACGACCCGGTCGCGCAGCAGGCGGGGAAAGACCTCCGCTTCGAGCCCGCCGGCGGCCGAGCCACCGGCGTCCCGGGCCCGGGGCGCCGGGCCCGTCGCCGAGGGTCCGGCCGGGCGCAGGTGTCGACCCAGGTCGGGAAGGTCATTGCC
>JAMFSN010000217.1 GCA_026225295.1 Frankia alni
CGGCGTCGACTCCATCAAACGCGTCCAGATCCTCGGCGGACTCCAACTCAAATTCCCCACCCTCCCCACCATCGGCCCCGAAAAACTCGCCGAACTGCGCACCCTCGACGACATCGCCACCTTCCTGTCCCCCAGCAGTCCCACGTCCGGCCCGGCCGCCGACCTCGGCGAGGATCCATCGGACCGGGCCGGGGCGAGCACCGCGACCGATCCCGCGCCGCCGGCCGGGCCGTTGCGCGCGGCTCTGCGGCGCCTGCCGGCGATCGACCGCCTGGACGATCCCTGGCCGACGGATCCGGTCGCCGTGATCGTCCGGCACGAGCCCCCGGCCGGGAGCGACGACCCGGTGGCCGGAGCGCTGGTGGCGGGGCTGGAATCGGCCGGCTGGACGGTGCGGGAGGTCGTTCTGCCGGCACCGGTCGAGGCACCCGACCACGAGCCGCCCCACCCGCGGGACGCCACCGGCGAGCTGGTCAGCGCCGCGCTCGCCGAGCTGCCCCGGGTCGACCTCGGGCTCCTGCTGGTCGAACCCACCCCCACGGACGACTCCGCGGCCCTCGACGCCCCCTGGGCGGCGAACAGCGTCCGGCTCGCCGACTCCGTCCTCGCCGCCGGCCGGCTCGCGACCCCCCTCAGCGTCAGCGCCGGGTCCGGCGCGCCGACCGGCCGGCGGGGGTTCGTCACGATCACCCGCCTGGACGGCGGCCTCGGGTACCGGGGCACCGCCTCCCTCGCGGCCGGTCTGCTCGGGGGCGTGACCGGCCTGGTGAAGACGGTGGCCCGCGAGGATCCGGCGCTGTTCTGCCGGGCCATCGACCTGGCCCCGGGCCTCGCGCCCGACCAGCTCGCCCGGATGGTCCTGGCCGAGCTCGACGACGCCGCGCTGGACACCCCGGAAGTCGGCCTTGACGCCGACGGGACCCGCTGGACCGTGCGTTGGGAGACGGCGCCCCCCGCACCTACCGAACCCGCGCTGAGCGCCGCTGACGTGGTCGTCGTGACCGGCGGCGGCCGGGGGATCACGGCCGACTGCGTCCAGGCCCTGGCCACCCGGCTCCCGTGCGAGTTCATCCTCCTGGGCCGGACCGCCGCCCAGGAGGACCCCGGGTGGGCCCGCGGCCTCGGCGAGCGGGAGCTGTTCGCGGCCGGTCTGGCCGCCGCCCGGGCCCGTGGGGAGAGCCCGACCCCGCGTGACCTCGAACGGTCGACCGGCCAGGTCGTGGCGGCCCGGGAGGTCGCGGCCACCCTGGCCGGCCTGGCCGCGGCCGGCGCCCGGGCCCGCTACGTGGCGGTCGATCTGGCCGACCCCGGAGCCGTCGCCGCCGCCCTGGCCTCTGATGCGGCCCGCGTCACGACCGTTGTGCACGGCGCCGGCCGGCTGGCCGACGCTCTCCTGCCCGACATCACCGCGGCGGCGGTCGGCACCGTGTTCCGACCGAAGCTCGACGGTCTGCGGGCGGTGCTCGACGCGCTCGCGGACGCCCCGCTCAAGCGGCTGGTGCTCTTCGGCTCGATCGCCGGGGTGCTCGGCAACCCGGGGCAGGCCGCGTACGCCGCCGCCAACGAGGCGCTCAACCGGATCGGCGCCCGCTGGGGCCACGGCCGGGACGACCGCCGGGCCACCACCTTGAACTGGGCGGCCTGGGACGGCGGGATGGTCACCGCCGCGCTGCGCGAGGTCTTCCGGGCCCGGGGCGTCCCGCTGCTGGGCCGGGCGGCCGGTTCGGCGATGTTCGTCGAACGGCTGGGGGCCCCGGACGGCGAACGACTGCTGCTCGGACCGGCCGGAGCCCTCGACCCGGCGCCGGCGCCCAGGGCCGCGGCCACCCGCGCCTTCACCGTCCACCGGGCCCTGGGCGACCTGGGCGCCGACCCGGTGATCGCCGACCACACCATCGGTGAGCACCCTGTCCTGCCCGCCACCGCCGCACTCGGATGGATGGCCAACGTCCTGGAACGAACCCATCCCGACCTCCAGGTCGTCGGCTGCGGACCCTTCTCCGTGCACCGGGGCATCGTGTTCGACGGCACCCAGGGCGATGGCTACCGCGTCGAAGTGAGCCCGGCCGGGGCCGACGGCGACCTCGCCGTGCTGGCCGCCACGATCTGGGGCGACGCGGGCCCGGGCCGACCGCAGCCCCGTTTCGCCGGCCGGTTCGTGCTGGGCGCCCGGGGCGCGGTCCGGGCGGCCGGGGACGACCCGGTCCGGCTGGACGGCCCGCTCGGGGCCGGGGACGACGCGCTCGGCCTCTACCGCGACGCGACGCTCTTCCACGGGCCCGCGCTGCAGGGGATCCGCCGCATCCGGCGGCGGGAACCCGGCCGGCTGATCGTGTCCGCCCAGCTGGCCGACCGGGTCATCGACGACGGGGCGTACGCGTCGACGCTGATCAGCCCGGTGCTCGCCGACGTCGTCATCCAGGCCGCGGCCCTCCTCGCGACCTGGCACCTGGACTCCGGCTGCCTGCCGCTGGGGTTCGCCCGGGCCGAGTTTTTCGCCCCGCTCCCGGACGACGCGCCGTTCACGGTCTCGGTCGACGACCTGCGGGCCGCCGCCGACGAGGTGACCGTGTCGGCCGAGGCCCGCGACCCCGACGGCCGGCTGCTGGCCCGGTTCACCGACGTCACGGTGGTCCGGACACCCGGTATGACGGCGAAGTTCGCCGAGGCCGTCCGCCGCCGCGCGGACCGGGCGACGTCATGACCGCCGCGGCTGAGGTCAGCTCCGTACCGACCGCGCACCGCTGGGAGAAGCGATGACTCCGACCGACCTCGACACCCTGGCCTTCGAGGGAGAGCCGTTCCTCTTCGAGGTCGCCGACCGGCCGACCGGGCCGCCGGCGGCGCCGGACGGGTGGCCGGTGCCCGCCCCCCCAGCCGCTCCCGCAGCCCCAGCCGTCGCGGCTCACCCGGCGGTCGCGGCTCACCCGCACCCGGACGGCCACGCGGTGGTCCGCGAACTGCGGGCCCATCTCATCGCCGCCCACACGGCCGCGATGCGCACCCAGTCGCGCTTCACCGACCTGGCCCTCGCCGAGGTCACCCGGCTGGCCGAGGCGACCGGCGGGCCGGACGCCCGGGTGGAGCGACCGGGACCCGAGGTCCGGCCCGCGCGTCGCCCGGCCACCACGGCGGCCCGACCAGTCCGGACGATCCCCAGCGAGGCGGAGTTCAAGCCGCTCGCCCGGACGGCCATCGACCGGCTCGGCCGGGCCGACCTGGAGCTGCTGGCGGCCGGCGACGTCGCCGGGGTCTTCGGGCCGGCCTACGTGGCCGGTACCCCGGACGACATCCGGCTGCCCGCGCCGCCGGACCTGCTCCTCATCGAGGTCACCGGCATCACCCGGCGGGGCGGGGCCCACGGCCGGGGCGGACTGCGGGCGATGATCCGGC
This sequence comes from Frankia alni, assembly GCA_026225295.1. GTDB lineage: Bacteria > Actinomycetota > Actinomycetes > Frankiales > Frankiaceae > JAMFSN01. The sequence continues at coordinate 3,394 of JAMFSN010000217.1, forward strand.
TCGGGGACGCCCAGCCGGCCGCCGTCGCCCAGGCCGCCCGGCAGGCCGCCCAGGTCCTCGCGATGCACCTCGGTCTGCATCTCTGCCTGCCCGGCGCGCGGTTCGCACCGGCCGACGGAGCGGCCGATGTCACCGCCGGTACGGCCGATGTCGCCGCCGGTACGGCCGATGTCACTGTCGATCCCGGTTGCCCGGACGACGGCGCCGCGCCGCTCGACGCCGTGGTCGACATCGTGGGCGTCTCCCTGGTCCCCCGGCCCTGGCTACGGGTCGACGCCGACCTGCTGGCCGGCGGCGAGCGGGTGGCAACCGTCCGCGGCCTGACCGTGACGGTCGCCGAAGGGCCCGGCCTCGCGGTCGGGCCGGCGGCCGGCGGCCGGATGGCGACGCCCTACCCCCGCCGCAACCGGTTCGGCCAACCAGCGATGATCAACGAGTTTCACATGGAGCACAGCTCGGTCGGTGATCTCGGCATCGCCCTCGGGCCGGAGTTCACCGCCTACGGCGGGCGGCGGGCGACCCGCAGCCCGGCCGGTGGGCTGCGGCTGTGCGACCGGGTCATGGCCGTGGACGGCACCCGCGGCGAGCTGACCGGCGGCGCGACCGGCGACACGGAATACGACGCTCACGCCGACGCCTGGTACTTCCGCGAGTACGCCAGCGACACCATGCCGAACATCGTCCACATGGAGACGTCGCTGCAGTCGGCGCTGGTGCTGGGCTACTTCCTGGGCGCCACCCTGAGCGCCCCCGCCGAGGACTACAGCCTGCGCAACCTCGACGGCGAGGCGACCGTGCTGCGCGAGGTCGACCTGCGGGGCGCGACGATCACCCAGCGCTCGCGGTTGGTCAGCACGACGGTCCTGGTCGGCGCGGTGCTGCAGAGCCTGTCCTACGAGCTGTCGGTCGACGGCGAGCCGTTCTACACCGGCCAGTCGCTGTTCGGCTTCTTCAACGAGTCCGCGCTGGCCAACCAGGCCGGCCTCGACGGCGGCGGGTACGTCCCGACCTGGCTCGACGCCCAGGCGCTGGAATCATCGGCCCCGACCGTCCGCACGATCGACGTCGCGGCCCGCCGGGACCGCCCGCGGGGCACCGGCCCGGGCTGCTCGACCGGCCCGCTGGCCCTGCTCGACCGGGTCGACGTGGTCGACGGGGGCGGTCGGTTCGGTAAGGGGTATCTGCGCGCGGTCAAGCCGGTCGACCCGGGTGACTGGTTCTTCGCCCGCCACTTCCTGCTCGATCCGGTGATGCCCGGCTCGCTGGGCATCGAGGCGGTCATCCAGGCGATGCAGGAGTGGCTGGTCGACTCGGGCCACGCGGCGGGCCTGACGAACCCCGAGTTCGTGCTGTCGACCGGTCTGGCCCTGTCCTGGCGCTACCGGGGGCAGATCCTCGCCACCGACCGCGAGATGACCCTCGAGGTGCACCTCAAGGACGTCCGGTTCGGCCCGGGCCGGGTCCGGGTGGTGGCCGACGCGAGCGTGTGGAAGCCCGGTCTGCGCATCTACGAGATCACCGACATCACCGCCGAACTGCGGGAGCCCGGGGCCCCGCAATGGTGACCGCACCCCCGACGGCGCCCCCGGCGACCGGATCGACGGCGGCCGAGGTCTACACCGCCCTGGCCGCGCTCGAGAGCCCGTGCTTCGTGGTCGAGCGGGGCGGGGGCGTCGCCGTCACGAACGACGAGAGCGTGGCCCGGTCGGCCGGGGTGCGGCTGCTGGCCGTCGCGCCGCCGCGCTCACCCGACCAGTTCGGTTCGCCGGACTTCCGGGCCGATCAGGGCGTCGCCCATCCCTACATGGCCGGGGCCATGGCGAACGGCATCGCCTCCGAGCGGCTGGTGGTCGCGATGGCCCGGGCCGGCTACCTGGCCTCCTACGGCGCGGCCGGGATGGTGTCAGCCCGGGTGGACGCCGCGCTGGCCGCGATCCGCCGCGAGGCGCCCGGGCTCGCGTTCGCCTGCAACCTGATCCACAGCCCCAGCGAACCGGAGATGGAACGCTCCACCGTCGAGCTGTGCCTGCGCCACGAGGTGCGGTGCGTCGAGGCGTCGGCGTTCCTCGAGCTGACCCCCCACGTCGTGCGCTACCGCCTGGCCGGCCTGCGGCGCGACGGCCAGGGTCGGGTGGTGGGCGCCAACCGCGTCATCGCCAAGGTGTCGCGTCTCGAGGTGGCCGAGCTGTTCATGCGCCCCGCGCCCGAGCATCTGGTGCGGGGCCTGGTCGACGCGGGCGCGGTCACGGCGGCCCAGGCGGACCTGGCCCGGCACATCCCGGTCGCCGACGACGTGACCGTCGAGGCCGACTCCGGCGGGCACACCGACCGGCGCCCCCTGACCGCGCTGCTGCCCGAAGTCCTGCGGCTGGCCGAGCGCATCCGCCGGGAGCAGGGCTACCCACGCGCGATCCGGGTCGGCGCGGCCGGCGGGATCGGGACCCCGGAGGCGGCGCTGGCCGCCTTCGCCCTGGGCGCCGCCTACATCGTGACGGGCTCCATCAACCAGGCCAGCGTGGAGTCCGGGCAGTCCGACGCGGCCAAACGGCTGCTGGCCCAGGCCGGGCTGGCCGACTGCGACATGGCGCCGTCCTCGGACATGTTCGAGCTCGGCGTCGAGGTCCAGGTGCTGCGGCGCGGGACGATGTTCGCGGCCCGGGCCCGGCGGCTCTACGAGCTGTACCGCACCTACGACGGCATCGAACACCTGCCGCCCGCCGAGCGGGCCAACCTGGAGACGAAGATCCTCAAGCGTCCGGTCGAGGACGTCTGGGACGACACGGTCAGCTACTTCACCGAACGCGACCCGGACCAGATCGAGCGGGCCGCCGGCGACCCGAAACGCCGGATGGCCCTGATCTTCCGCTGGTACCTCGGGCTCTCGTCGACCTGGAGCATCGGCGGCGTCGCGGACCGGCTCACCGACTACCAGATCTGGTGCGGCCCGGCGATGGGCGCGTTCAACGGCTGGGTCGCGGGGACCGTCCTGGCGCCCCCCGAGCACCGGCGGGTCGCCGACCTGGCCGGGCACATCATGCGCGGCGCCGCGTTCGCGGACCGCGCCGCGCAGCTCACCTTGCGCGGGGTCCGACTGCCGGCCGGCGCGCTGTTCTACCGACCCGCGTCCTACCGACCCGCGCCCCCGAAGGAGTGACGCACATGCCAGGGATTCTCGAAG
>JAMFSN010000218.1 GCA_026225295.1 Frankia alni
GCATCAACACCGGCAACGGCTACGGCGGCGGTCTGCAGATCTCGCCGACCACCTCGGCCGCCCTCGGCGGCCCGTCCAGCGCGGCCGGCATCGCCGCCCTGTCCAAGTCGGCGCAGATCGCGCTGGCCGAGAAGATCCTCGCGGTCCAGGGCCCGCACGCGTGGCCGAACACGTTCGTGTACGGCAGCGGGTCGTCCAGCTCGGCCAGCAGCAGCTCGGCCAGCAGCAGCGCCGGAAGCGGCGTTGCCCCCTCGCGGACCACCACGCACTACTCGGCGCCGGCCACGCACACCAGCACGGTCACGACCCTGCCCCGGCACACCAGCCAGGTCAGTTCCTACGGGCACGGGCCGTTCTTCACCGCGGCGCAGGCCGGGATCTTCCAGACCAAGGTCGCGATCTGGCAGGCCCGGATGGACGCGCTCGGCTACCACGTCCAGGTCGACGGCCACTACGGCGCGGCCTCCGCGGCGGCCGCCCGGCGGATCCAGACCGACAAGCACATCCTGATCGACGGCATCGTCGGCCCCCAGACCTGGGGCGCGACCTTCGGCTGAGCCGCGGTCGCGGGCTTGGCCCGCACCATCGGCGTACGCGCCCGGCCGCATCAGCGGCCGGTCGGGGCCGCCGCCCGGATCCCGTCCCGGGCGGCGGCCCGTCGCCCGTTCCGAACCAGCCCGTAAATGCTTGCGCGACCAGGCTGGTCCGGACCGGCGGCCCCGCATGTGACGCCGTGAGCGCGCGCCCCAGCGCCGACTGACCCCGCCAACCACCGATCCCGGCCCAGACGGCCGCCGCCACCTCGTCGGCGAAACAGTCAGCGGTAACGAAGATCGAAAGCGCCTGGACACTGACCACGAAGGTGCGGGTCGGCCGCGCCGGTTTGGCAGGGTCGACGTCGGTGATAGCGCGCTGGGACGATGACGCTTTGCCAGGAGTCTGCGGATTGTCGTCGTCGGCGGGTGTGGGGACGTGCGGGGACGCTGCCACCTACAGGTTTTCGGCGACGGGCAGCGTCGATGAAGATCCATTGTGCGTTGACGCTGCCGCCAAGACCCCGCTGACGCGGCCGGTCCCCCGCACCTCCCGATCACGCGTCCGTGCGGCCGCCGTCCCGGCCGGGGCAGGCCGCGAAGTGGCCTAGTCAGGCGGCGCTGTGGGGTGCGTCGCCACTGACGCCCGGCCGCCGATCACCTCGAGAGCGGATGCCCGGTCAGGGGACGACGACCACCGGGCGCCGGGCGTGCCGGACGAGGCGCACCGGAACCGAGCCGGCCAACGCGTGGGCCCGGGAACTGGACCGGCCGACAAAGATCGCGTCGGCGTGGCGCTGTTCGGCCAGGGCCTCCAGCTCGGTGGGCACGTCGCCGGCCAGGGCCACGAACTCCCAACGGACCCCGAGCGGGTCCAGCACCTTCGCGACGTCCGCCCGGTACTGTTCGGCCAGCTCCCGACCGGCCTCCGCCTCGGCAACCACGCCGGCCGCCGACAGACCGGCCAACCCGCCGACCGACATGACGCTCGCGACAACCAGCCAGGCCCCGTTGCGCCGCGCGATCCCGGACGCGAACGAGAGTGCGTCCCAGCTGGGCTCGGTTCCGTCGAAGCCGGCCACCAGGCGGCCGATGCCGTCGGTGCCGATCTCGAAACCGGAGACCGCCGGGTCGTCCACTGGCTTGGTCATCCGCCATCTCCGATCATCCCGCTGCTTTGGTCCCTACCGCAGCCTAGGCCGCCGGAGCGCCGGGTGGCCGGGACCGCCCGGCGCTCCGGCGGGTGGGCGAACCGCTAGGGACGCCAGTCGGGCCGGGCCGGCATCCCCGAAATGCCCCCCTCGTGCGGCTTGACCGTCAGCACCTGGTGCAGCTGGGTGTGGTTGCGCTCGAAGCCGAGCTGCGAACCGGCCAGGTAGAGGGCCCACACCCGCGCGGTACCGAGACTCACCTCGGCCACCGCCTCGTCCCAGTGGGCGTCGAGGTTCGCGCACCACCCGGCCAGGGTCCGGGCGTAGTGCTCGCGCAGGTTCTCCTCGTGCCGCATCTCCAACCCGGCCCGCTCCAGGGCCTCGATGACCCGCCCGGGGCCGAGCAGCTCCCCGTCCGGGAAGACGTACCGGTTGGTGAACCCGCGGCGCGCGATCTTCGGACTGTCCTCGTCCGGCCGGGTGATGCAGTGGTTGAGGAACCGGCCGCCGGGGGCCAGCCGCGCGGCCAGGTCGGCCGCGTAGGAATCGACGTTGGCCTCACCGATGTGCTCGGTCAGGCCGATGCTGCTGATCGCGTCGAACCCGGTCTCGGTGACGTCCCGGTAGTCCGAGTGGCGCACCTCAGCCCCGTCCAGGCCCAGCTCTTCGATCCAGGCGGCGCCCCATTCGGCCTGCTGCCGCGACAGCGTGACGCCCAGCGCGGTGACCCCGTAGTTCTTCACCGCGTGGACGACGAGCCCGCCCCAGCCGCAGCCGACGTCGAGCAGCCGCATACCCGGCCGCAACCCCAGCTTGCGGCAGACCAGGTCGATCTTCTCGGTCTGGGCCTCCTCCAGCGTCGTCTCATCGGTCGGGAACACCGCGCAGGTGTAGACCATCGACGGCCCCAGCACCCAGCGGTAGAAGCGGTTGCTGACGTCGTAGTGATGCTTGATCGCGACCGCGTCCCGGCCCCGGCTGTGGCGCAGGCCCGACAACCGGCGACGCGCGCCGACCTCCTGGGGCGGCGGCTCCACGAACCGGATCGCCGCCGGGCCGAGGCTCGACAGGACGGTCAGCCGGTCGCGCCACGACAGCGAACCGATCTTGTGCCCGGACGCGAGCGTGGCCAGCGCCGTGTAGTGATCGGTGTCCTCCAGGTCGAGCTGCCCCGACACGTAGGCCCGGGCCAACCCCAGCTCGCCGGGCGCCGACACCAGGTGGGCGACCGCCTTCGGACTTTTGATCACGACCTTCACAGGCGCGTCGGGATCCCCGGCCGCCGAGCCGTCGTAAGCCGTGAATCGGACAGGAGCATCGATGACCAGGGCAAATGCATCCGCCACCGGCATACGTGTCATCGCGCGCGCACCGCCTTCGCGTAGAGGTCGAGCAACCGGCCGTCCGGGTCGTACGCCTTCTTCAGGACGGCGTAGTCGTTGCCACCGTAGGTGGCCCAGAACTCGTCCTCGGAGTAGGACGAGGTGCTGTAGAGGGACTTACGCCCGCCGAGTTCCGCCACCAGTTCCTCGATCAGGCGGTTATGGGCGTCCGGGGCCTCGCCCGGGGCGAGCGGCACCGACGACCAGAACCCGACGTTGACGTAGGTCTGACCAGGGTCCATCGGGTAGAGCGGCCAGACCGAACCGGGGCCGCGGGCCCGCAGCGGGCACAGCCACACCGGCGCGATCGGCACCTCCCGGGCGAAGACATCGAGGAACTCCCCGAGCCGTTCGACCGGGACCTCGATGTCCTGGATGACGTCCTCGCGCTCGGGCCGGCCGCGGCGACGGTCGTAGGCGGCCTTCGCCCCGTGGCGTCGCTCCCACATCATCAACTTCCAGTAGACGTCCGAGCGCAGGTACTTACGGGGAATGCGCCGCCGGACGGCCGGGCGCTGGACGCCGAACACCCGCGAGCACCAGAACCAGTCCGCGTCCCACCGCCACAGGTAGTCCGCGACCGGCAGGACATCCCGGCGCAGGGCCTGGATCGACCGGTAATAGACCTGGTCCTTGACGTAGTCGGTGGTCGTCGCGGGCGCCTCGTCGCTCCACCGGCCGAGCGTGAGGTAGCACTCGGTCGGGCCGAACCAGACCCCGTCGCAGAAGTCGACCCGTTCGCCGTCGAACTCGCGCTCGGCGCTGACCGCCGCCGCGGTCGTCGACAGCTCGGCGATCGAGCCGAACCGCAGGTGACGCAGGGCCACGTACGGCCGGGTCGGTTCGAGTTCGATCTTCAGGCGCAGCGCGTAGCCGAGGGTTCCGAACGAGTTGGGGAAGCCCTTCAGCAGGGCGTCGTGCTCCCCGCCGGGCCGGGCCACCACGATCCGGCCGTCCCCGGTCATCGCCTCCAGTTCCAGCACCGACTCGTGGGCCAGGCCGCTGCGGAAACTGGTGGACTCGATCCCCAGCCCGCTCACCGCGCCGCCCAGGGTGATCGTCTTGAGCTGCGGTACGACCAGCGGCATGAGCCCGTGCGGCAGGGTTTCGGCGACCAGGTCCCCGTAGGTCGTCATGCCCAGCACGTCGGCGGTCCGGGCCGCCGCGTCGACCTCCAGGACGCCGGACAGGCCGGCCGGGTCGAGGCCCGGGGTGCCCGTCGCGGCGCGCGACCGGAACAGGTTCGACGTGCGCTTGGCCAGCCGGACCGGAGCCCCGGGCGGGATCGCGGCGTACTGCGCGACCAGTCGGTCCCGTGCCTGCCCGTACGCCGCTCGCCGGCCCGCTGTGGTCACCCGCACGACGATGCCATGCCGACCGGCGACGATCATGGCATTCGGCCCGCCCGGTCGCTGTGGTCACCCGCCCGCGAGCGGCCCGGGGCGGCCCGCCGGGGCCGGACCGGACGGCGGGATCGACTGTGCCGCCCCGCAACCCGCACCGCTCGTCGGGGGTCCGTGACCGGTCCCGTCGGGCCGGTCACGTTCGGTGCGGTATGTGAGATCTCGCACGTCGGGATCCGTCGTCACTCAGGGTGGTTGACTGGTGATCAACATCGCCTCAGATAGTGGTGACCTTCCGTGTTCGTGCAACTAGTTGGAGGTATTCAGCCGACCGGCGTCCAGCGGACGACCGGGGGTTGCCGGGACGGCGATCGGCCTCCCTAAGGTGGGAATGTGATTGTCGACCAAGACACCTGCGGAGAGATCGCGTGACTCAGAGCGATGAGGATGCCACCACCACGGCGCCCGAGCAGGCTGTTGAAAACCCGGAAAACCCGGAGACCTCCGGTACCACGGGCACACCGCGCCGCCGTCGGCCCCGGATCCTGTATCTGTTCGGGCTGTTCGCCGTCGTCCTGTTTCTGCTCGGCGCGCTGGGCGGCTCCTATCAGGGCAAGCTGAGCGGCGTTCAGAAGAACGACAACGCCGAGTACCTGCCGAATTCAGCGGAGTCGACGAAGGTCGACACCCAGTCGCAGCAGTTCCGCTCCGTGCTGTCGATCCCCGGGTTCATCGTTTACCAGCGGGGCGCGGGGCTGACCCCGGCGGACAAGACGAAGATCGAAGCGGACGCCAAAACGTTCGCGACGCTGCCCGGGGTGGCCGGCAACCAGATCGTCGGGCCCACCTACGCCCGGGGCGGCACGACCGCCGACATCTCCGTCCCGCTGGTCGGTAAGGACAACGGCGTCGACGTCCAGGGCGACGATCTGACCAGGAACGAGAAGCGGGTCATCGCCGCGGCGCGCGCGAACGCGCCGCCCGGGCTCGTCATCCACAGCGCCGGCGCGGGCGGCCTGCTGGTCGCGTTCATCGACACGTTCAAGGGTCTCGACGGCGCGCTCCTGCTGGCCGCCGGGATCGTCGTCATAGCGATCCTGCTGGTCGTCTACCGCAGCCCCGTTCTGTGGTTCTTCCCGCTGTTCAGCGCGGTGCTCGCGCTCGGCGCCGCCTCACTGGTGATCTACCCGCTGGCCAAGCACAACGTACTGACCCTCAACGGCCAGAGCCAGGGCATCCTGTCGGTGCTGGTGATCGGGGCCGGCACGGACTACGCGCTGCTGCTGATCAGCAGATACCGGGAAGAGCTGCACAACTACGAGAGCCGGATCGCGGCCATGACCCGGGCCTGGCGGGGTGCCGCGCCGGCCATCGGCGCCTCGTCGGTCACCGTCATCCTCGGGCTGCTGTGCCTGACCCTCGGCAAGTTGAACTCCGACCGCAGCCTCGGCCCGGTCACCGCGATCGGGATCGCCTGTACGGCCCTGATCATGCTGTTCTTCCTGCCGGTGTTCCTGGTCCTGTTCGGCCGGTGGGTGTTCTGGCCGCGGGTGCCGCGGGTCGACCGGGCCGCCGACCCCGCCACCCACGGCATCTGGTCCCGCTTCGCGACGGCGATCGGTCGCCGTCGGCGGGTCTACTGGGTGGTCGCCACCCTCGCCCTGCTGGCCTGCACGACCGGCATCACCGGGCTGCGTTCCGGTGGGCTGGCCGTGACGGACAGCTTTACCAACACGCCGGACGCGGTCACCGGCCAGAAGGTTTTCGACGCGCACTTCAACCAGGGCAGCGGCGCGCCGGCGATCATCGTCGCGAATGCCGCGCAGACCGGCGAGGTCATCGCCGCGGCCAGGAAGGTGCCGGGCGTCTCCACCGCTCCGGGCGGGGTGTGCGTCGAGGTCGACTACGCCAAGGCGGCCAGGGCCCTCGCGGCCGCCGGGGGCCCGGTGCCGACCGGGACCGCCCCGGCCGGCTGCGCGCCGGCCGCCATCCGGGTGAACACCGTGGGTGGCCGGACCGCGATCGACGCGGCCATCAACTACCGGTACGACACGAACCAGGCCTACGACACGGTGCGGGCCATCCGGACCGCGGTCCACCAGGTGCCGGGGGCGGACGCGATCGTCGGCGGCCAGTCGGCGGTCAACTTCGACACCCTCGACGCGTCCCGGCACGACCGGAACCTGATCATCCCGATTGTCCTGCTCGTGATCCTGGTGGTGCTCGGCCTGCTGCTGCGGGCGCTGGTCGCGCCGGTGCTGCTGATCGCCACGGTGGTGCTGTCGTTCGCCGCCACGCTCGGGGTGTCGGCGTTCGTCTTCAACCACGTCTTCCACTTCAAAAACGCCGATCCAGGATTCCCGCTGTTCGCCTTCGTCTTCCTGGTCGCGCTCGGGATCGACTACAACATCTTCCTGATGACCCGGGTACGCGAGGAGACCCAGCGGCACGGCACGCGGGACGGGGTACTGCGGGGGCTGTCGGTGACCGGCGGGGTCATCACCTCGGCGGGTGTCGTGCTGGCCGCGACGTTCGCCGTCCTCGGCGTGCTGCCGCTCGTGTTCCTGGCCGAACTGGGCTTCGCGGTCGCCTTCGGGGTGCTGCTCGACACCATCGTCGTGCGCTCCATCCTGGTTCCGGCGCTCAGCTACGACATCGGCAAGAAGATCTGGTGGCCGTCCAAGCTGGCCCAGGGCACGGACTGACCTCGGCCGACCGAGCCGGTCAGCGGTACCCGCGGCACTGAAGGGGCGAGGAATCCGGGCGCCACCGGATTCCTCGCCCCTTTCCCGTCCCGGACCGGCCGCGAACGTGATGCGAGGGTCACAGAACGGTCAAATCGACGGCTTTACGCATCCGACACGGAGCTGACCCCGATCCGACATCGGCAGCTCTGAGGCTTCGCGCGGGAGAACCGTGGCGACGGGGCTTGGCTGTCCGGTGCTCCCACCCCTGGCGTCGGTCCCACGCAGAAAGATCGGGAGAGAAATGCAGTTCGACTACAAGACGCTGGACACCGGCGACACGGCCTGGCTGCTGGCGAGCTCCGCGCTGGTACTGATCATGACCCCCGGGCTCGCATTCTTTTACGGCGGCATGGTCCGGGCCAAGAATGTGCTCGGCATGCTCATGCAGAACTTCTTCTGCATGGCGATCGTCAGCGTGCTGTGGGTCGCCTTCACGTACAGCCTGGCGTTCGGTGGCCACAGCGGGCTCATCGGCGGCCTGCATTTCGCCGGCCTGCAGCACATGGACCAGCAGGTACCCGGCTACACGGGCGCCACGGCCCAGTTCATTCCGCCGATGTTGTTCGCCGTCTTCCAGATGATGTTCGCGGTGATCACTCCCGCGTTGATCACCGGCGGCAGCGCCGACCGGTTCCGCTTCGGCGGCTTCGTCATTTTCATCTCGCTGTGGTCGATCTTCGTCTACGCCCCCATCGCCCACTGGGTTTTCTCGCCGACCGGCTGGCTCTTCGAACGCGGCGCGGAGGACTTCGCGGGCGGCACGGTCGTGCACGCCAACGCGGGCGCCGCCGCCATCGCCGTCGCGCTGGTCCTCGGTCGGCGGCGCGGCTGGCCGGATACCAACTTCCGGCCCCACAACGTCCCCTTCGTCCTGCTCGGAGCGGGCCTGCTGTGGTTCGGCTGGTTCGGCTTCAACGCCGGGTCGGCCCTGTCGGCCGGCAAGCTGTCGAGTATCGCGTTCATGAACACCAACACGGCCACGGCGTCCGCGCTGCTCGGCTGGATCGCGGTGGAGCGTTTCCGGGACGGTAAGGCATCAACGCTGGGCGCTGCCTCGGGCGCGGTCGCCGGGCTGGTCGCCATCACCCCGGCCTGTGGTTTCGTCTCCCCGCTGGGCTCGATCTTCATCGGCTTGATCGCCGGGGCAGCGTGCGCGCTGTCGACCGCCATCAAGGGCAAGGTGGGCGTGGACGACGCGCTCGATGTCGGGGCCGTGCACCTGGTCGGCGGAGCGCTGGGCGCGCTGCTGATCGGCTTCTGGGGCACCACCGACACGGGCGGCGTGAACGGGTTCTTCTACGGCGGCGGCTTCCACCTGCTCAAGGAGCAGGCCCTGACGGTGGTGTCGGTGGTCGTGTACTCGTTCGTCGCGACGCTGATCATCGCCTCGGTGGTGAAGTTCTGCTTCCGGATCCGGATGACCCGGGATCAGGAGATCGCCGGTATGGACATCGCCCTGCACGGCGAGATCGCCTACGAGTTCGCGCCGGCCGCCAAGGCGACCCAGAACGGCGGCTCCGGGACGGCCCTGTCGACGACTCCCCCGCTGCAGCCCCTGCAGTCGCCACCCGGTGAGGGGTACAACCCGGGCGGCTACAGCCAGGGCCAGTACGGGTCGGGCAACACCCCGCCCCCGCCCCCGCTACCGGCCAGCATCCACCGCCGGCACCGGTAGGACCGGCCGCCGCCGCGGGTCCGGGACCCGCGGCGACGCCGGACCCGGCCGGTCCGGTCAGGCCCAGCCGGGCATCGGGTAGTGGGCGGTGAGGTCGGCGACCTCGGACGCCACCCGGGCGATGGTCGCCTCGTCGCCGTCGGCCGCGGCCTTGACGGTGATGTCGATCCAGTCGGCGACCTGCGGCATCTGCTCGACGCCGAGGCCCCGGGTGGTGATGGCCGCGGTCCCCAGCCGGACCCCGGACGGGTCGAACGGCTTGCGGGGGTCGAAGGGCACCGCGTTGTAGTTCAGCTCGATGCCGGCCCGGTCCAGAGCCTGGGCCGCGGGCTTCCCGGCGATGCTCTTGCCGGTCAGGTCGATCAGGATCAGGTGGTTGTCGGTGCCGCCCGAGACCAGGTCGAAGCCCCGCTCGGTGAGGGCCTCGGCGAGCGCGCGGGCGTTGGCCACCACCTGGTGGGCGTAGGTGGCGAAGGCCGGGCCGGACGCCTCCCGCAACGCGACCGCGATAGCCGCGGTGGTGTGGTTGTGCGGACCGCCCTGCAGACCCGGGAACACCGCGCGGTCGAGCGCCGAGGCGTGGGCCGCGTCCGACATGATCATCGCGCCGCGGGGGCCGCGCAGCGTCTTGTGGGTGGTGGTCGTGATGACCGGCGCGTGCCCGACCGGCGACGGATGCGCCCCGCCGGCGATGAGCCCGGCGATGTGGGCGATGTCCGCGACCAGCACGGCGTCCACCTCGCGGGCGACCTCCGCGAACGCCGGGAAGTCGATCGTGCGCGGGACGGCGGTACCGCCACAGAAAATTATCTTCGGTCGTTCGGACCGGGCCAGGTCGCGGACCTCGTCCATGTCGACCCGGCCGGTGTCACGCCGGACCGAATACCGGACACCCCGGAACCACTTGCCGGTCGCCGACACCGACCAGCCATGGGTCAGATGGCCGCCCATCGGGAGCGAGAGGCCCATGATCGTGTCACCGGGGCTCGCGAAGGCGAGGTAGGTGGCCAGGTTGGCCGGGGAGCCCGAGTACGGCTGGACGTTGGCATGCTCGACGCCGAACAGTTCCTTGGCCCGGGTCACGGCCAGGGTCTCCAGCGGATCGATGATCTGCTGGCCCTCGTAGTAACGCCGGCCGGGGTAGCCCTCGGAATACTTGTTGGTCAGGACCGTTCCCGACGCCTCGAGAACCGCGGTCGAGACGTAGTTCTCCGACGCGATCAGCCGGATCTTCGTGAACTGGCGCTGCGCCTCAGCCTCGACCAACGCGGCGACGTCGGGATCGGCGAGGGTGAGCGCGGAAATGGCGGGGTCATGCATCTGAGCCTCCAGGGACCAGGGGTCGGCGTCCGGCGGCGCACTGAGGTGTCGCGCCGCCTTCGGCTCTCCAGTCGGGGACATCGTCATCCGGCCGGAGGCGCCCAGGCGAACGGCGCCCTACCGATTCGTCGCTCCCCGGTGGTTGGATCCACCGAGCACCCGCGGCACCCCGGAGCCCATCGACACCCGGTGCCCGCCGGCACCTTCACGCCAGTCGCGACCTGTGGTGATCGTACCCGGCCGGCCCCTGACCGGCCCGCCCCGGCCGGAGCTCGGCTCCCGGCCGTCATCCCGAGCCGACCACCTGCTGGAAGGTCGGACGGTTCTGCCAGGTGATGGCGGGCACCGTCGTGCCGAGATACATGAACTGGATCTCGTCGCGGCTGGTCGGGTAGCTCCACCGGGAGGGGTCGGCGCTTTTCTGCGCGGCCGACACCGAAGCGACCGCGGCGGCCAGGCTGGCCCGCAGCGTCGTCCGGCAGGCGGTCAGGTTTCCGGCCCCGCAGTACTTCTGGGAGTAGGCGCCGGCCACCGGTTCGCCGAGCACCGCGCGCAGATCCTTGTCGACGTAGGAGTAGCTCGCGATGTTGTCGAACGACGAGCCGGAATGCCCGGTCGGCGTGTTGTCGGCGGCCGTCGGCAGGGCGCCCGCGAGCGGTCCGAGCCGTCCGGCCAGTACGGCTTTCTCCACCCGGGGGAACCAGTTGTCGAACAGGGCGATGGCCGGCGAGTCGAGGTAGTGCCCGGTCCGGGCCGGATCGGCGCGGTGGGCGCCCGATGCGGCCCAGCCCCGCAGAAGCGCGGTGTATTTCGCCAGGGCCGGGTCGTCACCGACCACGGCGAGGATCTGGCTGAGCAGATAGGCCCCCCGGACGTCGACCGTCGAGGCGTCGGTCATAGCCGCGACCACCTGGGCCCGCGACACCTTGCCCTTGGCCAGCGCCGCCCGCAGCCGGTCGCGCAGGGCCAACACCCGTTGAACCGGCCCCCAGCCCCACTCGTTGTCCGCCGAGTACGTGCCGACGGACGGTTTGTTGTTCCAGTTCACGAGGTAACCGTCGGGCGGGTTGATTGCCTGCGGATGTTTGTTTGCCGGCAGGAAGCCCTTCCAGTCGTACTTCGCGTCCCCCCATCGGGGCAGGGTCGGGTCAACCCCGGCGGCCCGGATGGGAAGCAGGCCGGAGGTGAACGTCGCGATATCGCGGGTATCGGCGTAGAACCAGTTGAACGTGAAATCGACCTTGCTGAACGCCCGGATGAAATCGGCCGCGCCGTGAATGGCGGTCGGATCATTCATCATCGCGAAGCCCAGGACGGAATCGGGTTCGTGACCGTAGGTCGAACGCTGCGACACGACGGCGACGGGCACCCGGTCGGCCGTGGTCCGGTACGCGACGATGCCGTGCCGGGTCCGGTAGTCGGTCACGGTGGCGATCGGTGGCCCGGCACCACCGGCGGCCCGCTCGACGATCCGGCGGGTCGGCATCGCGACGCAGCGCGCGCCGTCGAGGTACCCGGTCGAGTTCACGGTGGCCGGGCGCCCGTCGATGTTGCACAGCCGGTCGAACACGGTGTCCACCACGTCGCCGGACGCGCTGGTCGCCGACCAGGCGTAGCTGCGGCCGTGCCCGATCAGGATGACGAACTGGAGGTTGGCGAAGGCCACCCCCCGTGCGTCATAGTGCGGGCCGTGCAGCGCCATCTCGTCCCAGAAGTTCGGCGACTGGTAGCCGGTCTGGGGTCCGAACACGGCGATCGGCCGACCATCGGCGGTGTGACTGCCCGCGACCAGCAGGGCGTTGCTCATCGACGGCGGCACGGTCGCCTGGAGTCCGGTGGCCCCGAGTCCGGTGTCGATGCCGAGCGCGAGCGCTCTACCCGACCCCCCGCCGGCTCCGCCCCCGGTGCCCGCCGCGGCGGCGCCGGCCGGCGTGGCCGCGGCCGGCACCCCGCCGGTACCCGCGGCGACCCTGGCGTTGAGGTCCGGCAGCGCCACCGCCGCCGCGGTCACCCGGCCCGGGGCGCCGTAGGGATCGGGGTCGGGATCGGTGACCGGCGTCGCCGGGTCGAGCGGATCGCTGAGGTCCTTGAACGCGGCCTGCCCCGCCACCTGCCCGAGCTTGGCCTGCAACTGGCGCAGGAACAGCGCGTTGGCGGCCTCCGAGCCGCCGCCCCGGCCGAAGATGCCGCCGACCAGCGACGCGGCGTACACGACGTCGGCGCTGGTGAACGGGGTCGGAGTGAGGTGCAGCAAGCGGTACGGGGCCGGGCAGGTGGACGCCGTGACCGTGGGACACATCGCCCGCCGGGCGGCGTTGACGCCCTCGACGAAGGCGGCGAGCCGCTGGGCCAGTTCGGCACCGGCCGGCGACGCCTGGGCGACCGCGGTGATCTGGGCGGTCGCTTCGGCGGGCGTGTAGTCCGCCTGACGAAGCTGATCGGCGTCCGCGGCCAGGTTGTCCGGCGTGGCGCCCAGCAGCTCCGAGCGACGCCCGGAACCCGCGTAGCGCAGGGCGTCCATGACGAACATCCGGTCCTGCGTGCCGGCGTAACCGGCGCCGTAGGCGGTGTCGGCGTCGGTCCGGCCGTAGACGTAGGGCACGCCGAACCGGTCGCGCAGAATCGTCACCCCCGGCCGGGGCGTCGCCCGGGAGACGACGTCGGCCGGGGCCGGGTCGAGCGGCGCCGGCTTGTAGTAGCTCGTCAGGCCGGCATTGGTGAGCGACGAGGGCGCCACCGTGGTCAGGGCGTCGTACATGTGGCTCTGACTGGGCTGGCTCTGACTGGGCCCGCCGGAGTCACCGGGGGGCAGGATCGAGAGGACGTCGAGCGCGGGGGCGGACGCCGCCGCGCCACCGCCCGCCGCCGCGCGCGACCCCGCCGAGCCGCCGCCGCTGCTGCACGAGGCGATCAGCACCGTGGCCACCACGACCGCCGCCCCGGTGACGGCGGCGCGGGTCCGGTTCATGGGGAACTCCGTACGTTGTGAGCAGCGTGAGTGGTGAGCAGGGCGCGGCGGAACGGCGCTGATCGACCGGCCCGGCCCAGCTCACCCGGTCCATCCGAACAGCCGGGCTGACGATAGCTGATCGTGAAGGTCGCGTTTCGTTATCCACAGTTCGTGTGGATAACTGCCCGACTATCAGATCGCGCCGCCTCGGACAGCTATGCTGAACCGCGTAGTCCGAACGTATTCGCGGATATGAAGAAAACCCATTGCGCACAACATCGAGATTCAGTGATGTGAGGGCCGGTGCGACATGCCGGGCGGGCCCGGAAAGCGTCGTAGCCTAAAGGCGGGAGAAACTCGCGTCCGGGACGCTCCAGCGGTGGGACCTTTCTCCGGTCAGGCCTTCACGGACCTGCGAACCACGGGTGTCGACAATACGGGTCAGCAGCTGCTGTGAATATCCGAGAACGAACGCGAGCAGGAGGAGTCCACCCTGGCTGGTCGCGCCGCCGACGCCGCCCTCCAGCCCGGCTTCGACCGACACCACACCGAGCACGGCGGCGATTGCGCCGAGCGGAACCTTGAGCAGACCCTGGTGGATGGGCGTCCAGTAAGGATCGACGAAATGGCGGACCGTACTGATCGCCCCGACCGCCGACGCGCCGGCCCCCAGCACCCCGACCAGCGCGATCATCGCGACGTCTCCGCCCGACTGGTGATCGGAACCGGTCGGGCAGACCAGCACCCGGGCCGCGGTGGTCCCGGTGCCCGTGATCCCGGTGCCGGTCCCGAGACCGGTGCCGGTCCC
>JAMFSN010000219.1 GCA_026225295.1 Frankia alni
CAGCTTCGTCCATGAATGAGAACCACCTGTCACAGTGTGCTCCCCCAGATCCGGTGAGCGACAACCACCCCCGTGGTCCCGCTGCCGACAGGAGCTGACGTGAACCAGACCGTGGTGGTCTTCACCGAGCTGCCCGGCACCGGGAAGAGCACGCTCGCCGAGGCGGCGGGCCGACATTTCGGGATACCGGTGTTCAGTTGGGACTGGCTGAGGGGATCGCTCGCCGATCTCACCTGGGTCACCCGACGGTCCCGGGCCAAGCAGACGGCCGCCTTCGCGCTGATGGAGATGCTTGCTCTCCGGCAACTCGCGCTGGGGCAGTCCTGCGCGCTGGACGCGGTCGTGAGCCAGGATCGGCTGACGCACTGGGACAGCGCGATATCCGCCGCCGGCGGCACGATGATTGTGATCCACTGCGTCTGCCCGGACTCTCTTATTCACCAGGGCCGAGTCGAACAACGCCGTCGCGGGATCCCCGGCTGGCACGAAGTGGGCTGGAAGCACGTCGAGGACATGCGACGCCGGCACAGCCCTCCGCTCCACCCTCACCTCGTGATGGACTCACGCAACCCGCTGAACGAAAACATCACCGACCTACTCGCCTTTTTTCCAGTCTGATGCCGGTCGGGCCGCCGGATCTCGGCGGTGCTATGCCCCCGGCGAGGGAGGCATGGCGTATCCCAACCTTCGCAGGGCGGCGCGGAAGCTGGCCTCGTGCTGCACGGGTACGGCGAGGTGACGGTCGCCGACCGGGGTGCAGAGGGGGCGGAGTCTGCGGTCCGTGGCGATGAGGACGGCCAGCGCCGGGTCGGCGCATTCGATCACTCGCGCCAACCCGAGATCCCGCAGTTGGCCGGCGCGGGCGGTGACGTCCTCGAAAAGCGTGGCGACAGTGGCCGGTAGCTCGTGATCCGCGCGGTCGGCCAGGAACCGCCGCAGCTCCTCGACTGGTCTACCCGCGCCGATCGCGGCCATCAACGACGTGACGGTCAGGGACCAGACGCGGTCGGAGGTTCGCTGCCCGTAGGCGCTCAGGAGGAGTTCGTCGGCCGGCTGGACCTCACCGGTGATGACGATGTCCAGATTCGGCAGGATCTTGACCGCCGGGCCGGCCGCGGCGCTGTCCCCCTCGGGCTCGTACCGGTCGGCCAGGCCGAAGGCATAGGCACCGAGGGCGTTCATCCGGACGGCCTGCAGACCGTCGTACCGGCTGAGGAAGTCCAGGTCGTCAGCGCCCCAGTTGCCGCGGAAGTCGTCGCGGGCGTCAACCGGATCGCCGTAGGTGAGATCAAAAAGGCCGAGCGCGCCCGCGTACTCGAACAACAGGCACAGCAGGTACCGACCCTCCAGCAGCGACCAGTCGTGGAACCCGTCATAGCCCAGGCTGCCGTACTGCGGATCTTCGATGTACAGCTTCCAGCTGTCCCGCGCGACGGTGAACGGCGGCCCTCCACGCTGGATCCGGGTGAAAAGCAGGTCCACCGCCACCCACTCGCCGGGCGGGCCGGCCGCGAGCGCCTCGGCAACCGCCCTGCGCCGGGGACCCGCCGCGGTCAGCGCTCGGGCCGACCGCTGACCCTTGATCGTCTCGATCCGGCTCATCTCGTCGAGGACCGCATGGCCGACCCAGCGTCGCCACAGGTGCCGGACGGTCTCCGCCGCCGGCTTGGCCAGCGCTGACCGGCCCCGGGCGGTCAGCGCCAGACGCCCACCGGTGACCTCGGCCAGCCCACCCGCCTGCAGCAGCAACGGCCAGGCGAACGCCACGATCGGTTCGGTGAGGTAGAAATCGCCGCCGAGCAACACCTCGGTGACCGCGGCGACGGTGGCCGCGCCCGGCCGCTGGGTCTTCTCACTGCACCGCAGCTTGCCAGCCGCGCACAGCTGAAGGACCGCGAGAGTATTGGCCTGGGCCGCCCGCGCCGTCGAGCGAACGGTAAGCCCCTCCGCCTCGGACGAGTCGACCGTCGTTCCGTCCGCATCCTGCGCCACCGCCATGCGCGCCAACCTTACGGCCGCGGGCCAGGGAGTAGTCGACAGACCCCCAGGGAGATCGCCGGCCGCAGTGGGAGTGGGCTCGGTTCAGAGCAGTGTGAGGGCCGAGCCCGGGTCAGGCTGAGGTGGACCGGCCGGCTCCCAGTCCCCGTCGGACCGCGCGTACGGATACCACAAGAAGTCACGACCCAGTCGAAGCTGCAGTCGGCCCCCGGTGAGCCGGTTCCCGGCAATTTCGGCCGCCGTTCCGGTGGCGTCCCGCAGCGCCGCCCGCGCCGCTTTCAGCAGCTCCCCGGCCCCGGCCACCTCGTCAACCGGATTCCAGTCCGCGCGGAACGTCTCGAGTCCGTTCGCCCCGCCGTGGCGCCAGGCCAACCCCCATCGGGCCAGCTCCCGCCCGTTGATCCCGGATCTGTCCGCGAGGGTCGAGAACGCCGGGGTGCCGAGCGTCCGCTCCGCGCGGCGGGCCAGATCGGCGTCCGCGTCCAGGCCCAGTCCGCCATCCGGACTGAGACCGACGGCGAGTTCCCACGCGCGCGCGGCCGCGTCGGCCGCCAGCGTCAGGAGGTCGGCCCGCAGCCCGGCCCGCCCGGCCGGAGGGTCGACCGGAAGTGCCGCCGGGTGCCCCGGCTGCCGGGAAGGCGCCGGCGGCGCGGGGAGCGGGCCGGACGGCGGCGGGCCGGCCAGCGCGGCCCGCGCGTCCACGCCCGGGTCCGGCCCGGGTGACCGGGAGCTGACGGCATCCGCTTCCGCTGCTTCGGTCCGACTCGGCTCCTCGCCGCGGCGCCGGGACCGCAGCCCGGCCAGTACCTCGTCGCGGGTCCGCCCCCGCAGGACGAGGAGCGTGAAGGGGTCGGCGTCCAGCGCGTCCGCGACCAGGTAGCAGACCGCCGCCGAATGCTTGCACGGGTCGGCCTCGTCGGGGCAGGTGCAGCGCGGCCCGACCTCGCCCCCGACGGGTAGGAGGTCGAGGCCCGCGGCGGTGACGTCGGCGGCGACCTCCGGCGGCAGATCGCCGTCCAGGAGCGCCGCGGCCCGGCCGAGCTGGGCGACGATCGCGTCCAACACCCGGTTCCACTCGTCGTCGGTGAAGCGCCGGACCCGGACCCGCACGTCGTACGGCGCGACCTTGCGCCCCTGCACCTGCGCCCGCGCCTCGCCCGGGGCCAGGACGAGGTCACCGACCGCCCCGTCGCGGGCGTAGCCCCGGCCCCGGGGTAGTCGGTTCGGGTCCAGCCGGGCCCGCTGTTCCAACGCCTCCACCCAGGCCCGTCCCCACCAGGTGCGACCGAACCCGTCGGCGTCCGGGGGGTCACCAGCGTCGGTCGCGGCCATCTCGTTCGCACCCCGACCGGCCGCGGCGGTCATACGGCACCTCGCAGCGACACCAGGTCGGTGAGCTCGTCGTCGGACAGTTCGCCGATCCACCCTTCGCCGGAACCGATGACCGCATCCGCCAGCTCACGCTTCTTGTCCAGCAGAGCGGCGATGCGGTCCTCGAGGGTCCCTTCCGCGATCAGCCGGTGCACCTGCACCGGGCGGTCCTGCCCGATCCGGTACGCCCGGTCGGTGGCCTGGTCCTCGACCGCCGGGTTCCACCACCGGTCGTAGTGCAGCACATGGGTGGCGCGGGTCAGCGTCAGACCGGTGCCGCCCGCCTTCAGCGACAGCAGGAACACCGGCGCCCGGCCCCCCTGGAATTCCTCGACCAGCTGCTCGCGGCGACGGACCGGGACTCCACCGTGCAGGTAGAGCGACCGGATTCCGCGGGCGTCCAGATGCTGCTGCAGGAGCGTCGCCATCTGCGTGAACTGGCTGAACACCAGCATCGACTCCCCGCCGGCGAGAATGACGTCGGTGAGTTCGTCGAACGCGGCGAGTTTCCCGGACCGGCCGCCGGCCAGCGGCGCGCGCTGCTTCAGGTACTGCGCCGGGTGGTTACAGATCTGTTTGAGGGAAACCAGGAGTTTGAGCACGAGGCCCTGGCGTTCAATTCCGTCCTTCCGGGCGATCGCCTCCATCGCCTCCCGCACGACCGCCTCGTAAAGAGTCACCTGTTCCGCGGTCAACGGTACGAGCCGGTCCGTCTCGGTCTTCGGCGGCAGCTCCGGCGCGATCCCCGGGTCCGACTTCCGGCGCCGCAGCAGGAACGGCCGGACCAGCGTCGCGAACCGGGCGGTCACCTCGGCGTCCTGGTACCGCTCGATCGGGGTCGCGACCCGCTGCGTGAATCCCTCGAGCTGACCGAGCAGGCCGGGCGTCGTCCAGTCCAGGATCGACCAGAGTTCCGAAAGCCGGTTCTCGACCGGCGTGCCGGTCAACGCGACCCGGGCCGGGGCCGGCAGCGACCGCAACTCCCGCGCGGTCCGCGAGAACGGGTTCTTCGCGTGCTGCGCCTCGTCGGCCACGATAAGCCCCCACCCGGTCCCGGCGAGCTCCGCCGAGTCCCGAACGACGAGGCCGTAGGTCACCAGGACGATCTCGTCGAGGGCGACGTCCCGCAGGTGCCGCTCACCCCCGTGGTAGCGGCGGACCGGCACGCCCGGGGCGAAGCGTTGCACCTCCCGTTCCCAGGTGCCGAGCAGGGACGCCGGACAGACCACCAGCGTCGGTCCGGCCTTCGTGGCCCGCCGGTGCAGGTGCAGCGCGATCACCTGGATCGTCTTGCCGAGCCCCATGTCGTCGGCGAGGCAACCACCGAGGCCGAGATCGCACATGCCGGCCAGCCAGGCCACGCCCCGCTGCTGGTACGGACGCAAGGTCGCCGCCAGGCCGGGTGGCGGTCCCAGGGCGGCCGGAGCGGAGGCGAGGTTCGCGACCCGGCCGGCCAGCTCGGCGAGGGCGCCTTCCGCGACGACCGTCACCGTCTCGCCGTCGACGTCGGCCGCTCCGGCCAGTACCGCGCCGAGCGCCTCCGCCATCCGCATCCGGGTCCGCGGCGGGCGGCGCAGCCTCGCCAGCAAGGCCGGGTCGAGCGTGACCCACCGTCCCCGCAGCCGGACCAGCGGGCGTTTCGCCTCCGACAGCGCGGTGATCTCGTCCGCGTCGAGCAGTTCCCCGTCGAGGGTGAGCTGCCAGCGGAACTCCAGCAGCGCGGCCAGGTCGAACCCCGCCCCGGTGAGTTTCTCGGGCGACGCGGTCGCCACCGCCCGCAGCGCCAGACCGTCCGCGAGCAGGCTGGACGGCCACAGCACCTCGATGCCGGCGCCCGCCAGATCCTCGGCGGCCGATCCGAGCAGCTCCGTGACCGCGTCGTCCGCGAGGTCCAGCGCGGACGGGCTGACCTGCTCCAACGCCTGCGACAGCGGCGCCCACACCGCCGCGCCGCGGCGCAGCGCCAACAGCATGTCCGTCTCGGCCTGCGTGCCGAACCGGGCCAGCACACTTTCCGGCTGGTCCCACAGGTCCGCGGCATCGACGATCAAGCTCGGGTCGGCGGTACTGCGAAGCTGCAACACCAGTCGGAA
>JAMFSN010000220.1 GCA_026225295.1 Frankia alni
ACCTCGGCGGACTCGGCGGGCGGGTCGACAACCTCGATTACCACCACCGCCTCGGAAACCACCGCGGGCGTCGGTTCGGGTTCGGGTTCGACGACCGTCTCGACCACGACGACCGGCTCCGCCACGACGACCGGCTCCGCCACGATCTCCGGCTCGCCCGCCGACTCGACCACGACCGACTCGACCATGACCGTCTCGGCGGCGGTTTCGACGGCGGCGGTTTCGACGGCGGTTTCGACGGCGGCGGTTTCGACCACGGCGGTTTCGACGACCACCGTTTCGACCGGTTCGCCGGACGGTCCGCCCGCCGCGCTGGCGGCCTCGGCCGGGCCGGCCAGAATGTTGACGATCAGACCCCCCGGGCTGACCTTGCGCACCAACTGGCCCTGCTCGGCAAGACGCCGCGCCGCCTGGCTGACGGTGGACCGTCGGCCGTCCACGGCCGCGGCCAGTTTCCCGTCGTCCAGACCGTCCGGGTTGCCCGCCAACGCTTCGAGGATCCTGTCTGCCACAGTTGCCACGAAGCGGGACGCTATACGTCATCCCGTACATGCCCGCAAGCGGGGTCGGTTCACGTGACAGGGTGGCCTGTTCGGCGGTCTGGAAGGCTGGGTGGGGCCCGGCCGCCGTTACGGCGGACCCGCACGGGGAACGGGCAGCCCGGGACGTCAATGAGAGGACACGCGATGACCGAGCCGGTTGACCTGTATGCGGAGGGTCCGGAAGACGCCCTGCTGGGCTCCGAAGAGAGCCTGGACAGTGACAACCTGGGCGAGCAGGAGAACGGCAAGGACCCGCTCGACGACACCTGGGATCCGCCGGACCGCCTGAGCGCGGCCGAGCGGTTCGGCACGACCGCCGCCGAACAGCGCGCGGGCGAATCCCTGGACGCCCTGCTCGCCGAGGAGGAGCCCGACGTCGACCCGTACGCCGAGGCGGAGCGCAGCGAGTCGGGCGCCGTGCTCGAGTCCGACGTGGCCGACGTCCGGCCGAGTCGGCCCGGCGAGCTCATCGACGACACCGGATCGGGCGGTGGGGTGTCAGCGCTCGTGCAGGACGACGAGGGCGCCCACCCCGACGAGACCTCCGAGCTGATCGCCCACGAGGCGGGCACCAGCACCGGTTCGGGAACGGAACTCGGGGCCGAGGACGGCGCGCTCCACCTCGATCCCGACGACTGATCCGACCCCGACCACCGATCCGACCCCGACGGCTGACTCGACTCCAACGACTGATCCGGCCGCCGGCCCGCACTTCCAGGGCCGGCGGCCACCGCCGGGCACCACCCGGATGCCGAACCGACGGAAGAGGCGGGTGACGCCCGATGCGGGTGGCGGGCACGATCGGTGACGGCGGCGACCCGCCGACCTACGAGGGGCTGGCCACCTTCGGCGGGTTGCCGTGGATCGACGACGAGGACGCCCTCGCCGCCCGGCACCCGGACGTCGCGATCATGGGTGCGCCGTTCGACATCTCGACCACCCACCGGCCGGGGGCGCGGTTCGCTCCCCGGGCCCTGCGGGCCCTCGCGTACCAACCGGGCACCTACCACCTCGATCTGGGCGTCGAGATCTTCGACTGGCTCGACGTGGTCGACGCCGGCGACGCCCACTGTCCGCACGGCCGCACCGAGGCCAGTCACGACAACATCCGCGCCCACGTCGGCGCGATCGCCGGGCGCGGCATCGTGCCGGTGATCCTGGGCGGCGACCATTCGATCACCTGGCCGGCCGCCACCGCCGTGGCCCGCGCGGTCGGCTGGGGTGAACTCGGGCTCCTGCACTTCGACGCGCACGCCGACACGGCCGACATCGTGGACGGCAACCTGGCCTCCCACGGCACGCCGATGCGGCGGCTCATCGAATCGGGTGCGGTCCGCGGGCGCAACTTCGTCCAGGTCGGCCTGCGCGGTTACTGGCCCCCGCCGGATGTCTTCGCCTGGATGCAGGAGCAGGAGATGACCTGGCATCTGATGCATGAGGTGTGGGAACGGGGCAGCCGGGCCGTGGTCGCCGACGCCATCGCCCGGGCGACCGATGGTTGTCGGGCGCTCTACCTGTCGGTCGACATCGACGTCCTCGACCCCGGCTTCGCGCCCGGCACCGGAACCCCCGAGCCGGGCGGGATGAACCCGGCCGACCTGCTACGGGCCGTTCGGCAGATCGCCCTGGACACCCCGCTGGTCGCGATGGATGTCGTCGAGGTGTCCCCGCCCTACGACCACGCCGAGACGACGATCAACAGTGCCCATCGGGTCGTGATGGAGGCGCTCGCCGCGCTCGCCCACCGCAAGCGGAGCGCCGCCGGCGGCGTCCCCGACCTCCCCGGCGCTGCCCCGTAGCCGCACCCGGCCACGGGCGGCGACGGCCTTACGGCCGCAGGGCGTAGAACGCGATCGCCGCCGCGGCGGCGATGTTGAGCGAGTCGACGCCGGCCGCCATCGGGATGGCGATCCGCCGGTCGGCGGCCGCCAGCGCCGGCTCCGACAACCCGGTGCCCTCGGTCCCCAGCAGGATGGCGAGCCGGTCCGTCGCGGCCGGCCGCAGCTCGTTGAGCGGCACCGACCCGGCGCCGGGAGTCAGAGCCAGCACCGTGAAACCCGCCTCCCGCAGGGTCGACAGCCCGGCCGGCCAGGGGTCCAGCCGCGCGTACGGCACGGCGAAGACCTCCCCCATCGACACCCGCACCGAGCGGCGGTACAGCGGGTCGGCGCACCGGGGACTCAGCAGCACCCCGTCCATTCCCAGCCCAGCCGCCGACCGGAACACCGCCCCCAGGTTGGTGTGGCTGATCAGGTCCTCCAGGACGACCAGCCGGCGCGCCCCGGCGAGCAGCGCGGCCGCGGCCGGCAGCGGCTTGCGGTGCATAGCGGCGAGCGCCCCGCGGTGCACGTCGAAGCCGGTGACCGTGGCCAGCACCTCCGGTCCGGCCAGGTACACCGGCACGTCGGCGCCGATCCCGGGCGGCACCGTGGCCAGCCGCCTGGGGGTGACCAGCACCGAGCGGGGACGGTAGCCGGCCCGCAGGGCCCGGGCGATGACCGTCTCCCCCTCGGCGATGAACAAGCCCTCGGCGGGTTCCCGCAGGCGCCGCAGCACGACGTCGGTCAGCCCCGTGTAGTCGTGGAGCCGCTGGTCGGCCGGGTCCGCGACCTCGACGACGGTCACATCCGACTCCTCGCTGAAACGCCGATGCCGCAGAATCCGGCCATGGCCGACTCCACCCGCCCTGATTCCCCCAGCCCGGACCCGCAGGGCCTTCCCGCCGACCTGGTCGTGCACGGCGCCGAACTGGTCGCCACCGTGGACGACCAGCGACGCGAGATCCCGGGCGGCTGGGTCGCCGTCACCGGCGGCCTGATCAGCGCGGTCGGGGGGGCAGGTGATCCCGTACCCCCGGCCCGCCGCACGATCGACGCGGCCGGCTGTCTGGTGACGCCCGGACTGGTCAACACCCATCACCACATCTACCAGAACCTGACCCGGTCGTTCGCGCCGGCGGTCCGCGGCGACCTGTTCACCTGGCTGACCACGCTCTACCCGGTGTGGGCCCGGCTCGACGAGGAGGCCGCGTACACCTCGGCCTACGTCGGCCTGGTGGAGCTGGCCCTGGGCGGCTGCACGACCAGCACCGACCACCTCTACGTGCACCCGCGGGGGGCCGGTGACCTGATCTCGGCCGAGATCGCCGCGGCCCGGGAGCTGGGGATGCGCTTCCACCCGACCCGTGGCTCGATGTCGCGCTCGAAGAAGGACGGTGGTCTGCCGCCCGACTCCGTCGTCCAGGACGACGACGAGATCCTGGCCGCGTCGGCGGCCCTGGTCGCCAGGCACCACGATCCGAAGCCGGAGGCGATGGTGCGCATCGCGCTGGCCCCCTGCTCGCCGTTCTCGGTGACCCCGCGGCTGATGCGGGCCACCGCCGAACTCGCCGAGCAGCTCGACGTCCGGCTGCACACCCATCTGGCCGAGGACCGCGATGAGGACACCTACTGCCTCGAGACCTACGGCCGCCGGCCGATCGAGCACTTCGAGGACTGCGGGTGGGGCACCGACCGGTCGTGGGTGGCGCACTGCATCTACCCGAACGCCGACGAGATCGCGCGGATGGGCCGCTGGGGCACCGGGGTCGCGCACTGCCCGTCGAGCAACATGATGATCGGCGGCGGGATGGCCCCGGTCGCCGAGTTCCGGGCCGCCGGGGTCCCGGTCGGGCTCGGCTGCGACGGGTCGGCCTCGACCGACGCGGCGTCGCTGTGGCTCGAGTCGCGGACCGCGATGCTGCTCGGCCGGCTGCGCGGCGGTCCGGCGTCGACCGGGGCCCGCGACGCACTGGAGATCGCGACCCGCGGCGGCGCGGCCTGCCTGGGCCGGTCCGGCGAGATCGGCGAGCTGTCGGTCGGGGCGGTCGGCGACCTGGTCGTCTGGCCGTTGACGGGGGCCGCGTTCGCCGGCGCGCTGTCCGACCCGGTCGAGGCCTGGCTGCGGTGCGGGCCGGTCTCGGCCCGCCATACGGTCGTGGCCGGGATCCCGGTGATCACCGACGGGACGCCGGTGCACCCCGGCCTGGCCGAGATGCTGGCCACCCACCGCCGGATCGCCACGGCCATGCAGACCGCGAGCGCCTGACCATGAGTCTGACGCTGCGCGAGGCGGTGGAGCAGCTACCCAAGGTGGAGCTGCACTGCCACGTCGAGGGCACGATGCGTCCGGCCACCGTGGTGGAGCTGGCCGCGCGCAACGGCATCGCGCTGCCGACCACCGACGTCACCGAGCTCTACCGGTACGGCTCGCTCGACGAGTTCCTGTCGATCTTCTGGCTGGTCCAGTCGACCCTCGGCAGCCGGGACGACTGGGCCCGGCTGGCCTACGAGAGCGTCGTCGACGGGGCCGCGCACGGACGGGTGTACGCGGAGACGTTCTTCACCCCGGCCCGCCACCTGGCCGCCGGGCAGCGCCTCGGGGACATCGTGGCCGGCCTGGCCGACGGGCTGGCCGCCGCCGAGGCGGAAACCGGGGCCCGGGCGCTGCTCATCGCCGACCAGGACCGGGCCTACGGACCGGCGGCCGGCCGGAACCTGGTCGAACAGCTCGGTGAGCTGCGTCGGGCCGGCGCGCCGGGGATCGAGCGGGTCATCGGGGTCGGCCTGGATTCCACCGAGCTGGGTGTCGACCCGGCGTCCTTCGCCGAGGCGTACGCGCTGGCCGGCCGGGCCGGGTTCCGGCTGACCGGCCACCAGGGCGAGAACTCCCCACCCAGCGCGATCGCCACCGTCGTCGACGTGCTGGGGGCCGAACGGATCGACCACGGGCTGTCCCTGGTCGACGACCCGGAACTGGTCCGCCGGTTCGCGGCCGAACGCATCCCGTTGACGGTCTGCCCGAACTCCAACATCCGGATCGCGAACGCCTTCGCCACGCTGG
Source organism: Frankia alni (assembly GCA_026225295.1). Taxonomy (GTDB): domain Bacteria; phylum Actinomycetota; class Actinomycetes; order Frankiales; family Frankiaceae; genus JAMFSN01. The sequence continues at coordinate 5,424 of JAMFSN010000220.1, forward strand.
CCGAGCACCCCTACGCCCGGATGCGGGCCGCCGGACTGCTGGCGACGCTCAACACCGACGACCCGGCGCTCACCGACCTCGATCTCGGCTACGAGTACGGGTCGGTCGCGGCGGCCTTCGGTTACTCGTTTGACGACATGGTGGCGGTCGCGTTGGACGGGGTGGAGGCCAGTTGGCTCGACGACGACGGGAAAGCCGGACTGCGCGGCACGATCACCGCGGCGGCCGCCGACCTCGGGCCCCGGATCATGGCCGACGACCGGACCTGACCGCCCGGACAACGCTCCGTCAGCACCCCGGCCGGGGGCACCGGCCGGGGCACCGGTCAGCAGGGGACGGCCGGGCTCAGGCCGAGGTCGACGGTCTGCAGGGTGTCCAGGAACGACGCGCCGGGACCGCAGAACGCCGACCGGGCGTAGGCGACCACCGCGCGGCGGGGTGGGACGGCCAGGTCGACCCGCTGCTTCTCCAGGTCGGCCGGTACCGCGCCTTCCGGCACGAGCGCCACCCCGAGCCCGGCGGCGGCCAGCCGGGCCGCCGCGTCCACCTGCCGGGTCTCGACCACGCCGCGGGGCGTGAACCCGGCGGTCCGGCACATGTCCAGGACGAAGTCGTGCAGCCCGTGCTCGGGCGCGTACAAGATCCAGTCGTGGTAGGCGAACTCACCGAGCTCCGCTTCCGTCCGCCCCCCGTGCGGGTCGTCGGGCGGTACGACGATCGCGTACCGCTCGTCGCCGAGGGGCCGAACCGGTCCCCGCCAGACGCCCGGCCGGGGACCGACGGCCAGGTCGGCGCCGCCACTGATCACCGCTCCCTCGAGCGAACGCCGGTCCGGGAACTCGGAGACCTTCAGAGACACGCCGGGATGCATCGGCCGCCAGGCCGCGAACGCCCGGGGCAGGATCCAGGTGGCGATCGAGGTCACGGTGGCCACGTGCAGCGAGCCGCCCTCGCCGCCGGCCGCCGCCCGGGCGTCCGTCGATGCGCCGTCCGCGGCCGTGACCGCCTCGCGGGCCCGGATCAGGAACGCCCGGCCGGCGGCGGTCGGCACCACCCCGCGCGGTCCCCGCTCGACGAGTTCGGCTCCGACCTGCCGCTCCAACGCCCGCAGCTGCTGGGACAGGGACGGCTGGGAGACCCGCAGCGCGTGCGCGGCGCGGGTGAAGGAGCCTTGTTCGACGACGGCAATCAGGTAGGCGACCTGTCGCAAATCGAGCCAATTCCCCATCGGAATCCAGTATGCGCTGGGCGGCGAGGCTACTCATAGCCCCAGGCTATGACCGTGAGTCGTCATACATCTTGGACTCGGGTCGGTAGTTCCACGGACAATCACGGCAACGGGGCCCAGGCGGAACGCCAGTTCGAAGCGTGTACCGCCGGGGGTGGGCGCGCCCGCACCAGGTCCGGGAGGAACGCCATCACGATGACCAGCACGGTCACGATTCTGGTGGGCGGCCGGGTCGTGGATCCGGCCAACGGGATCGACACGGTGGCCGACGTGGTCTGCGTCGACGGTCGGATCGCCGACGTCGCTCCGGGCGCGGCCGCCGCCCTGGCGCCCGGCATACTGGCCGGCCCGACCGCGGCCGACCCCACCGCGGCCGACCAGCAGCTGGCCGTCCCGACGGCCGCCGGCCCCCGCGACGTCACCCCGACCCCCGGAACCGCCGGCATCAACCTGATCAACTGCACCGGGCTGGTCGTCACCCCCGGCCTGATCGACCTGCACACCCACGTCTACCCGGGGCTCGGGGACTTCTGCGTCGATCCGGATGCCGCCGGCGTCGACGTGGGCGTGCCGGTGGTCGTCGACGGCGGGACGTCGGGCGTGCGGACCTTCGGGCTGGCCCGGGCGTTCTTCGAGGGACCGGCGGTGCGGACCCGGGTCCTCGCGTTTCTCGACCCGTGCCTGCTCTACCTGGCCACCAAGGACTTCATCGCCCACCGCCTGGAGATCGCGAACGACCCGCGCAACCTCGATCTGAACGCGACGGCGGCCATGCTCACCGAGCATCGCGACGTCATCGTCGGGCTCAAGGTGCGGGCCACGACGGCCGGCGACCCGGGCACGTCGCCGTTCCTGGAGGGCGCCAAGCAGGTCGCGGGTGATCTCCCGATCATGATCCACCTGGGTCGTTACCCGTACACGCCGAGCCTCGCGAACCTCGACGCGATCAGTGCCCTGCGCCCCGGCGATATCGTCACCCACGCGTTCCGCGGCCACTCGGGGGCGCTGGTGGACAACGGCCGGGCCGTCGACGGGCGCTTCGCCGACGC
>JAMFSN010000024.1 GCA_026225295.1 Frankia alni
CCAGTCGGCCGCCGTGCCCCAGTCCGCGGTGACGGGGTGAGCCGACCGCTCCCGCCCGGGGTCCGGGCGCGGGTGGTTGCCCTGGCCGCGGACACGTTGGCTGAGCTACCCGACAACGAGGTACCGGCGGCCCTGGCGAAGGTCCGCCGCTTCACGCCCAACCGCCGGTCCCGGCTGGGCGCCGGCCCGCTCGCGGCGGCCATCCAGACCGACCAGGTGTTTCGCGGTCGGGTCGCCGAACGGGTCCGGATCTCGATGCCGGAGCTGGTCTCATCGTTGGAGTCCGGCGTCGGCGCGCCGGCCGCCCCGCCCGACGACATGGCGGCGGTGGCCTACGTGCTGCGCCTGCCGGGCTGGGAAGTCCTGGTCGGCACGGCCGCAAAGGAGTCCGCCGAGCTGGACGCCTCGGCCCGGCTCGCCGAGGTTGACGAGACCTCGCGGCGGCTGACCGACCAGCTGGCCGCGACCCGGCGCGAAGCCCGCGTGGAGGCCGACGCGCTGCGCGAGCAGGTGACCGCGGCCAAGGCGGAGGCCGACCACACCCGCCGGCAGGTCCGGGCGTCGGGCGACCGGATCCGCCGCGCCGAGGCGGCGGCCGCGGCGTCGGTCCGGGCCGCTGAAGAGGCCCGCGACGCGGCGGTGGCCGCGGCCCGGGACGCCGAAACCGAGACGAAGCGGCTGAAGATCCGGCTGGCGGAGGTCGAGGGCGGCCTGGCCCAGGCCCGGCGGGGCGTCCGGGAGGCCCGGGCCGTCGACGACGCCCGCCTGCGGGTCCTGCTCGACACCCTCGCGGCGGCGGCCGCCGGGGTGCGCCACGAACTGGCCCTGCCGACCGGCGTGGGCCGCCCGGCCGACGTGGCCGCGGGCGCGAACGGTCGCCCTGACCCCTTCGCCGGGCTCGGCGTCCGGGGGATGGGGGAGGCCGACCCGCAACTCGTCGACGAGGTGCTGGCCGTCCCCGGCGTCCATCTGATCATCGACGGCTACAACGTGACCAAACGCGGCTACGGCTCGCTGACGCTGCAGGCCCAGCGGGCCCGGCTGCTGTCGGGGGTCGGCGCGCTGGTCGGCCGCTCGCCGGCCAGCGAGATCACCGTCGTGTTCGACGCGACGGCGGTCGCCGCCCGCCCGGTCGGGGTGGTCGCGCCGCGGGGGGTGCGGGTGCTGTTCTCCGCCGAGGGTGAGCTGGCCGACGAACAGATCGTGCGCCTGGTCCGGGCCGAGCCGCCGGGCCGACCGGTGGCCGTGGTGACCTCCGACCGCGAGGTCGCCGACACCGCCCGGGCCGCCGGGGCCCGTCCGGTCCCCTCGCCGGCGCTGCTGGCCCGGTTGGAGCGGGTCTGATGCGCGCCGGGCGGCCCCGCCAGCGGTCGCGGCCCTCGCTCCGTCCTGCGTCGCTCCGTCACCGTCGCGTGATCGGTGGCGGAAAAATTGTCGTACCGTGCTCCTACTGTCCGTAGCACCGGCGTGAGACGCCGGCTCCCGGCAGGGTCCGGGCCACCGGCAGGAGGGTTGCGAACGATGTTGATCGACTGTGACAGGTGCTCGGTACGCGGGAACGCCTGCGCCGACTGTGTGGTGAGCGCGCTGTTCACCGAAGGTGACCCCACGCTCGAGTGGGACGAGACCGAGCGTCGCGCACTGGAGGCACTGGCCGATGCCGGGCTCATCCCGCGGTTGCGGCTCGCGGCCGGCCGGAACCCGGTCGAGGCGGAGGGCACGGCGCCGCCGGCGCCCCGCGATGGGCGCCCCGGGTCGGTCCGGGCCGCGGGGGGCGCGTCGCCGCGCCCGACCGGTCTGCCCTGGCCCGCCGCGGCGCCCGCCCAGATCCAGCGGCGGGTCGGGTGAACCCGGCGCCCGGGGCCCGACGCTCCCGCTCTTTGGGCCGGCCCGGCCGCTGGCCGGCACCGGGAGCCAGCCGCCCGGTGATGCCGCGACCTGGTCCTGGGCCTACGGTTTCACGAAGCATCACCGGCACGGGTGAGTGCGGCCGCGAGGGGCGGGCGCCGCCGGGTGGGCCAGCCGGGAGCGCTCCGCGGTATGCGCGTGCTCGTGGTCACGAACGATTTCCCGCCGCGGGTCGGGGGTATCCAGGCGTATCTGCACAACTTCGCGGTGCGACTGCCACCAGATGAGGTGGTGGTGTACGCGCCCGCCTGGCGAGGTGCCGAAGCGTTCGACGCCGAGCAGCCCTTCCCGGTCGTGCGGCACTCCGGCAGCCTGATGCTGCCGGTGCCGGACGTCGCGCGCCGGGCCGCCCAGGTGGCCCGCGCCGAGGGTTGCGACACGGTCTGGTTCGGCGCGGCCGCTCCCTTGGGCCTGCTGGCCCCCGGGCTGCGGCGCAAGGCCGACATCCACCGGGTGGTGGCCACCACCCACGGTCACGAAGTGGGCTGGGCGGCGCTGCCCGGGGCGCGCCAGGTGCTGCGCCGGATCGGTCGGTCGGTCGACGCGATCACGTTCCTGACCGACTACACCCGGGCCCGGGTGGTGCCGGCCTTCGGGCCCGGCCCCGCGTATGTCCGGTTGCCCAGCGGGGTCGATCCGGAGTTCTACCGGCCGGGGGTCGGGCGCGCGGAGATCCGGCTCCGGTACGGCTTGTCGGACCGGCCCGTCCTCGTCTGCGTAAGCCGCCTGGTCAACCGCAAGGGGCAGGACACCCTGATCGCCGCACTGCCCGCGCTGCGCCGGCGGGCACCGGGTACGGCGCTGCTGATCGTCGGGGGTGGTCCCGACCGGACCCGCCTGACCCGGTTGGCCCGCGAGACCGGGGTCGCCGAACATGTGATCTTCACTGGCACGGTGCCCTGGAAGGAGTTGCCGGCCCACTACGCGGCCGGCGACGTGTTCGCGATGCCGTGTCGCACCCGGCGGGCCGGCCTCGAGGTCGAGGGGCTCGGGATCGTCTTCCTGGAGGCCTCGGCGAGCGGTCTGCCGGTCGTCGCCGGGGACAGCGGCG
>JAMFSN010000221.1 GCA_026225295.1 Frankia alni
GCAGGTGCCGGTGCTCGGGATGGTGATCCATGATGGCCAGCGAGGTCATGATCGCGTCGACCGGCAGGGTGCCCGAGTGGTTGGCCACCACCAGCGCCCCCCCGGTGTCCGGGATGTTCTCCAGCCCTCGGGTCTCGATCCGGAAGTAGTTCCGGTAGATCGGCCGCAGCAGCGGCGCGACGAGGTTCTCGGTGAGGTCGACGTCGAAGCCGCTCTCGTCCACGGAGTAGTCGCCGGTGATCCGCCGGCGGACGAACGCCAGCAGGTTCGCGACCGCCCGCTCGGCGCCGCCCACCCCGCCCGACGACGCGCCGTCCACCGCCTCGGTCGCCGCGTCGTCCGGGTCCCGCTCGTCATCGAACTCCTGCTTGTCGTCGAACTCCGGGGGGTCTTCGACCCGCGGGGCGCGGCTCTCCTTCGGGCTGAGCGGGATGATCCGGGCTTCGGTCATGGGCGCGTCACCAGGCGTCGTCCGGTCAGCAGGGCGACGAGGCCGCGTTCGGCCGCCGCGATGCCCGCGGGATCGATGTAGCGGTGGAATCCCGGCCGGCTCAGGTAGTCCGCCAGCGCTTCGGAGGTCGAGAAGGCCGGCGAGTATCCGAAAACCGTCTTCAGTCGGGTGATGTCGACCGCCCGGCCGTGTTCGAGGAAACCGAGCTGTTCCGACGAAAAGTCGATCATCCGGGTCCGGCGGATGAGGTTGCCCAGCAGCGTGACCGCCGGGGCCGCGATCGGCACCGACGCGCGACCGGCCCGTCGGATCATCTGCGACAGCAGCACGATGCCGGCCCCGGCGACGTTGAAGGTTCCGTGGTGTTCACCCATCACGGCCCGCCGCAGGACCTCCAGGGCGTCATCGGTGTGCAGGAGCTGGAGGCGCGGGTCGAACCCGAGCACGGTCGGCACGACCGGCAGCGCCAGGTAGCGGGTGAGCGGGCTGTCGATGTGGGGCCCGATGAAGTTCGCGAACCGCAGCGCGGTGACCGCGACGTCGGGCCGTCGGCGGCTGAAGCCGCGGACGTAGCCCTCCACCTCCACGGCGTCCTTGCCGTAGCCACCCCGTGGCAGCGAGCGCGGTTCGGTGTCCTCGGTGAACATCGAAGGGTCCCGGGCGGACGAGCCGTAGACGGCGGTCGTCGACTTGAGGACCAGCTTGCCCACCGTGGGGGCTTTCTGGCAGGCCGCGAGGAGCTGCATGGTGCCGATGACGTTGGTTTCCTTCATCGCCGTGCGGCCCCCCGGTCCGACCGGGGTGGCGATGACGCCCAGGTGGACCACCGTGTCGATTCCGGAGGCCGCGATCACCTTGGCGATCAGCGGGTTCCGGATGTCGGCCCGGACGAACTGGGTCCGGCCGAGTTCACCGGGTGGCGGCGCGGTGTCGACCCCGACGATGTTCTCGATCTCGGGGTCCGCGCTCAGCATGGCCGCGAACTCGCCCCCGAGGGGCCGCGACACCCCGGTGACGAGCACTCGGCGTGGTCGCACAGGGGACTCCCCACAACTGTTGATCTCGTCCCGATCGTACCCGGCGCCACCGCGGTACCGGCTGACACCGCCGGACCCACCGGGCAACGCCGCCGTATCGACCGGGCCGGGCCGGGCCGTGAGTCCCACCCGGCCACGCCCACCCTGCCACGCCGACCCCACCGATCGGCCCCGGCGGCGGCCGTGGGCGATTGCGGTACGTCACACCCCGAACGGGCCGGGCCGGGCCGTCCCGCCCGGCCGGCCCGTCACCAGATCGGCTCCGGCGTCGGGATGATGGACGCCGGACGCTGGGCCTGGGCGATGACGACGGCCTCGCCCCGGCGGGCCCGCAGGATTTCCGCGGCCCGCCCCAGATTGACCGCGATCATCACCCGATGGAGCGAGTCCTCGCAGACGACCACCCGACCGGGCGGCACCTCGCCGTAGGTGTGGGTGTACCGGACCTGCAGGGCCCGACCGCCGATCCGCAGCTCGACCGGGTCCCCGAGGGTCAGGCCGGCCGCTTCCAGGTCGGTGCGGGCGGCGTTGATGGCCAGGTTGCCGAAGTGGTCGATGTCCACGATTTCGCCGTGCACGTGGTCCAGATCGACCTCGCACCGCCGGGGCACGACCCGCACCAGGGTGTCCGGGTCGATGGGCGGCCCGACCTCGTCCGGGGCCGTCCCGGTGGCGATCCGCGCGGCGACCGGGGCGTAGACGTCGCGGCCCCGGAAGACGTCGCTCGGCCGGGGCAGCCACATCCCCGGATCGGCGATCTCGTGCACGGATTCGACCCCGCCCAGCTCGCTCCAGGCCAGCGAGGTGAGGCCGTTGTCGGGAGCGATGAAGGTCGAGCCGTCCGTGGTGCGCAGAGCGATACCCCGGCTGAAGCCGTCCGCCGTCACCGGTTCGATGACGGCCAGGTGGACGCAGGCCGGCAGGTAGCCGACGGCGGCGGCGAGCTTCGTCGCCCCGTGCGCGATGTCCTGCGGAGCAATCGTGTGGCAGAGATCCACCACCCGGGCGTCCGGGGCGTGCCGGGCGATGACCCCGTGGCACACACCGACGCTCGTGTCGCCGACGCCGTAATCAGACAGGAAGGTGATGAACTGACCGGTCACCGAGCCACCCCCTGTGGCCAGGGGGTGGCCCCTTTGCCGGCCCCCGTCGGGCCACCTTCGCACAGCCACGACGAGCCTGCCCACTTCACACAGCATGGGGCCGTGACTTTACGTGACGCTTTCGGTGATACCGGGCAGCGGGCCGGGCCGGACGGGCGGGTTACCTACTTCTTGTTGCGACGCTGAACGCGCGTGCGCTTGAGCAGCTTGCGGTGCTTCTTCTTCGCCATGCGCTTGCGACGCTTCTTGATGACCGAACCCACGAACCCGACCGATCTGTAGATGGAACTTCACGAAGAGCTTCCCGGCGAGCCTACCCGTCCGACCCCACCACCCGGCGTCGCCGGCGGGTCACCGGGCCGGGGCGGTGATCAGTCGCAGCGAGCCGGCGAACTCGGGTTGATCCCGCAGCGCTCCGTGCCGGGCGTCCCACGCGCCGGATGCGAGGTCGGCCCGCAGCCGTTCGAGACCCCGGCCGGTGGCCTCCGGATCGACGAAGGCCCACCCGGACTGCGCGGCCCGCACCGCCGGGTCGAGGAACCGTTCGGGCCGCCCGTAGAACGCCTCGCCGAACCCGTCCACGCAGTCGGCCGGGACCGGCACGTTCCTCACGCTCGCCCCGCCCAGCACCTCGGCCAGGTGGGCCACCGCCGGGAACCGGCGCCGTTCGGCGGCGAAGAGTTCCGGAACGTAGTCGGCCAACCAGTACGACCCGAGCGCGACGGCGTCCATCGTGAGCACGACCACCGGGCCGCGGCTGACCCGGCGCAGTTCCCGCAGGCCGGCGTCGGGGTCCGGCCACTGGTGCACGGTGATGATGGCCATGGCGGCGTCGAAGCGGTCGTCGTCGAACGGCAGGTGCCCGGCGACGGCGTCGATGGCCGGAGCCAGCGCGCGCGGCCGCTGGGAGCGCATCGCGGCGGACGGCTCGACCGCCGCGACGTAGCGGTCGGTGGGCTCGTAGCTGCCGGCTCCGGCGCCCACGTTCAGCACGGTCCGGGCGTCGCCCAGGGCGGCGTGGACGTGGGCGGCGATGCGCGGGTCGGGCTGCCGGGTGTTGGTGTAGCCGGCGCCGTGCGTCTCGTAGTCGAAATCACCGGCGATCGTGGCGGTCATGTCGGCGATTGTCCGTCGGTCGGCACCCAGGTGCTGTCCGGCGCGGTCGGCCGGGTGGGGTGGGTCCGCTGGGGGTGGGGTGGTTTGGCTGGGTCAGCGTCCGTTCGGGTGCGCCCGAACGATGACGTTTGCCGTCGGTCCGGGGACTGTCGTCGTCGGCGGGTGTGGGGACCTGCGGGGATGCTGCC
>JAMFSN010000025.1 GCA_026225295.1 Frankia alni
GGCCGACAACGCGACCTGGCGGCGGATCCTGTACGACCCCGCCACCGGGCATCCGTTGGAGGTGTCCCACCGGCGGTTCCCCTCACCCCGACTGGCCCGCCACGTCCGGGCCCGCACGCCCTGGTGTGCCTTCCCGGGCTGTTCGAAGCCGGCGGAACGCTGCGACCACGACCACGTCACCCGCCACACCGACGGCGGCCCGACCAGTGATCCCAACCTCGCGCCTTTGTGCCGGCGTCATCACCGGGCCAAAGACGACGGCCCCTGGACCCTGACCCAACTCCACCCCGGCCACCACACCTGGACCGCCCCCACCGGCCGCACCTACACCACCCACCCCGACCCCATCACCCATCAATAACGATCACGGAAAACGTCGACACCGTCGCCGCATGATGGGTCGGCCGGTCGGCCGGTCGGGCGAGGAGCGGCCGGGTTGACCCCGGACGATCAGTGGCGGGTAAGTGGAGGGCGTTTCGACCTGTTCGCCGCCTTGGACGTCACCACCGGGAAGGTCATCCACTCCACCTACCGCCGACACCGCGCCCCGAGTTCCGCAGATTCCTGAAAAAGATCAACTGGAAGGTATCCAAGGACCTCGATGTCTACCTCGGCCAGCTATTTTCATCGAATCAAGGACTCGGAACTAGCCCACGTAGCGGACGGCTGGCCGCGGGTGCATGAGGAAGTCGTGATGGCTGATGGTGAAGCCGTACGCGCCGGCCAGGGCGAACACCACGACGTCCCCGACGCCGATCCGTTCGACCGGCACCTCGCTGGCCAGAATGTCCTTGGGGGTGCACAGCTGCCCGACGACGGTCACCGGGCCGCTGGCGGTGGGCCGGTCGGCCCCGGAGCGGTTTCCGAGGACGGAGCGGTTCCCGAGAACGACGAACGGCTGGTCGTGACCCTTGGCCACCGGGGTCCGCAGGTGGTGGGTGCCGCCGGCCACGAGGGCGAACCACCGGCCGTGGCTGCGCTTGAGGTCGACGACCCGGGTGGCGTACCAGCCCGAATAGGCCGTCACCGACCGGCCGGGCTCGATCCGGATCACGGCGTCGGTGCCGGCCGCCCGGATGCCGCGGCCGAGGCGCTCGCCGTAGCCGGCCCAGTCGAACCGGTCCGCCGGGCGTCGGTAGTCGACCGCCATCCCGCCTCCGACGTCGATCTCGGCGATCGGCAGCCGGTGCCGCCGGCCGAACGCGACCGCCCAGTGCAGCGTGAGGTCCGCGAGGCCCGCGCAGTCGTCCGCGTCGAGGCCACTGGCCAGGTGGGCGTGGATGCCGCGGAATTCGATGCCGGGCAGCGCGCCGGCCGCGAGCGCCCGGCCGCAGATGTCGGCCTCGGCCGGATCCATGCCGAACGGACTCGGGCGACCGCCCATGGCCAGCACGGCCGGCAGATCGGTCGGGACCGGCAGGTTGACCCGCAGCAGCACGGCCGCACGGCTTGCCCCGGCGCGCGGTCCGCTGTCCGGGCCGGCCAGCGCGGCGATCCGCCGCAGTTCCCGGGCGCTCTCGACGTGCAGCGTCACCCCGGCGGTCAGCGCGGCCGTCAGTTCGGCGTCGGTCTTGCCGGGTCCGGCGAAGTAGGCCGGCCGGTCGGGGACGTGGCGGCGCAGGTGCGCGAGCTCCCCCCGGCTGGCGATTTCCCACCCGTCGACGTGGCGGTCGAGCACCGCCAGCAGGCGTGGGTCCGGGTTGGCCTTGACCGCGTACAGCAGCTGGGTTCCGGTCGGCAGGGCCGACCGGATCACGCCCGCATGGGCGTCCAGCTGGGCCAGGTCATAGACGAACGTCGGCCCGTCGGCGGTGGCGGCGGCCGCCGCCACCGCCGGGGTCAGCAGCGCGGCCGCCCCGACCGTCGTCATCGCCGGGCCCCGGTCATCGCCGGGCCCGGTCATTGGCGACCCGGGTCATCGCCGGGCTCCGGCCGGGACGGGCCCGAAGGGGACGTAGGCGGCGTGCCGGTCGGCCCGCCGCGACCAGCGCAGCAGCAGGTTGGCCTTGGCCGGCAGGGGGGCGCCCGACCGCAGTTCCACCAACCGGTCCGGGTGGCCGAGTGCCCCGGACACCAGCGCCACCCGCTCCTGCAGGGCCGCCCACAGCGCCGCCTCGCGATCGGGCCGGAGGTCGGCCAGGGCGGCCAGCACCTCCACCAGGTGATTGACCAGGAGGCAGTAGGCGACCCGGTTCCAGCCCGCTTCCTCGTCGCGGGCGACCGCGGCCGCGACGGGCGTCGGCAGCGCTGCGACCGCCGCGGCGAGCGGCCCGGGTCCGATCTTGATTCCTTCCAGGTCGCGGACCAGCATCCGGCGGGGTCGGCCGGCCCGGTCGACCACCACCAGAACGTTCTGCAGGTGCGGTTCGAGGGCCACGCCGTGGGTGAACCACAGGTACAGCACCGGATCGACCAGCAGCGCCAGGTAGGACGCCCACCAGCGTTCGACGTCGCCCGGGGCGACCAGCGCGCTCACGTGCCACCGGCCGGTCCCGGGTGCGCCTGCGACCCGCTCGGCGACGAGGCTGCCGGCCAGCAGCGCTGTCTCGCCGGGGGCCAGCGGCCCGCGCAGCCCGCTCCGGATGATCACGCCGAGGGATTCGGCCACGGCCCGCCGTTCGGCGGCGTCGCCGAGGCGGGGCGGCAGCTCAACGGTCCGCGCGGCCGGTTCCGGCAGCAAGGCGAAGCCCGGATGGCTCGTAGCCATCCGGTCCCGGACCGGGGCCAGCAGCGTGGTGACCGCGACCGCCCCGGCCAGTTCGTAGCGGGCGTTCTTGCGCAGGCAGTTGGTGACCCGGATGTTGAGGCTCATCTTGAGGAAGACGTCCAGCTCGGGTTGGTAAAGCGTGCGCACGCTGGCCGTGGGATACACCGGCAGACCGCTGGAGCCCAGGTCGATGAGGGTTCCGACCGCGAACGCCCGGGCCAGCGCCGGCCCGGCGAGCGGGTCCGCGCGGGCCAGCGAGAACTGCCACGGATGGACCGGCAGCGCGCGGAAGCCGACCGGCGGCTCCGGTCCCTCGCGAAGCTCCCGCAGCCGGCCGTGACCGTCGAAGCCCGGCTCGTCCACGCTGGTCTCGGCGACGGCGTCCTCGGCGACGGCCAGCCAGCGCAGCGGGAACCGGGCGCCGAGCTCGGGGGCGTAGCGCTGCCAGGCGGCCGGCGTTCCCGACCGCCATTTCGGCGTCGGGTGGCGCGGATGCCCGGCCAGCAACGACTGCTCGGAGTCCAGATAGTCGGCCGTCGGTCCGGTCCCGGCCGGTTCCCGGGCTGTCGTCCACCGGCCGGGGCGCCCGCTCGGGCTGGCCGACCAGGCGTCGAGCAGGAAGGTCAGGGTCGCGTGGCTGGCCACGACCTGGTCGACGAATTCTTCGTTGTCGTGCCCGGTGCGCAGGGCCAGTTCGGCGGCGACCAGGCGGGCCAGTCCGGTGATGGTGAGCGACCGCCGGTCGGGTCCCAGATGCCGGTGGACCGGCCCGCGGAACCGGTGCACGCCCAGCACGCTGGCCCGGCGGAGGGCGGCGCCGAGCCGCTCACCGGTGCGCGGCAGCGTGACGGTCAGGTAGCCCGGGTCCGGTCCGCTGATCCGCGGTTGCGCCCCGAGTTCGCGCAGCACGCATCCGAAAAGGGTGTGCGCGCTGATCAGGTCGGCCGGGGGCGGGCTCATCCGCCGGCCCGCAGGTAGTTCGGCCCCGAGCGCAGGTAGCAGGTGTTGATGTCGGAGCAGCCGAGCCGGTGCTTGGGGACCAGGGTGCCCGCGGTGACCATCGCCTTGACCGGCAGTCGGTCGGCGTTCAGCACGCCGGACCGCAGGTGGTGCTCGGAACGGCGGGCGGCCGGGTCCGACCGGTCGCTCCACCGGTCGGCGGCGGCGGCGAACCGGTCGCGGATCAGCCCCATCAACGTCCGCCGTGCGGCCGGGTCGTCGGTCAGCCCCCGCAGGGGGACCGCCGCGCACAGGTGCAGGGTGATGGTGGTGACCATGTCGGCCAGGTCGCGGTCGTCAGCGCCGGTGATCCGTGGGTCACTGAAGGTGATTCGGGGTTCACCAAAGTTGATGCGGGGGTCATGGAAAGAGTCCGCGCTCAGCGCCGCTCCGAGCCGCCGGCGGTCGATCCGCCCCCCGTCGTTGTCCTTGTAGAGCAGCCGGACCGCCGGCCGGGGGCCCGGCGGCGGGTCGATCACGAGCGTGATGTTCTGGCCGTGCGCTTCCAGTGCCACGCCGTAGCGCAACCAGAGCAGCACGTGCCAGTCGAACAGGGCGTCCAGGTAGTCGACGAGCAGCGCCGGGAGCCCGCCCGGGTACCGGGCGGCCAGGTCGGAGAGGATCGGCCCGGCCGGGGAGCCGGGCGCGGTCAGCGCGGCCACCGGGACCAGCGTGGCGCCGTCCAGGTCGGGTGGCAGCCGCCGGATCAGCACGGCCCGGTTCTCGTCCCCGGTGTGCAGCCACGTCGATTCGTCGGCCAGCAGCACCCGCCCGCGCACGGCGGGTTCCCGGTCGAGAATCGTTCCCAGCAGGCGGTGCATGGTGGCGCCGTCGGCCAGGGTTCCGGGGGCGATGGTCCGGCGGTTGCGGGCGCCCAGGGTCGCGGTCGGCAGCGGGAGTTTCAGCGTGACCGTCGGGTCGGCCAGCACGGCGACCGTGCGGGTGGACAAGGTCGGCGTGACGACCACCCGGGCCCGGGGACCCACCGCGACCAGCCCCCGGGCGGCCGTCAGCGGGTGTACCGGAAGGGCCACCCGGTCACCGTCGGGGCCCGGCGACAGGCCCAGCGACGTCGGGCTCGGCCACCACGCCGGAAGCGAACCCGACCGGGTGAGCGGGTCGGCCGGTACGGCGCACCACCGCAGGCGGAAGCGGGGCGCGAACTCCGGGGCGTACCGGAGCAGCTCCGGTGGGGACAGACCGATCCGGCACCGGCCGAGCGGATGGACCGGGTGCTCGCCACGGGCCGCGATCGCCTCGTACCGGGCCAGTCCCCGGTAGCCGGCGCCGGCCGGCGGGGGAACCAGGGTCGGAACGGGCAGTCGCGCGCCGGCCAGGGCCTGTCGGCACTCGTCCGCGAACGCGTTCCACCCGGCCACCAGCTCGTCCGGTTGGTCATCGGCGCCGGTGGGCGGCTCGGGTTCGGGGGCGAGCGCGGCGAGCACCTCGTCGAGGTGCGCGGCGAGGGTCGGCGGGCCCCCGAACGGCTCGACGACCAGGAAGGGGGCGGCGAGCCGTTGGTCGGCGAGAAAACCGTCGGCGCACATCGGCAGGACCACCCGGTGCTCGCCGAGCGGTGGTGACGTCCACCAGGTGGCCCGGACCGCGCCGGCCCGGGGGAGATCCGGGGCGGCGGCCGGCCGGCCCCGGGTGCGCAGTCCCTGGTGGTCCTCCCGGTACAGGGCGTCGACGACCCGGGTGACCAGGGCCTGCTCGGCCTGGTCGGGGAGGTCGGGGAGGTCGGGCGGGTGGTCCGGGGTCCGGATCGGGTCGTGGTGGGCGAGGCTCACGCGAACGTCGGGGTCGAGGGGGTCGCGGGGGTCGCGGGGGTCGCGGTCCGGTCGGCGGGCCGGCGGGCCGGGTCCGGGTCGCCGATGACCCACCGGTGCGTCGCCCGGTACCGCTCCACCGCGCCGGCCGCCGCGTCCGGGTCCGGCCCGATCGCGTAGACCGCCGCCAGGTAGTCCCGGTTGGTCCCGGTCAACGCGGCCGCGACGCCGACATCGCGGAGCCGTTGATGGCCCACGACC
>JAMFSN010000222.1 GCA_026225295.1 Frankia alni
CCCGCGTTGCGGCACCCCCCTGTCCGATCACGAGATGGGCCAGCCCGACGTCTACCGGGACGTCGTGGACCCGTCGGTCACGGTGCGGTTCCCGGTCACCGCCGTCCCGGCGGGCGCGAGCCCGCGGCTGCGCGCGGCTGGCCTGCTCGGGGCGGACCTGCTGGTCTGGACGACGACGCCGTGGACGCTGGTGTCCAACACCGCGATCGCCGTGCACCCGGACGTGGAGTACGTGATCGCCCAGCGCAACGGGGTGGCCCGGGGGGCGCGTCCCCCGGAGGGAAGCACCGACCGGGTCGTGGTGGCCGAGGCGCTGTGGCCGCGGGTGCTCGGCGCGGGCTGGCACGTGGTCGCCACGCTCCGGGGCAGCGAGTTGCTCGGCGCGGAATACACGCCCCCGTTCGGGATTGTCTCTATTGCGGGCGCGCACCGGGTGGTGAGCGGCGGCTTCGTGACCACCGAGGACGGGACCGGCCTGGTGCACCTGGCGCCGGCCTTCGGCGCCGACGACCTGGCCGCGATCCGGGCCAACGGCCTGCCGGTGGTGAACCCGGTGCGGGCCGACGGGCGCTTCACCGACGGGCTGCCGCTAGTCGGCGGGCTGTTCTTCAAGGACGCGGACGCGCCGCTGAGCGCGGACCTCGCCGAGCGCGGCCTGCTGTTCCGGTCGGAGCCGCACACGCACAGCTACCCGCACTGCTGGCGCTGCGGCACGACGCTGCTGTACTACGCGCTGCCGTCGTGGTACATCCGGACGACCGCGGTCAAGGAGCGGCTGCTCGCGGAGAACGACAAGACCAACTGGCAGCCGCCCACCATCAAGCACGGCCGGTACGGCGAGTGGCTACGCAACAACGTCGACTGGGCGCTGTCCCGGACCCGGTACTGGGGAACGCCACTGCCGGTGTGGGAGTGCCCGGACGAGCACGTGACGTGCGTCGGGTCGCTGAGCGAGCTGGGCTCGCTGGCCGGCCGGGACCTGTCGGCCAGCGACCCGCACCGGCCCTTCGTGGACGAGGTCCGGTTCCCGTGCCCCTCCTGCGGGCAGACCGCGTCCCGGGTGCCCGAGGTGATCGACGCCTGGTTCGACTCCGGGTCGATGCCGTTCGCCCAGTGGGGGGCGCCGCTGCGGAACCTGGCGGCGTTCGAGTCCGCGTACCCGGCCCAGTTCATCTGCGAGGCGATCGACCAGACCCGGGGCTGGTTCTACTCCCTCATGGCCGTCGGGACGCTGGTGTTCGACCGGTCGTCGTATGAGAACGTCGTCTGCCTGGGGCTCGTCACCGATGACACGGGACGGAAGATGTCCAAGCACCTCGGCAACGTCATCGAGCCGATGGGGCTGATGGATACCCACGGGGCAGACGCGGTGCGCTGGTTCTTCGCCGCGTCCGGATCGCCGTGGGGGCAGCGCCGGATCGGGTCCGCCGCGCTGGCCGAGATCGTGCGCAAGGTGCTGCTCACGTACTGGAACACGGCATCCTTCCTGGTGCTGTACTCAAACGCGGCCGGATCTGGTTCCGGTTCCGCGTGGACCCCGGAGGCGGCTGCTCTTGCCCCTGAGCCTTCGTCGCGGCCGCTGCTCGATCGGTGGCTGCTGTCGGAGGTGCACGCCTGCGTCCGCGACGTGACCGCGTCCCTGGAGGCGCTCGACGCGGCCGCGGCCGGCCGGCGGCTCGCCGCGCTGATCGACGACCTGTCCAACTGGTACGTGCGGCGGTCGCGGCGGCGGTTCTGGGCCGGGCCCACCGGCCCGGACGGCGCGGCCGCGTTCGCGACGCTGCACTTCGCCCTGACCGCGGTGACCAAGATGCTGGCCCCGATCACGCCGTTCCTCACCGACTACCTGTGGGGCGTGCTGCGGTCCGACGGCGAGCCGCGGTCGGTGCACCTCGCGTCCTGGCCCGCCCATGACGCGGCGCTCATCGACCAGGACCTGTCGGCGCAGATGGCCCTGGTCCGGCGGATCGTCGAGCTCGGCCGGTCGGCCCGGGCCGCGGCGGCGACGCCGACCCGGCAGCCGCTCGCGCGGGCCCTGGTGAGCGCGCCCGGATTCACCGCGCTGCCGGCCGAGCTGCACGCGCTGGTCTTCGCCGAGCTCAACGTGCGCGCGCTGGAACCGCTGGAGGCGGCGGCCGGCGCGCTCGTCCGTTACACGGTCAAGCCGGACTTCCGGGCGCTCGGGCGCCGGTTCGGCTCATCGACTCAGGCGGTCGCGGCCGAGATCCGTTCCGCCGACCCGGCCTGGCTGGCGGCCGGGGTGTCGCCTGAGGTATCGGCCAACGGGGGTACCGTCACGGTCGACGTCGCTACGCTCGGCCCGGTCGAGCTGTCCGCCGCCGACCTGGTCGTGACGCAGACGCCACTCGAGGGCTGGGGGGTGGCCGCCGGCGGCGGCGAGACCGTCGCCCTCGACCTGACCGTGACCGGCGAGCTGCGCGCCGAGGGTTACGCCCGCGAGGTGGTACGGCTCATCCAGGACGCGCGCAAGTCCGCCGGCCTGGCCGTCAGCGACCGGATCGCCGTGCGCTGGTCGGCGGCCGACGCCGGTCTCGCGGCCGCGCTGTCCGGGCACGGGGAGCTAATCGCGGGCGAGGTGCTCGCCGTGTCCTTCGGGCCAGGCGAGGCACCGGAGGCGGGCGGCCCTTGGTATGAATCCGCGGACGACGACCTGGGCCTGCGCTTCTGGCTGACGGCCGCGGCGGGGCTGAGACCGTCCGAGAGCTAACGCGAGACGGCTGGCGGCTGGCGGCTGGCGGCTGGCGGCTGGCGGCTGGCGCGAGGCGCTTGTTGCTGTTATCCGGAACGGTGCGGCCGTGAGACGCAGTCGTGCACCGCTGAGCCGGCAATAGCCGGCTCAGCGGTGCACGATCAACCGGACAGACTGGGTGCCAGAGCGCTTGTTGACGTTATCCGGCGGGCTGGCAGGCGGCGCACGGGGTGCAGCCGGCCGCCTTCGCATCGGAAGTCGTCAGCTTCTGGATGTCCTTCTCGGGCATGAAGCGGATGAGGATGCAGTCGGGCTCGTGGAACCGGGGGACGCCGGGCACCACGGTGACCAGGCCGCTGCCGCCGTCCGTCGAGACTGCCTCGCCCGCGGCGGGCGGCACGTCTGCCTGCGCCGTTGCCGCTGGATCGGGCCCGGTCCCGGGCTCGGCGGAGCCATCGCTGTCTCGGCCGTCGTCGCCGACGTCAGCCGGGGCGGGCTCGGCGGCCCAGGCCCGGGCGCTGAAGTCGCGGGCGGTCTCGTCCGGCTCCGGGTCCGGGGCCAGGCCGGCGGCGGGCGGCGGCGGCGGGACCTTGGTCAGCCGGCCGGCGGGGGTCGGCCGGGTGGCCGACGGGTCGATGACGTCCGGCTCGGCGATGTCCGGCCCGGCGGCGGGACCGAGGGCGGGACCGAGGGCGGGGGCAGCCGCGGTGGGGGCAGCGACCTCGAGGTCGCCGATGGCGGAAGCGGCCGAGGCGGCGGAAGTTACCGGGGCGGCGGGGGTGGCGGCGGGCTCAGCCCTTGCCGCCGGCTCGTCATCCGTGTCCGTGGTCGCGTCGTCCCGGCTGGCCTCGTCGTCGGGCTCCGGGTCTTCGTCCAGCCAGGCGTAGCGGGTGGGCCAGTCGTCGTCATCGTCGGTCACGCCGACGGTCTCCGCCGGGGTTTCGCCGGCGGCGGGCGGGGCGGGC